>JASHOU010000087.1 GCA_030038475.1 Terriglobales bacterium | reverse complement strand
GCGCGAATCGCCAGCTTGCCGTCGCCTCGCGGATCGAAGGCAAATCCCACCCGGGGCGCGGGGTTCCACCAATGGTTCGTCATACACCCGTTCGGCACGCCCGATGTCACGCCGCAATCCACCCATCCATTGAACTGCGGATTCAAAATTGTTCCCGTCACATAGCCGGTGAGTGGATCGACTCCGCTGGCGCCGGGCACGTAACGTGCCGGATCGAAGTTCCATGCCAGCTTGTTCTCTTCGCTATACCGGCCGAAGAAGCTGAAGCGTATTCCCAGATTCAAAGTCAATCGCTTGGTAATGTGCCAGTCATCCTGCACGTAGGGTTCGAAGATGTGGTACATCTCATGCATCTTGAGCGCGCTTTCTTCTTGCGTGTAGCCGCCGATGTCGCCGAGCAGCAGATCGGCATAGGCATTGCCGCTGGAATAGGCATTCCCGTTGCTCGAATTCTCGAAGGATAGCTGCCCGTTCACGCCATAGGTCGGTTGCGGAATTTCATTCTTATGCGCGTCAACGATATAAATGCCAAACTGCACATTGTGAGTTCCAACGATCTTGGTGAGATTGTCGCGATATGTGAACGTCGGGTTGGAATTGAGCGGACCGCTGGGCACGTACCCGGGATCTTCGCTGAACACATAGTAACCATCGTTAACCGAGATGCCTGGGATCTTGCCGCCAAAACCGTTGTCATACAGCCCAATCGCGGGGTAACCGGCGGGGCGCTGCCACGGTCCCGTCAATTGCGTCGAGATGTGATCCGTGGTGTAGCTCGCGACGAACTCGTTGAGCAGGCTCGGCGAAACCGTCGCCGTCAGCCGCGCCACCATGCTTACGCCGGGAACCGAGAGCGCAGTTCCAATCGTTGGAAAACTGGTGCCGTTCGTCCACAATGGCACCGGATATGCCTGCGTCCACGAATCGTGGATGTAGCGAAAGCTCGCCCTGATTTTCTCGCTGATGTTTTGATCGATCCGAAACAGGTCCTCGCGCGTGTTGGTCGGGAGCGTGGGCGGCAGGTACCACTGATCCAACGTGCTGCCAACATTGCCCGACGCCTGGTTGGGTTGAGGAATCATGGCCACGAGCGGACCGGAGACCGTAGGATCCACGATCGGCACCTGGTTGTTAGGAAAGAACTGCCCCGCGTCGGGCTGCGGAACTCCGTTGATCGTGGCGGGAATGGCCGGGCACTCGGCAAATGAACCATTCGCATTCGGGCACTGGTCGGAGAAATTCCCGCTGCGCTCCGCCATCGTGGGCACGATCGTTGTGCTGAAAAAACTGGCAGCCGGAACCAGATCGCGACGCCATTCTTCCGAGACGAAAAAGAAGGTCTTCTGTTTGTCGGTGTTGTACAGGTGCGGAATGTAGACAGGACCGCCCACGGTAAAGCCAAAATCATTTTTCTTATATTCCGGCGGCGTACTGAAGCCGAATGGCGTGGCGTTGAAATCGTCGTTGCGCACGAACTCATAGACATCGCCATGAAAACTCTGCGTGCCCGACTTGGTCTCGATTTCCACGGTGCCCGATCCGTTTCGTCCGTATTGCGCTCCAAAGTTGGAGGTCAGCACCTTGAATTCGGCAATCGCATCCACGCTCGGCGTGATGTTGAGCGTGTTGTTGCTGCCGTTGTCCATGATGTCGCCGCCGTCCACCTCCCAGTTGTTGTATTCGATCCGGCCGCCGTTAACGCTGAATGAAGTGTTGGCCGTGACACCGACGCTGCCTTCGTCCTGACCCGTTTGGTTGCTCACTCCGGGCACAAGAGTGATCAACTGCTTCACATCGCGACCGTTCAGCTCGAGTTGGCTGATCTCCGTGCCGGTCACGGTGCTGCCCAGGTCCGAGGATTCGGTTTCAACCCGGGCAACACTCGTACCCACGACCATCACTTCGGTGTTGATGGAGCCGATTTCGAGAGTCACATCCACGCGAATTTTCTCGGCAACTCGCATCATCACGCCCTTCGCTTCGTACTTCTTAAACCCCTGCGCTTCGACCGTCACGTCATACGCGCCTGGAGCCGGCAGCGCCGCAATCGAATACGCTCCATCGGAATTGGTAACCGTAGTCCGGTTGATGCCGCGCTCCGTATTCACTACGACCACGCGCGCTTTGGCAACGCTCGCGCCTGAGGGGTCGCGCACTTCTCCAGTCAACGAGGCCGTATCTTGTGCCTCAAGGCTCGCCGCCAGCAACAACACCAGAAGGACCGTGATCCCACAACAGAAACGGGTTTTCATCGATAGCTCCCTCGCCGCCTCGGCGCAGAACAAATTTCTAGAACCTGGTTTCTAGAACTGAGCTTTGTGCGTGGCCCCATGCGATCCACCGGACCCCTCCGTTGAATCGCTGCCCAAAACCTTACAAATGCCTTTATTAAAACGTATCAATACTGCGTCAGCTCTCCCGCGCTGTCAAGAGAAAATGCACGATGTCCGGCTTTGGTGAGCGCTACTTCAGGCTGCGCGTGGAGTCCCGCACGATCAACTCGGGAGCGATTCTGCGGTGGATTGTGCGCTTCGGTTTTCTTTCCAGGTTGGCGTTAATGGCCTCCAGCACGATGGTCGCCGCGGCGGTTCCCATTGCTTCCATCGGCTGGCGAATCGTAGTCAGCGCCGGAGAATAAATGGCTGCCGGCGCGATGTCGTCAAAACCAACCACCGAGCACTCTTCCGGCACCCCCACTCCCGCCTTGCTCAGCGCGCGGATGGCGCCGAAGGCCGTCATGTCGTCGAACGCCACCAGCGCGGTGAATGGCCGCCGCCGGTGCAGGAGTTCTTCGGTTAATTTGTAGCCTTGCTCGAAACTCGAAAACGGGTCGCCCGATTCCGGCAAATCGACAATCAGCCGCGGGTCCAGTTCGAAGTCGTGTTCCCGCGCAAGTGTTCGCATCCCACGCCAGCGTGGCTCGGTGTCTGAAAGTTGCCGTGGCCCGCGGATAAAGGCAATCTTGCGATGGCCGAGCGAATAAAGGTGTTCGAGCGCAGCCCGCGCCCCCGCGTGATTATCGACAATCACCGAGCTGATGCTGTCGTTCTTCAATTCGCGGCTCACAATCGCCGTCGGGATATTGTTCCTCTCCAGGTCCGCCAGCACATTGATGTCGACAAACAGCCAGTTGGCCAGCACCACCAGCCCTTCGATCCTGCGGTCGAGCAGCATTTCCAAATAGCGCTCAAAGCGGCTGCGCTCATTGTGTACATCGGTAAGAATGGGCAGAAACGACGACTGATACAACGTGTTCTCAATGCCGCGCAGCACCAATGTGCAATAAGGGTCGGTCATGTCGAACACCATCACGCCGACCGTGTGGCTGCGTCGTCCGCGCAGCGAGCGCGCAAAAAGATTGGGCCGGTAACCCAGATGCGATGCCGCGCGCTGGATGCGCGCTTTGGTAGTGTCGGGAATGTAACGCGCCAGCGGCGCGTTGTTCAGCACGATGGAAACGGTAGCCGAGGAGAATCCACTGTGCTCGGCCACATCGCGAATCGTAACCGCCGACGGCTGCGGCCGCTTGCGCGGCGATGCCGAAGACGTTTTTCTTTCTGACGCTCGCCGGGACTTCCCCGTCGCCGCACTTCGGGCACCCTTCGAATCGGCAGATTCCGTCATCAGGCTAACGATTCACCAGCTTCACCCTCCCTTGAATTCATCCCTCTTGCTGGCGGACACTACAGTACGATGAATCGAGTGTCAAGCATTTGCTTGCTCTGGCTGCTTCTGTCGCCGCTTCTTTCTGCAAACATCGCAAACTCCCAGAGCACCGCAGCCGATCCCGAAAAATTGTTCCAGCGCGGAGAAACCGCGCTCCACGCAGGCCAACTCGATGAAGCCAAACGCGCTTTCCGCCAGGTGCTTGCCATCGATCCGGGCGTCGCTGGAGCTTACACCAATCTCGGCGTCATCTATATGCGCCGCCAGCAATGGCCGCAGGCTCTCGAGATGCTGCATAAAGCCGAAAAGCTCGCGCCTGACCTGGCTGGAATCCGTCTCAACATCGGTCTCGTCCATTTCCGTCAGAACGATTTCTCCGGCGCCATTCCCGCGTTTGAATCGGTCGTGAAGCAGTCGCCCGATTCTTTTCAGGCTCGCTATCTGCTCGGCCTTTGCTACTTCTTCAACGACCGCTGGTCCGATACGATCGCCACACTCGAACCGTTATGGTCTCAGGCCTCCAGCCAGCTGAACTACCTTTACGTCCTCGATATCGCAGCCTACAAAGCCAAAGACCAGCCGCTCGAAGAGAAAGCCCTCGCGCGCCTCATCGAAATCGGCGAGGGCTCTCCCGAATTCCATCTGCTGATGGGCAAAGCGCACCTGAATCGCGGCGAGTACGACGACGCCATGAAAGATCTCGACGCAGCCGCCGCGGCCGATCCCAAGCTGCCCTTCGTGCATTTCAATCTTGGCCTCGCCTACGTGCACAAGCAGGATTACGACCGCGCGCGTAGCGAATTCCACAAAGACATCGCCATCGAGCCCGATGTTCCCTACGACTACGAGCAACTCGGGAGCCTGGAAGCGATCGCCGGCAACGAAGACGAAGCGGCAAAGAATTATCGCAGCGCCCTAAAGCTCGATCCGCAACTTATCGACGCGCACATGGGTCTCGCCAAGATTGAAGAGCATCGGCAGCATTACGCAGCCGCACTCGTTGACCTTGATCGCCTTCTGCAGATCGACAGCAAAAATGCCGCCGCCCGCTATATGCGCGGTCAAGTTCTGTTGCGCATGGGACGCGAAAAAGAAGGCCGCGAAGAACTGGCCATGGCGACGAAGATGCTGAACGAGCAGCGCGCTGAGCGCCACAAGCAGTTGGAAAGCGAAACCGTCCCCAGCCCCGAACTAGCCAAAGAACCCGAATAGAATCCTCATGACCGTTGGTGGTATGCCACAGCTTCGCGAGCAAGAATCGCCGCCGTCACTCCCCCAACATCCACGCCGCCGTAAGCGCGTAAATCTCCGCGCATTGCACAATGTTGCGAATGGGAACAAACTCGTTTGGCCCATGCGACACGGTCAGCAATCCCGGCCCGTAGGCAAACGCCGGAATGCCATGCGCCGCATAGAACCGCGTCTCGAGTAAACCCGGACATATCTCGAACGTAGGTTCCCTACCCGTCACGCTCGCCACATGCTGCGACAAAACAATCCCGAGCGGATCTCCCGCGGGAGTTGCCGCGGCGGCTTCCTCCTGCATCGTCTCGATTTCGAAACCTTCCAGCGCCTCGTACAACCGCTTCTTTTCTTCTTCGAGGTGTTCTTCCGGATTGATGCGGCGGTCAATCGTGAACGAACAGAAATCGGGTGTCACGTTGAAATTTGTGCCTGCCTCGGCGCGCCCGCCCAGCATCAGAATAGATTTTCGCGCCGCCGCCGGAGTGATATTGTGTCGCGTTTCGCGCAGCTCTACTTCCTTCTTGATGTCGAGCAACCGCGCCATCGCCGGTACCGCGCGTTCAAACGCGTTCACACCTTCGAATTGCCGTCCCACGTGCGCCGGCTTCCCACGCATTGTCGCGCGCAGCGAAATCGCGCCGCGATTGGCGTTCCAGATGACGCCGCCGGTGGGCTCTGGCGTCAGCATCCCGATTCCGTCTCTCCCCAGCAGCCCTCGCCGATCCAGATCGCGAGATCCGCGCGGTCCCGCCGTTTCTTCATCGGGCACCAGCACGATTCCCACACGGCCGGTTTTCAGAAGCCCTTCATCGCGCGCAGCGGCCGCCGCATGAATCATCGCCGCCAGGCCGCTCTTCATATCCGACGAGCCGCGACCGAACAGATTGCCGCCCTCGACACGAGGATGAAACTGGTCGCGGCTCTGCGCCGGAACCACATCGTAGTGACCACTGAAATAAAGCGTTCGCGGTCCCGTCCCGGCTGACGCGAGTACACACCCGCCTTCGCATCTCACATCATCGAAGCCAAGCCTGTCTAATTCCGCCAGCAGAGTGCGGACGCATTCCTCGTAGTGATTCCCAGGCGGATTCTCCGATGGAATCGCAATCAACCTCTTCGTAAGATCCAGCATCGCCGGCTCGGCGGATGAGAGCCGTTCGCGCAGTCGATAAGAAAGCTGCTCGGCGCCTGCGTTCAGCACTTCACTGTTTCCTTTTGTGTCGATTCGCACATTACTGCCCAATGATGCCACAGGCAGACGTCGCACGCGGACGTCTGAGTGGTGCTGTTGTTAGCGAGCACTAAGGGTGGGGTATTCCTTTAGCTCTATAGATCAAGTACCACGTGCCCGCTATCAAAGCGCCGGAAAACAATCGCATGAAGGTGTGCATGGAAACAAAGTAGCCGGCGTAACCCGCGACACCGACAAACTGAAAGAGCAATCGTCCAGCCGACCACGCACGCAGAAACTTCGGAGACAGCCCTGCGCCCCAGCCACGCACCCTGTCAAGCTCTTCCTTAATCGGGATCGCTTGTCCGAGACGCTCCTCAAGACTAGCTACGCCAAGACTCGCTTCGTCTCGTCCTGCTAGGGTTGTCCGCGAAGTGATTGCTTCCGAAATAACTGCCTGCGAACTGATTGCCCGCGCAGGCGGAAAACGCTGCTCGAATCCCTTTTCCACCATACCGCTCATAGGGAACTCCCGGAAGAAAAAACAGACAAACACCTGCAAACCCGGCTGTTCTGGAAAAGTTGCTGGGCTGGTTGGTCGAAGGGACGATTTTCGCCGGCGATTCCCGGCTTCCAACGCCCTCTGATTTCGTCAATGCGGCTGGCTGGCTGGCGCTACGACCCACACATATTCAAGCGCCTGCGTCCCTGTGTTCGTGACGTTGTGCCTCGTCGCTGGCGGAATATATACCAGCATCTTCTCCATCAACGGCACATCGGAATGTCCCTCGATATTGGCAACGCCACTCCCATGCAGGATCACCAAAGCTTCCTCATTTCCCGAAGTCGAGTGCCAGCCTATGCTCTCACCCGGCTTCAGCTTCACAGAGCCGCCCCGCATCCCGTTTGTCTGCGGCGCTCCCTTGAGCAGTGGACAGTCACCCCCGGCACAGTCCAGGGCGAAAGTTATCGGCTCACGTTTTGCGTGCTCCTGCGCCATAATGACGCCGAACGCCATTGCGGTACAGAGAAGTACCACTTCAACATTTCTCATGGTGAATTGGATCAATCCTTCAGTGAGTGTGGGGATGGTCGTGCGTTGCCAACTTTTGCCGAAGACTGCGCACCTCTTTCTCCAGCTTCTTGACTTGCCGTTCCAATGTCTTCACACGCTGTTCGACTTCGGGATGCTTGTGACTGCGTTGTTTGACTGGCATGAAATCCTCTCTGAGAACAGATGAAATACGAGCCTACTTTTCAAACCCACGGAGCGAGCGGCCACCGAGCCCGGCGACTGGTGTTAGTTACGCCCCCTCCACGCACTCCATAATCTCCGCTTCGCTCAGCGTGTGGTCGCTTTGCTTGGCGCACTTATAAATGCGCTCCACCACCGCGTCGTCCACCGGAATACCGCGCCGCTCCAGCCAGAACAGAACATTCGATTTCCCGCTCATCGGTCCGATGTCGATAATCTGCTCCAGTCCGAAATAATGCGACGGCACACCCGAATACACCGTGTTGGCGAGTTCAATATCCTTCTTCTTATACGCTTTGATCACCGCCGCCGCGTGAACACCAGTCGCGGTGCGGAACGCATCCTCGCCCACCACCGGATAATTCGCCGGAATCGGCACGCCCGTGGCAGTGGAAACGGCCTCGCAGTATCGCTTGAGTTGGGTCAGGTCCTGCCGGTCCCACGGAGCGATCCCCATCAGCTTCAGGTTGACCAGCATCTGATCCATCTGCGTATTGCCGACGCGCTCTCCCAGTCCGAGCGCCGTGGCATGAACGCAGTTCGCGCCCGCCACTAAAGCCGCCATCGAATTGGCAATCGCCAATCCCCGGTCGCAGTGCCCATGCCACTCGACACGAATTTTTTTTTCCGAAGGCTTGACCACTTCTTCCAGCACAAACTTGACCAGCGCGAGCGTTCCCATCGGCGTCGCGTGTCCGGCGGTATCGCAAATCACCAGCGCGTGCGCACCGCAATCGATCGCCGCCGCATACAGCTTCTTCACCGTCTCCGGATCGCAGCGCGTCGTGTCCTCGGTCACGTACATGACTTCGAGCCCGAGCGACACCGCGTACTTGATGGCCTTTTCCGTCGTCTGCAGCAGGAAGTCGCTACTCCACGCTTCCGTGTAGCGGCGAATCGGACTCGATCCAAGAAACGCGGCGACCTCGATCGGCAATCCGGTTTTCTGCACGATTTCGGCAATGGGGCGAATGTCGCTTTCCACCGTCCGCGCCGCGCAATACGCCGTGATCTTCATCTTATGCGCGACAATCTTGCGCGCCAGCGCGGTCACGTGCTCAACCGCTCGCGGTCCCGCTCCCGGCAGTCCGAGGTCGAGCGTGTTGATGCCGAGGCCCTCCATCAAATGCAGAATTTCGATCTTCTGCTCGATCGTTGGATCGCGCACCGAAGGCGATTGCAGACCGTCGCGCAGCGTCTCATCGGTCAGCAGCACCGGCCCCGGAGGATGCAGCGACTTCGGATACAGCGCATTCCAGTCGTAGATGAGTTCAGAAGTATTCACGGGAAATCAGGTCTTAAGGTCTTAGGTCTTAGGACAACCTAAAATCCCAGACCTGAAGGCCGAGAGCCGAAAGCCGACACCTGAGACCTTATTTACTTCGCCTTCTCTTCCTTCGCCGGAACCGTGATCCCAAACACCGAAAGCTGGCCTTTGCCCGCAACGTTCATTCCTTGCGGATCCTCCGGATTCGGCAAATAAAGCGTCCGGCAAAATTCGCAGCGATAGACTTCCGCATCCGCTCCCCACGCCTTCTCCACGCAGCCGCACTCCTGCTCCAGCACATCGGCGGTATAGAACCACCGTTTCAGATGCCCGCCGCAGAATTTGCCCTTTTCGTTTTTCTCGTTGCAGGCGCGCTGTCCCGGCTTTTTGAGTTTGACTTTGTGATTCGGAAGCTGCGGAACCGTGTTCGTATCGACCGTCGCCGTTTCTCCGGAAGCCATTCAATCTCCTAAGCGACCTCCACCAGCCGCTTTTCGCTATTTTACTCAGGCCCCGCCTTGGGACCAAATCAGGCGCCAGAAACGGTAAGGTTCTGACTGGTATCGCCTGGTTTCGACGATTGAGCGTTGACTGTTAATGTAGCGGCACGGATAATGAAATGCCTTCGGAGGAAGTCCATGTCCAGCGCTCCCCAGCCCCGTAAGACATTCAAAATTTCCGACTCCCTTAACCGAAAACTCAATACGTATGCGCAGGTGGCAGCCGCAGCCGGAGCGAGTGTTCTGGCGCTGGCCGGGACTTCCGAGGCGGAAGTTGTCTATACGGAAACGCATGAGGTGACACACTCAGGCTTTCCCCTTTACATTGATCTCAACCAGGATGGCATCAAGGATTTTCTGCTGCGCACGACGTATTACGCGGGCACCGCGGGCTTAGAGGTAGGGCTCGATGCATTCGGATGCGGCAGCAACATGGTCGCCGGCCAACGTTTTCGTAGCAGCGGCGGCTATTTTTTTTCTGCTGCCTCCGCTTTGCACGCCGGCGCCCGAATCGGACCAGAAGGCAACTTCTCCGTTCGTTTCCCATTTATGGCAGTGGAGCTTTTCGGAAAAGGTGGCGGAAGCCAGTATTCCGACCTGGGTCCGTGGGTCCACAAAGATAAGGGTGTCAAGAATCGATATTTGGGACTGAAGTTCGTCGTTGAAGGCGAAGTTCACTACGGCTGGGCCAGACTCAGCGTCACGCTTGGGCACCATCGGCAATTCGACGATGTGGTCGGTACTCTGACCGGATATGCTTACGAGACCATCCCCGACAAGCCTATCATCGCAGGCCGGATCACTGGCGAGGATGTGATTACGGTGCTGCCCAGCCAAGAGCAAGGGACGGAAGGAACTGTGGAGCAACCGGGTCCCGCAGCTCTCGCGCAACCGGCGCAAAATCCGCCCACGTTGGGAATGTTGGCTCGAGGGTCAGGCGCCCTCTCAGTGTGGCGTCAGAAGCAATCGGCACTTGAAGGCAAGTGATCCTTGCTCATACCTGAAGCAGTCCCAAAGGAACTCTTACTCATCGGTTGGGATGATTGAAAGATCATCAATCCTCTTCTGGACCGGGGTCTGATGCCTACCCTGGAGGATCTCGTCAACCAATCCGCCAGCTTTCCACTCGCAGCAGCGACCCCAGACGCACAACTCTTGACAAAATCTCACATTAGACATAATCTAAAAACCAGTGAACCCCGAGGCAATTCAACGGTCCTTCGACGGCAGCGGATTACGCTGCACTCCGCAGCGCTACGCGGTGATGGCGTTCTTGCTGGAACACAACCGGCATCCCACGGCTGCGGAAATCTTCGAGGCCGTGAATCGCGTCGATCCGCGCTCTTCCAGGGCCACGACTTATAACAATCTGCGCGACCTGGTGAAGGCCGGCTTGGTGCGCGAAGTGGCCATCGAGGGCCGCGCCGCGCGCTTCGATGCGAAAGGCATGCAGCACCACCACTTCATCTGCGACCGCTGTGGCAATGTCGAGGATATTAAATGGTATGACGTGCCCAGGCCCGGCCCGGGCTCGCTCGGTAAGCGGGTCCTTCGCGAATGCGAACTCATCTTCCGGGGACTCTGCACGAAGTGCGCTCCGCGGCGCGCTTCCCGTTAAGTTTGCAGATGTGCGGATTCTTTTGGGACAGCCGATCAAGCAAGCGCGTCGGCAGCTAATTGTGCGAATCAAAGTGCGAACCAAAGCTCGGATGGGTTCGTAGATCATCCACCGTTTTGAACTAATTCAAAGGAAAAAATATGACAAATCCAACGCATATGGAAAACACGCTGGCCTCTTCCTCGGGGACTATTGCCCCCGAATCTCAGGCCAAGACCAAACCAACCGAATCCAGGTGCCCGTTCAACCACGGTGCCGCCGCTCCCACCAACCGCGACTGGTGGCCCAATCAAGTGAACCTGCAGGTTCTCCACCAGCACTCCGACCTCTCCAATCCAATGGGCGAGGAGTTCGACTACGCCAAGGAATTCAAGACCCTCGACCTGAACGCCGTGGTCAAAGACCTTCACGCGCTCATGACCGACTCGCAGGATTGGTGGCCGGCCGACTTCGGCCACTACGGAGGGCTGTTCATCCGCATGGCCTGGCACAGCGCAGGCACCTACCGCATCGGCGATGGCCGCGGCGGCGCCGGAGCCGGTCAGCAACGCTTCGCACCGCTCAACAGCTGGCCAGATAACGTAAACCTCGATAAAGCGCGCCGCCTGCTGTGGCCGATCAAGCAGAAATACGGCCGCAAAATTTCCTGGGCTGACTTGATGATTCTCGCCGGCAACGTCGCCCTTGAGTCCATGGGCTTCAAGACCTTCGGCTTCGGCGGCGGACGCGCCGACATCTGGGAGCCGGAGCTCGACGTGGATTGGGGTCCTGAAGCCACATGGC
>JASHOU010000086.1 GCA_030038475.1 Terriglobales bacterium | reverse complement strand
TTGAGGGTTGTTATCACGGTCACGCTGACGCGCTGCTGGTAAAGGCCGGATCGGGCGTGGCCACGCTCGGTATTCCCGGTTCGGCGGGCGTTCCCGAAGAATTCACGCAGTTCACGCTGGCGCTGCCGTACAACGACACGGACGCGATCGAGAAGGCTTTCGAAAAATTCAAGCGGCGGATTGCCTGCGTGATTGTCGAGCCGGTGGTCGGCAACATGGGCTGCGTGCCGCCGGCGCGCGGATATCTTGAAGCGCTGCGAGATATTACCGAGCGGGATGGGTCGTTGTTGATTCTTGATGAGGTGATGACTGGATTTCGGTTGGCGTTCGGCGGTGCGCAGGAGCTTTATAAAATTCAGCCCGACCTGACGACAATGGGCAAGATTATTGGCGGAGGATTGCCGGTGGGGGCATATGGAGGCGCGAGCGAAACCATGGATCTGGTGGCTCCGCTTGGGCCGGTATACCAGGCGGGAACGCTGTCGGGCAATCCGCTGGCGATGGCTGC
This sequence comes from Terriglobales bacterium, assembly GCA_030038475.1. Lineage (GTDB taxonomy): Bacteria > Acidobacteriota > Terriglobia > Terriglobales > Acidobacteriaceae > Acidiflorens. The sequence goes on along the minus strand of JASHOU010000086.1, from coordinate 3,059 downwards.
GGGTTTCGCGACACTGAGTTATCTGCGCGAACATAAAGATGTTTACGAAAGGCTCGACAAACTCGCGGGAGAGGTTGTCGAAGGGGTTGCCGCAGCGGCCAAAGACGCGGGCGTGACGATGTGCCACAATCGCGTGGGTTCGATGTTTACCTGGTTTTTTGCGGAAGGCCCGGTTACCGATTGGAGCACGGCTGAGAAATGCGATACGAAGGCCTTCGGGCGCTTTTTCCGGGCGATGCTCGAGAACGGAATTTATTTGCCGCCATCGCAATTCGAAGCGGCATTTCTGGGTGCAGCGCACACGGAGCGGGATGTGCAGCAAACGATTGCGGTGGCGAAGCAGGCGTTTGCGGGAGTGCACGCGTAGTAGAGATATAGTAGGCGTAATCGATATTTCAACAAATTGAAGTTAGGTCATCCGAAATACCCCGGCCCATCCCTGAAAGACAGATAACTTAATCGAACGCTGCAGTCATTATTGTTGTCGGCAAAGCCAGAGGAAAGACAATCTAGAACCTGATAACTTCGGTGCTCGGTTAGAGTAAGATGGTTACTCGAATTCAGCAAAGGGGAGGGCGCAATGATACGGAGGCTGAAAGTTGTTTCTTCCCTCGTGTTAGTCGCATTCCTGGCGCTCTTTTCGTCCGCCTGTAACCCATCCCCTAATTACTATACAGTCGGCGGCACAGTTTCCGGCCTCACGGGTAGTGGTCTCGTCCTGCAAAACGAGGGCGGTAGTAATTTGGCGGTGTCGGGGAATGGAAGCTTCGCCTTGGCTCCCGTCCTCAGCGGTACCGCGTACAACGTCACGGTTCTCACTCAGCCAAATAATCCGTCGCAGATCTGTACCGTCACAAATGGAAGCGGACATGCAAATGCCACCGTCACAAATATTCAGGTGACCTGCGGCCCAGTCCATAATGAGTGGGCCTGGATCGGAGGTTCGGACGCGCCGAACCAACCGGGCAATTATGGGACCCAGGGTGTGGCTGCCTCGACGAATATTCCGCCTGCGCAATGGGGGGCCTCGTCGTGGACGGATTTGTCGGGCAACGTTTGGTTGTTCGGAGGGAACGGCTACAGCAGCAGTGGACCTAATGCAATAGAGTGGTTCAACGATCTCTGGGAGTATAGCGCTGGCGAGTGGACTTGGGTAGCCGGATCGCAGACGCCAAATCAGCCCGGAGTCTACGGAACGCTGGGAGCGCCGGCCCCGACAAATGTTCCGGGATCGCGGGTGCTTGCCGCCACCTCGACGGACGCCTCGGGAAATTTGTGGCTGTTCGGGGGATTGGGCTGTGATTCCACTCCTTCGTGCTCTTTCGATGACCTCAACGATCTTTGGGAGTACAGTGCCGGCGAATGGACCTGGATGGGCGGCTCGAGCGTCGGCAATCAAATTGGTATGTATGGTACGCAAGGGACGCCCGGCGGGACTCCGGGCGGGAGGTATGGTGCTGTCACCTGGATTGATGGCTCTGGACATCTGTGGCTCTTCGGAGGAGAGGGGTTGGACTCAGAGGACGTTCCAGGCCCACTGAATGACTTGTGGGAGTTTGCGGCGGGCCAATGGACGTGGGTGAGCGGATCGAACGAATCGTACCAAGCGGGATCGTACGGCACCATTGGGGTGCCGTCTCCGAGTAACGTCCCTGACTCGCGATACGGCGGTGTTAGCTGGAAAGATGCATCCGGGAATTTCTGGCTTTTTGGCGGCTACGGTTCAACGTTTCAGTCCGCCGGTTTTTTGAATGACTTGTGGGAATATAGCGGAGGCGAGTGGACATGGATGGGCCCGATACACAGTAACAGCTACGACCAGCCCGGGAGCTACGGCACTCAGGGAACACCTTCGCCTGACAACAGTCCTGGAGGACGGAGCGGCGCAGTTGCGTGGATTGATGCATCCGGCAGTATATGGCTCTTCGGCGGACAAGGGATCCCGGGGCTCGGGCCGCCAGCAGGTTCCCTCAACGACTTGTGGAGGTACAGCGCAGGTGAGTGGACATGGATGACTGGTTCGAGCCTCGCCAACCAGTTGGGAACCTATGGTACGCAAGGAGATTTTGCAGCGGCAAACACCCCAGGTTCGCGGAGCAATGCGGTCGGGTGGATCGACAAGCAAGGGAGTCTGTGGCTTTTCAGCGGCAACGGGGGCGGAAACGGGTCTGGATTCCTGAATGATCTATGGGAATACATTCCGTAGAGGCGGTTACACGAACGGAGAAGCCACTACTCACTTATCCCGGGTGTTAGAGGTTGCCTGCACGGCATCATCTTTTCGACCGTGACGAATTCATAGCCCTCATCTTTATATTGCGGGATCAGATTGGCGGTTGCGATTACGGTCTGCGCGCGGTCGAAACCCATGGCGAGATGGCTGCCATCGTGCAGCAGGACTACATCGCCGCCGCGTAGTCGCTGCGCGATATTTTTCTCGATGGCGGATGCGGGCAGATTCTTCCAGTCGCCGCTGGGAACGTTCCACATCACAGTTTCGAGGCCGAGATCACGCGCGATCCTGAGCGTTGCCGGACGTCTTCCTCCGCGCGGAGGACGAAAAAGATTGGAGTGCTCGCCGACTGCGTCTTGCAGCGCCGAGCGGCAGTCGAGGAGTTCGGTGCGCGTCTCCAGTTCGGATTTGAAGATGAGCAGCGGATGGGTGAAGGTGTGATTGCCGACGACGTGCCCAGCCTGGGCAACGGCGCGCGCGATATCGGGACGCTGTTGCACGTAGCGCCCGATCATGAAGAACGTCGCCCGGACATTATGCTTCGCCAGCACATCGAGCAACTTCAAGGTGTGGGGATCGTTGGGGCCATCGTCGAAGGTGAGAGCGATTTGTCTGCTTCCTGCGCTGCCGCGGCAAAACGTGCGGCCATACCATTGGCCGGTGGGAGACATGGTCTGGTAGCCGGCAGCAGTTGCGGCGGCAGCGGCGGTGAGTCCGATGAGTGCCGGAAGCATGATGGGATTTTAGCTGGTCGTGGCTCGTCGTTGGTCGTCGGCAAACGCCCATTGCGCGGACGGCTGTGATGAACCGCGAACGACTGTCGACC
>JASHOU010000085.1 GCA_030038475.1 Terriglobales bacterium | reverse complement strand
AGAAGTCAGGACTCGCACCCGATAAACTGCAGGGAAAAATCGTGAAAGGAAACAAGGGAATTACGCGGCTGTGGAACAGGCACATGGGCAGCGGGTTCATCCGTCCCGATGCCGGACTGGTAAGCAAGATACAGCGGCTAAGGGACGCTGGGGTCGAAGTTGCCGTCCTCTCGCATTCGTTCAAGCAGGGTGAAGGCCAGGCAATGGAAAAGTTGGAAAAGCTTGGCCTCAAAGAGGTAATCTCTGAGCGCAAAATTTTTGGGCTGGAAGAGATTTCGCCCTACAAAAAAGGCAAGCACCCGGAGGTTTTTGAGAAAGTGCTTGCGGCCATTAACAACATGCGCGACCCGGCGGACCCGATTAAGCCTTTCGAGACAATCATGGCAGAAGATACAATCGGCAACCTGCAAGGTGCTAAGAAAGCGGGCATGCAAACCGTGTGGGTGCCGCGCGGGAAGAAAGACATGCCAGATCATTCCTCACGCAAGCTACAGAAAAAGCTCGCTTCGGTCGATCATGTCGTCGATCATATCTATGCTACGCCGCATCAGTTTTTGGATGCGCTGGATGCTGCGATCCATGCTGCGAGACATGCTTCCGGAGAAGACCGTTAAGGCTTTTCGCAACTCGCCATCAAGCGCGCCCTGCACGCTTTGGCAGGCCCCCGGGCCACCAGTTCCAATCGCCCGCAATACGCAGGAGGGCGGGACCGATCACGATCCGAACGAGTGTGGCGTCAATGAACACGGCGATCGCCAACGTAAATCCAATCATCTTGACCACCAGGAAACTTCCGAAAGTGAATGCCGCGAATACGACGATCATGATGGCGGCGGCGCTCGTAATCAGGCCTGCGGTTCTGGCCATACCTTCGGGGATTGCATCCATTTCACTGAGCCCGCTCCTTCTGGCTTCGAGAACGCGTGCAACCAGAAATACCTCGTAGTCCATGCTTAATCCGAAGACGATTGCGAAGGCGACGATCGGGACCAAAGGAAACACGCTACCCGTTCCTTCCGGAAATCCCAGGAATCTGCTTCCGTGCCCGTTTTGGAAAACTAAAACCAATGCTCCGAAGGACGCCGCAACCGAGAACAGGTTGAGGACGATGGCCTTCAGGGCGGCGAAGATAGATCGAAACCCGCAGAGTAGCGCAATGAGCGTCCCGCCGACTACGAGCGCCGTCACCGGGGGAAAGCGGTCTCTGATAATCGTTTCGTAATCGGCGTTGAGCGCCGGGATGCCCCCAATGAGAAGGGTTGCGCCAGGAACTCCAGTGAGAGCCAGCGCGCCCGTTTTCCGAAGTTCCCGCACCCAGTTGACCTGCTCGCGCACGGAGACCGAACTCGCGGGTACCACCTCAATCAGCGCCGCTCGTCCGTCCCTACTCAGGAACGTTCGGCGGGTCTCCCGCGCAATGTTAAGAAGAGAAGACCGGTTGCCATCCGCAATCGTAGTGATAGAAATCACGCGGCCGGAGCGAGGGTCGCTCGTCAGGCGCTTGGAGAGACGATCCAGCACATTCCAGCCAGCGTCGGTTTGCGCAATGGAGTCGTTTGGAAGCTCGACAATGATGCGCAACGATTCAACAACGCCCTCCCGATCCATTCGTTTCAGGGTGTGGAGGGCATGGACAGATTCTGCCGCCGCTGGAAGCCAATCCCCTCGCGGAAGACTCGTATCCAATCGTCGGACCTGCCAGGCGAGCAGAAGCAAAGGAGTGCCGGCCACGAAGAGGGCAAGCCAGGGATGCGCGACGATCACCTTGCCCCAATGCCGCCAGCGAACGCCAGTGCGCTCAGACCGCTGCGCATCCAGCTCTGGAGTAAAGGGCAATCGGCCAATATCAATCCGCGGACCGAGCCACGCCAGCACTGGTGGAACGATGGTACACGTAAGCAGCACGCTCATTCCCGCCACCAGAAATCCCGCGATACCAATGGAACGGATTTCGCTGATCGGCACCGTCAAGAGCGCCGAGAATCCGATGGCTACCGTTGAGGCTGAAATCAAGAGCGTGCCACCTGCCTGACGTGCCGCGATGAGCGAGGCCGCGGGTCCGTCGTTTCCGGCACAAATCGCTTCGCGGAAGCGGCTAACCATAAGGAGCGCGTAGTCGATTCCCAGGCCCAAGCCAAGCATAGTGGCCAGATTCTGAACCAGAATGGACAAGTGCCAGCGCTCGGCCAGGAATCCCGTAATCGCCATAGTGGTGGCGATGGCAAGCTGGCCAACGGCCAACGGAATCAGGGCGGCGATGAAGCTTCCAAAAGCCACCAGCAGAAGTGCGAGGGTCGCGGGGATTACCAGACTTTCGCCGCGTTGCACGTCGTCGGAACTCGCTTTCCGGATGTCGAAATTCAGCGGAATTTCACCGGTGAGTTCGATGTTCACCCTCGGATAACGGCTCCGCAGTTGATTTTCAAGCGAGCTTGCCAGTTGGTGAAGCTTCGGAACGAGCGGTTCCACGGAACCCTCGGTTGACGTGAGTCCCACGAGAACAAACGTCCCCCCTCCCCGGCCCAGAAAGATGGGATCGCGCGAGTCAAGATAGGACACCACTCCCGAAACACCGGGTTGGTCTCTCAGCGCTGTCACGATGGGCTCTAACGCCTGCGCGCCGCCCTCCGAATCCGCGGCTGGCACTCCCTGAATCACTAGGACCACTTCATCTACGAACGGCGACCGAAAACGGTCGGCCAGTTCCTGCCGGACAGTTTCAGCTTGGCTCCCTTCGACACGGGTCGCGGTTTCCAGATGGCGCTCGGCATGAAAAGAGAATGGAAGAAGTGCAATGGCGGCTGCGAAGACGATAGCTGACACCCAAAAACGGCGCAGATGCATCGCATTCATAATGTCATACAAGATCGTCGTTGCCAAAGTTCTCTTGCGGAGAGCGAGAACGGCTGAGACCGAAAAAGTGCTTCCGCAAGCAATTTATATTTTCGCGCTTCGTATGGGCTAGCCTTGTATTGGCTAGCTTTGTATTGGGTAGACACAGTTGCCCAAGACCCGCATGACGAGCTATGTGAATCTGCTAAACTTCCTCCATCGGCGTGGGAGGATCAATTCGCACCTTATTGTTGTTTGCACTACTTGCCGCCGTCCAACCTGCAGTGGCCCAACCTGGGCCGACAGACCCTCGCATCGGCGTCTGGACGCTAGTCTCTGCGCAGTCTAGCCTGGATCCTCCGAACCGGCTCTTCATTACACACCTGCATGGCGGGGTGCATGTAGTCATGTCAGGCGAAACCCATTTCGATTTCACTGCGAGTCGGAATGGACACGACTCGCCCGCACCCGGCAATCTCGGCTTCAATCAAATTGATCTGCATAAGATCGATAAACACCTGGCCGAGGTCACGGAGAAAAAGGATGGAGCGGTTGTGGCAACAGTTCGCGATCAACTTTCGAAGGATGGTAAGGAACTAACCGCCACAACTACAACCGCGGGCCACGCGGATAAGATCACCGTGTGGACGCGAACCGGAGGTGCGAAGCTTGCCACTGACCCCTTTGTTGGCGAGTGGAAGCAGGATCTCGGCAAGACTCGTTTGCGGCAAGGGTTGGTGCTCAAAATCGAGGCGGACGGAAGCGGTGGGGTCCGCTTTATGGGCGACTACAGCTATACCGCCCGTTTTGACGGAAAGCCATACGATCTACAGAACTCGCGCAACGATACCGTGACACTCGAAATTGTCGATCCTCACACGGTGGATGCGAGTTACCAGCGGGACGGTCAAGTGACTCAAAAGGATCGGTGGGTGGTTTCCGCAGATGGACAGCAGATGACCCTATCCACCACAGGCACGTTAGAAACGGGACAACGGCTCACGGAAAAGCTCGTGTTCAAGAAGTAGCGGAGAGTGCATCCGCCCAAGCCAATCGTACTGGGGTCAATCAGTGTAATCGCGATTTTTCGCAAAGCCCCGTCAGTCACCGTTGAAGTGTAAATAACCGATCAAATACAACACCACGGTTCCCATCGACAGCGCAGCTACCACTGCGAGTATCCAAAGACCCTGCCGGTTCGTGAATGCGTCTATGATCTTTCTCCTGCCCTTACCATAGCAGTATTTGCCCATAGGCACTCTGAGCCTCGAAAAACGGAATTGAGAAGACGCGTACGACGTTTCCTCGCTTTTGTAGTTCGGATCCAAGTCATCGTCGGTGGAACGATCTCCCGACATCACCGCGATAACCGGGCATTAGTTACGGCAACGAGGGCCCTGGTTCCAGACTCGACCAAGGGCCCTCACGCAAGACGGATTAGAAGTGGAATCCGAGTTGAGCTGTCAGCGCGCGCGGCGTCACGTAGTGTGTCCCGCTGAACGTAGAAAGAAAGTTATACAGAGCTAATCGGTTGGCAACGTTGATGGCGGTAAGTGTCAGACTCCATTTGTAGTGGTCGCCTTTGAACAGATTGTCGTCACCAACGGCTAGGTCGAACAGGTTGCGCGACGCGACGCGCGGAGGATGTTTGTCGTCGTTCTCGGTGTTCGGAGCCGGCACCTGGATGAGGTTGGAGCCGAACTCCGCTGCCGGACAGTTGTAGGGCAGAGGCACGGTCGGAGTTGCACGAACACCGTCGCACGAGAACCCAGCTTCGGCCTCCTGATCGGCGGAAAGGGGCACTCCGCCCACGTTGGCGGCGAGCATACTCACATACCCGCCACCGGGGACACTCGAGTTGGGAATTGACCCTGGGCAATCGTTATAGGGCAGTGGACCCTGTGTGGTCGCGAAGCACGGCGTTGCGCCTGCTACGAGTCCGCTGTCATACCGCCAGTTGAAGCCTAGCCACGGGCCAAGTTTCCAGGGCTGATACTGGAAGTGGGTAGTCTGATTGAAGCGTTCGTCGTGGTCGATGCGGAATGGAGTTCCGGGAGGGCCTCCCACAGTCGCGCCGGCTCCGGCGACCTGGGGATTGAAGAACCGGGCTGACACGCTGGAGAACACCATGAGCGCCGAAAAGCCGTGCAGATCGGGAACGCTCACGCGGCCCGCATATCCCGGGATTTTCGAGTTATGCCACTCAATGGGGTAAGTGATCGGAGTGTTGCCGAGCACACTAGAATCGAAGCCATTGTGCGTGTACTTCGAGATCCACTCGCCCGAAAACACCACATACCGTCCAAACGCCTGCTCCAGGCCCGCGTGGAATTCATTGCGGAAGCCGACACTCAGGGGATTAGGTACCGGCGCGGTGCAGAGAAGAAGCGGGGCTAAGACGGGATTGGCGCAGCCGACGCTCGAAAGCACCAGATTCTCATTGAAGGGAGATTCCAGAGTACGCGCGTAGGAAACGCGCAGGATCGTGTTCGTTTGCTTTACGTTGTAAGCGACCCCGAGCCGAGGTTCGGCTTGCCGCCCGACGGTAATTCCGTTGTAGAGATCGCCGCGGATGCCCAGATTCAAGGACCAGTTTCCTTTTGTGATCACGTCCCGAACGTAGAGAGCAAGCTCTTTCACGTCGGTTCGGCCGTTAAAGGTGTAGAGACCGCTGGTAGAACTCGGGCAGTTGTCATTGGGCGACGGCGTCGGCCTAGTCAGGTCGTAGCATGCGAGCAACGGGCTGAACAGAGGATAGAAGGGAGTGTTCGGCGCATTCGCGTTAGTCGCGACGTTCGGTTGGTAGATGCCCGTGCATTGCGAAGGATCGGTGAAACCGGGAACCGGAACATACCCGGTTGCGCTTAGAGGCGTTGTATACGCCGTTATACAGGGTGCATTGAAGATCGGATCGACGATTCCGATCGGTTCGTGCTCTCTGAGAAACGTTTGCTCGTAGCTGGCTCCAACCTTAATGTTGTTTATTCCTTTGACATACGAGACATCCGATCGAACCCCCGTGTTCGTGAGTGTGCGGTCCTGAGCCACGGTCTATCTCTGCAGACTAGGAGGGCCAAGGTCGGCAAAGGGGTCGCTGCTGGGATAGTAGTTGTAGTTGTCGCGGCGCACGAACCCGCCAAAAGTAAATACGGTGTTTGCATTCACCACGCGCGTCCACGACGGGGCAATATTAAAGGTGCCGATTTTGGAGCGTTGATCGGTCGCTCCTACCCGGGTAGTGCCGTCGATAAAGCCTGTGCTATTACCGAAAGGAACAAAGCCCCCATAGTTCTCGACCGATGGAAGAACCGTGTTCAGTCCGCTCCAGGGCGTCGCGTTTTCGGCGTCGAGCGAATTCGGCGTCTGGAACCAGCTTCGGCTGTAGCCGAAGTCAATGTGAATCGAGTCGGCCGTCGAGAGTTGGTAGTCAACCCGGTCAAACGCGTTCTCTTCGTTGCCCTTGTCGTGGATCACCGCGAATTCCGGCGGATCGAGAAATCGTCCCGTGTCCAAACCACCGACGGAGATGTAGTTTCCCCAACTCTTAGTGCCATAGGCGAGATCGGCAGACCCGTTGGAGGATCCAAATGCTCCGTAGGACGCGGTCACGCTGCCGTGCGGTGTGGTTACGCCCTGGCCCGAACGCGTGGTGGCTACAATCACCACGCTGGTCTTGCCTCCATACTCCGCTGGTGGCGCGCCGGAGATGACTTCCATCGATTGGATGGAATCGACGGGGAGCTCGTTGGAGAAAACCTTGCTTTGCTGGTCAGTAATCGGCTGGCCATCGATGCTGAACGAATTCGAGGCATGGTCGCCGATCCCGTGGAACAGGCCATTCGAATCGGCGGCGATTCCCGGCGTGGAGAGGGTAACCAGAGAACTCAGCGACGATGTCGTGCTTTCCAGTGGAAGTCTGTCGAACAAATCCCTGTCGATGTCGGAGTGGAAGGTGGGATCGTTCTCGACCAGGTCTCCCCCACCCTCGACCGTAACCGTGGTGGAAGAGCCAGAAACTTGAAGATTGATTTTGACACTGACGGGCACTACCGAGCGCGTCTCCACATCCTGCGCGTATCGAGCGAATCCCGTGGCCGTCACCGTCATGTGATACGGATTAAACGGCACGTTCGAAAAACTGAAGTTTCCATTACTGTCGGTGGTCGTGGTCCGGTCATAGCCGCTGACCGCCTGATGAATTTCGACAGTTGCATTCGCAACCACTGCACCGGTAGGGTCGACGACGGTGCCGTTGATCGTTCCCGAAGTTCCCCCCGATTGCGCATAAGTGTGAAGTCCCAATGCAAAACAGAAAACGACGATAAAAGCCGCGCGCAGCGACTTCTTGTAAGAAGCCAGCATGAATTCCTCCCGAGAAATTGGATGGGTCGCAAAAAAGATCACAGCACGGTTCAATGCAAATCGAACCGCGCCTCTTCAAGTTGAAATGTGATCGTTTTAGACGCCGGGAGGCGGGCGGACATACAAAGCGAAAGCTATGAGGCGTTGCTTCGCTACGGCTGTTTGCAGACGGAATTCCGTCAGGCGACAGAATACCGGCTTGGGCGTGGGTGCTGCGATTACCGGCGTTGCTGAATGCGCCGCGATGCAAACCTGGCAAGAGGCGGACTCATCTGCGTTTGCATGGTGATGCATGGCAAACGCTAATGCCGACCACAACGTCAGCAACAGGGAAAGCCACGCTATGCGTTTCGAAATCAATCGCATACCCATCACGATACGATGCGTGTTCCGAATTTACACTGAAACGAGAACCGAATGCAACGACAGGCTTTCGCTCATCGACTCCCGCGAACATCTCACAGTTGTTCCGAGGCTTCGATCTTCGGAATCTGCTCGATACACTCAGGATCTCCAGCAGCGGCCATGCATTGGAGGCAATCAGCACCGCAATCTATACCTCTCCGATGAGTCCCGATGTTCAGTTCGCGCTCGAAGATTGGTGACAGCGTGCTGACCTCACGAGCCACGACCGAAATGATTCCCTTGCGATATAGAAATTTCAAAATGCCGTTGATCGTGTCTTCCAGAGACGGGTCCGGTTTGCCCCACACGGAAGCATCCCGGGCCATTTGATAGGAAGTGCTGTCATAGCGTTTGAACTCCATGGCGGAGATGTTGTCGACAGAGCCCACAAGAAAATCGAGCAGGGGGAAGAGAAGATCTTCCTTCCGGCATCTCCGGATCAGCTCGGGAACAAAATCGGGAAGGCTGAATATTTCGAATTGCCGGCCGGTTGCTTTCGTAATAAGCCCGGTAATATCCATCATGTTCGAATAATCGTCGCGAGTAACATGGTAGGTCTTATTCGCTGTGCCGGGAGTGGTAGAGATGGCAACGATATTGTTCGCCACAATGTCGGCGGGAACAAAGCTGACCTGGTTGAGAGTATCGACACCAATGCCGTGATTCACCATAAAGGCAAGCAAGCGAACGGCGATATCGAAGTTGTTACCTCCGCCCGTGACGGAAGGACTCACGAGAGCGGGCCGGAAGATCCGCACGGTAAGTCCCCGGCTGCGCGCGTCGACAACCACCTGTTCCGCTACCCATTTCGATTGACTGTAGCCGAAATCGAGAAGCTCCATATTCTCGTTCAGGTCGGTCTCATACAAGATTGATTTGACCGCCCAGCCAAACACGAAGGTAGTCGAGACATAATTGAACTCTTTAGGCCTTCCCTCGAACGCCAATCTTATGACCTCATTGGTCCCAAATACGTTCGCGCCGCGCATTAGGTCGTAATTGAATAGGTAGTTGACGGTTGCACCGTTATGGAACACCGTGTCGATTTCACTCGCGAGGAAATCCCACACGTCCTGCATCAGGCCAAGCTTTGGCTGCCCCAAGTCGCCGGGGACGGGCGTCACGCGGGCCTCGAACATCTCCATCAGCCCGGCCCCGCATGCTCCCATTGACTCCATCGCAGCTCTCAGTCTTTGCCTGCCCTGCTTTTCGTCGGAGGACCTGACCAGAACATAGATCTTCGCCCGCGTCTGTTCTAGCAAGCTTTTGATGAGGAATGGCCCTATGAAGCCTGTCCCGCCCGTGAGCAGCACATGATTCAGCATCGGTATCTCGGGCATGGGCGAAGGCACCAGCGGCTCGAAGACGAGCTTCCTGTCGTTACTCATCATCTGTTTCTCAGCAGCGCACTGCTCTTCACGGAAAGCCGCAAGGGATTGGCGCAGATGAACCAGTGCCTCTTCGGGAGCGTGCTCCAGTTGTTCGGCCAGTCCAAACAGTTCGGCTACGCTGACCCGCTGAATGACACCAATATCCACCTGCCTCGCCATCAACTCGGCGCCCTTATCTTTCAGGAGTTCCTTGAGCTCATGCATGAACACAACAAGATCCAAGGAATCCAAGCCGGCTTCGACCAGGTTATACGACTCCTGACCTGTCAGGTTGTATCTGGCTTTCAATTCGGCGAAAGCTGAATGCATGCCGGAATCGGATTTCCCGGCGTCCTTCTCCCGCGAAAAGTCGGAGAGGACGGTGAACTGACCTTGCAGCCACATCTGCTTGGTCTTATGGCGCATGATCTTCCCCGAACTTGTTCGCGGGATGGCACGAGGCGCGATCAAGGAAATCCTCGCCACTTCCACGTTGAGATAATTCCGGACCGCAATGGCAATCTTTCGTGCTTCAGGAAGTGTCTTAGGATTTTTGACTTCGGCGACGATTGCCAGCGCAGGCTCGCTGTCTTCCTGAACCTGGAAGGCGACGACGCAATTGTGCCGGATCAGACTGGATGATTTCTCCACGACGTTCTCAATGTCTTGCGGGTAATAGTTTTGCCCGCGCAGAATAATCATGTCCTTGATGCGGCCGCAGACATAGAGTTCGCCGTCGTGGATGAATCCTATGTCGCCGGTCCGAAGGTAGCCGTCGTCATAGGGAGTGTCGTCCACGAGCCGCGCACGAAACTGCTTCAGAGTCAATTCAGGATTATTCCAGTAACCCTGGCACTTACCGCTTCCGGCGACCCAAATTTCGCCGATGCGCTCTGGCTTAAGAGCGAAATGTCCTTCCGGATCCACGATCTTAACGTCGAGACCGGGGAGCGAGGTTCCACAACTGACAATCTGCGTGGCGCCGTCGATCTCTGAGACCTCAGTGGTCATGCGGGCCTTCCCGAGCGCCAGGGCACGCTTGTTGACGGAAACGATGTTGCGACCGCCCAGTGAGACCGCCAAAGTATTTTCGGCCAGCCCGTAGGCGACGTAGAAACTCTCGGACTTGAGTCCATAGGGCTGAAACGCTTCCAGAAACCGGGTGTAGATATCCGGCTTTACCGGTTCGGCGGCGCACATCAATACGCGAAGTGAGCTGAGATCACAAGCCTCCAAGCTTTCCTTGGAAATCCTGCCGGCGCGTAAGCAATAGTCATAAGCGAAGTTGGGGGCAGCCGCCGCAGTGGCGCGGTAAGTCGTAATCGCATTGAACCACAGGATCGGTCGCTGAATGAAGTCCACCGGAGCGAACCCGTACGTGGTGCCACCTTTCAGTGCTGGATAGAGGTAGCACCCGATCAGCCCCATATCGTGGTACTGCGGAAGCCAGGAAACGACGACCGGATCTGGATGGTCGATCACCAGCGAATAAGTATTCAAGATGTTTTCGTGCGACACGATCACACCCTTGGGCTCCATCGTCGAACCCGAGGTGTACTGGAGAAACAAGATCTTCGAAGGATCGAAATGTGTGCGGTCCGAAATCGTGTCGACGTAATCTTCCGTGGCTATCCACGGAAGACCGGAAATGTAATCCAAGTCGACGCCCAATGCCGAGACTCCACGCCTGGCGAGGTTCGTCTTGAGAGATGCGAGGTAGTCTCTGCTGGTCAAGATACCAGCCGCCTGGCAATCCTTTGCGATGTGGACCGTCTTGTAGAGGGCGCTCTGAAAGCCGCGCGAACTGGGCGGATAGACCGGCACGGGGATCAATCCGGCGCGCACGCAACCAAAAAACGCGCAGATCATTTCGAGACCCGGCGGGTAGGCAAGCAGAAGCCGATCGCCCGCCGCGAAACGACCATCCTTCCGCAAATGTTCGGCGATCGCCTGCGCTCGGCGGAGAAACGACGCGTAGGTGTGGGTTTCGATCAGATCGCCGTTTACGTCAAGGTACGAATAAAGCAGTTTATTCGGGTGCTCATCCGCCAGCTTATCCAGGTGGTCCAGAATTGACGCCATCATCAATCAGCGATCCTCCAAGGTCGAATAGAATGCACGTCAGTAAAACGAAATATCCGTCACCATCGAGCGAGGTGAAAGACGATTAAGTCTCAAGGTGCAGACCGGAAAAGTAGGCCGACTGTGAGAATGTACGCGTTTTTTCTCCAGTATAAGCGCCGATCGACTACCTGGGGAACGGGGGTTTTCCATTTCGCCGCACAGGGTGCGAGGCAGAGTTGCGGAGCAACGCGAAGCTTCTACGGCCACGGGCAGGAGGCTCCGTTCGTTACGATTCATTGGTTGGTATATTAGCAAAGCATTCGGATAAAGCCATGCGTCATCGCTTCCTGGAATCACGCGCCGCACCCAGGCTTTGTCCGATCCGAATTCTCTTGACTGCCTTAAGAGTTCGCAATAAAGACGTCCGGGAAACTGTCGACAGCGCGGCAATTACGCCGCGGGTCGGGGCCACTCATGTAACTTGTGGAACGTGTCGGTCCAATTTACCATGATCGCGGAGGCGTCGATGACGTTCGAGACCCGAGCGGTGATTGCCGATCAGCCCGACATCGCGGATCTTGTACCCTCGGAAACATCAGTGCCCCCGATTATCGAACCGGCCGGCGGTTCTTCCTTTCCGAAAGTCTTACGTAGCCGCTTGGATAGGTATTTTGCCGATCGGAACATCTCCCCTAAAGCGGACGGTACGATGCGGGTCAAGATCGCTGTGGGTCTGGCAGTCTTTGTGGGCAGCTGGATTGCTCTGTATACGCTCAGGCCCGGTTCATGGAAGTTTGTCACCCTTTACCTTTTAGGCGGGCTCGCGCAGACATTCCTCTTGCTGAACATCGCCCATGACAGCAATCACAACGCCATCTCGTCCCGGTCGCCGGTCAACAAAACCCTGAACTATGTCTTCGATTTGTGCGGGATCAGTTCCTACATGTGGCGCATCCTCCATCATCGGGGCCATCACTCCTGCATCAATCTGCACGGCGAAGATGACGCGCTTTCCGGACGCGGAATTTTTCGTTTTACGCCCTATGAATCCCGGTTGCCGTGGCACCGGTTCCAGCATTTCTACGCATTGTTCGTTTATGCGCTGTTCTCTCTCGATTACGTGTTTTTCAGGGATTTCCAGTGCTTTTTCTTCCCGACCCACGAATATCTGAGACGCACCAAACATTCGCTGCGAGAATACGCGATTCTCTTTGCCGGCAAGGGCTTCTATCTCACTTACATGCTTGTCTTGCCGGTGATGGTGCTGGGAGAATCGCCTCTGCTGGTTGCTGGTGCGTTCCTCCTGGTCAATTTGATCGTCGGTTTAACCGTAACGCTCGTATTCCAGTCGACGCACACCGTCGACAACACCTACTTTCCCGCGGACCGGGGTGAGTTTGACAACGGCGTGTATCACATCTTCGCGACGACGGCCGATTATGCAACTGAAAACCCGCTTGTCGGTTGGCTCGTGGGCGGGCTTAACCATCACATCGTCCACCACCTGTGCCCCTTCGTATGCCATACCCACTATGCTCCGCTGACCAGGATCGTGAAGCAGACTGCCGAAGAGTTTGGGGTTTGCTATCGGCAGAACCCCACCATGACCGGGGCAATCCGGCACCATCTGATACTGTTGAAGCAACTGGGGAACGAAAACTGAGCTCAACGATGCCTACGACTGCACCGATCCCAGTTGTTTCCCGATTTCGCTGCTTTGCGGATTCTCGCGCAATGGCGCGCAATCCCGTGCAGGTTTTGTCGAGGTACACGGAAACCTTCGGCGACACATTCCGGCTCTATTTGGGTGGTCTCAAGGAAGCGATCGTTACCATCGATCCCGCTGTCATTCAGCACGTGTTGAAGAACAATTCGGAGAACTACCAAAAATCCGAAATTCAGGTAAAGCGTATGGGCCACTTCCTGGGGAAAGGTCTGCTCACGACCCATGGAGAACCCTGGCGCACGCAGCGGCGTCTGATCCAGACCGGCTTCGATCGAAAGCAACTCGATGCACTGTGCTCCATCATGCAGGACTCCCTCGCCGACTCGCTGCGGGACTTCGACAGACAGGTCCGTGAGGGCCCTGTCGATATCTACCCCCACATGATGAAGATTACTTTCACGATGGTCGCGCGATCGCTATTTGGCGCGCGGTTGGAGGATGAAGATATCGATCTCGTCAGCCAGACCATCTGCACCGTCCAGGAATTCATCGTTCGGCAAACCCTTCAGCCTTATCTCAATCCCTGGTTCGCCGTCTCGGGCCAACTGCGCAAACACGAAGACATGCGCACCCGCGCCGACGCCGTTCTGCTCGAATACATCACCAGGCGCCGCCACGAACCGCCCGGCCACGATCTGCTGCAGACTTTGATGGATGCGCGATACAGTGATGGCCATGGTATGCCCGATGAACTCATCCTGAGCGAGAGCATGCAACTTCTGGTTGCCGGCCATGAAACATCGTCGAACGCGCTATCGTGGCTTCTTTATCTTTTGAGCTCGCGTCCCGATTGCCTCGGAAGGGTACGGCAGGAGTTTGATACCGTGCTCGGCGAAGCGCCTCTCAACCATAGCGACGTTCCAAAATTCGAATACGCGACTCAGGTAATTCAGGAGGCGCTCCGCCTCTATCCGCCGTTTTGGATGGTCGACCGCATGGCGGTTGCAGACGACCGCGTCGGCGACCTCGCCATACCCAGCGGATCGATGGTCATTGTGTATGTGTATGGTGCGCATCATGCTCCGCGTTACTGGGGAAATCCGGAGAATTTCAATACGGAGCGTTTTACCAGAGCAAACGAGAAGCTGCGCACACCCTTTACCTTTCTTCCTTTCGGTGGCGGACCGCGAGGCTGTATCGGCGGAAATTACGCGATGCTGCAAATGCTCATGATTCTGCGCGATCTGCTCAAGACGTACGATTTTCAATTAGCTCCCGGACAAATGATCGAAGCTCGCCCGATGGTCATCCTGCGACCGAAACACGGAATCCGCATGATGTTCACCCATGCCATCGCGCCTGCCTCGTGCATCGCATAAGACGCGATCGAGGCTGGGAACTGTGAGAAAATGCAGAAACACCAGCCGGGCTAAAGAGGAGCACTTTTTCTGGTCCGGATTTGAAAGCAAGAACGGCGAAATTGTGCTCATTTCCCGCAAATTTCAGAGCAATCCAGGCGGATTTCTCTACATTTCAGACTTTGTGGTAGAGAGAAGAGTCTGGCCCTAACCTTCTTTGTGAATTCCCTGCTAACGGGGAAAATACAGGGAAAACCTCCCGAAGTCACAACCGGGCGTACGAAAACCCAACAGCCCCAAAGCCAGCGGCAAATGACTCGTGTGGCACAGATGGGAGCCATGGCAGTGGTTCAGTTCGTCCCATCTATTAGCAATCTGGGTACGTTTACCGAATGTCCATCTCATGTTCATGCTCCGTTTATAAACATGCCTGATAGTGAGCTCGCACGCATGCTTTTCAACCTCGACAACCCAGGGAGGATACGTGGAGCGGAAGATCTCCTGTCTTTGGAAGGAACCTAGGGCCGCTGAGCTCTGCCAGAGCGCAGTATCTCTTCACGGCCATACCAACTTTTCTCAGGAAAGTCTTCACTTCATTCCGGATTTTGCATGTAGATTTCCGATTTTCCGTTGGTTTCTACGGATGAAAGACCGGGAGGCCATGAGGGAATCAAAGGTTCACATCGACTTTGAGCGCGCGTTCTGGACACCACCACTGACCCCCAGTGCCGCCTATCAAGTGGAAACGCGTCAGATCAGTGAAGTCCTCGGGCTGAGGAGCTTCGTTTCCCTTACCGACCACGACAACATCCACGCGGCACAGTTGCTTCGCGTTCACAAGGACATGAGCGACGTGCCGATTTCAATCGAATGGGGCGTACCTTATCGTGGAGCCGAGCTCCACATTGGACTGCACAATCTTCCTCCCCGCAGTGCGGACAAAACCGTCAAAACCATGAACTCCTACACGGCCGATCCCAATGAAGCCGTGCTCAAGGAGGTTCTGGCCGAGCTTCATACGCAAAAAGACGTTTTGATCGTCCTGAACCACCCCATGTGGGATATTGTTGGCGCGGGAGAAGATGTTCATCGGCAGGCCGTACAACAGCTCATGGCGAGCCTCGGCAACTACATTCATGCCCTTGAATTGGGGGGATTCAGAAGCTGGGAGGAGAATCGCAAGGTATATGAACTCGCCATGGGGTGGGGCGTTCCCACCGTCGCCGGCGGAGACCGCCACGGCTGCGAGCCGAGCGCGTGTCTGAACCTGACGAATGCTGCATCCCTGCCCGAATATATCGGAGAGGTTCGCAACCGGAAACAGACTCACGTGCTGTTCATGCCGCAGTACGCACGGCCGTTGTGGGCTCGCATGCTTCAGGTAGTCCTGGATACAACCAAAGAACAACCCGGGAGCCCTGCAGGAACCTATTGGGATGACCGTACCTTCCATCCCGATCGGACTGGAACCATGCGGCCGATCTCCGCGCTCTGGGTGCGTCGGCCGGCGTTCATCGAGATGGCTTTCGGAGCTTTTCGCTTGCTCGAGAGTGGCGCTCTACGGCATGCCATTGCAACCGAAGAGCGGCGACGGCAGCAGATACAGTTTTTGTTCGGGCAAGAGGAGGCATAGGTGCGCCAGCTTCGCGTTGCACTTTTTTGCTGCGCCTATACCGAAGTGGATGGCGTCGCCAATACCATGCACCACTTCGAAGCTTTCGCGAAGCGAGAGCAATTGCCTCTTTTGAGCGTTCACGGCGGTTATAGGGTTTGTCGAGAACAGGAGGGCTCAGTGCAGCGGCTGGGATTTCCCCGACGCTGGCCCAAGTTTCGCCTCGACGCTAAGCATGATTTCGACTTGAATTTCTGGCGGTACCTCGAAGAGATCGAGAGCGCTGTGCGGGAGTTCCGCCCCGATGTGCTCCACATCACAGGACCGAGCGATGTCGGACAACTCGGCGCTTTGGTTGCGCACCGGTTGCAGATTCCGCTGGTCGCCTCCTGGCATACCAATCTCCATCAATATGCTGAGCAGAGGCTAATGGCACTGATTCCCGGCATGTCTGAGCACGGCAAGGAACAATTCGGCGCAAGAGTGCGGGAGATCTGCCTGCGCCTGATTGCCCGCTTCTATCGCCTTGCTCGTGTTCTATTCGCTCCGAATCAGGAACTAATTTCGGAGCTCGAACGCCGCACCGGCAAGCCCTGTTATCTCATGTCCCGCGGCGTCGATACGGAGCTGTTTCATCCGCGCAGGCGTTCGCGCAGCGACGGTGAATTTGTGATCGGATATGTCGGCCGGCTGACGACGGAAAAAAATGTGCGATTCCTGGCCGATCTTGAAAAGGGTCTTTTGGCGCGCGGCTGCCGCAACTTTCGGCTCTCGGTTGTGGGGCAAGGAACTGAGGATTCCTGGTTGCGGCAGAACTTGCATTACGCGGAGTTTCACGGTGTACTCAAGGGCGAGCGGCTCGGCGAAGCCTATGCCAACTTCGATGTATTTGCCTTCCCTTCCCGGACCGACACATTTGGCAACGTCGTGCTGGAAGCGCTCGCCGCCGGTGTGCCCGCGATTGTGACCGACTGTGGAGGGCCAAAGTTCATCGTGCAGGAAGGCGTGACCGGATTCGTCGCGGCTAACGATGAAGACTTTGTGCGACACGTCGCGGCGCTTTGCGGTGCGCGCGATATTTGTCGCCGAATGTCCGTCGCAGCCCGGCAGCGTGCGCTGAACTCGTCGTGGGATGCTGTGTTTCGCTCCGTCTATGAGACCTATGACGCTGAGCTATTGCGGCGACATACGGCCAGCAGGCTTATACCGAATTGGGTTCGAGCATAGCTTATGCCACAAGGAACCGGGATAACCGGCGCAGCAGAAACTCGCACTTTAAGATAGGCACTATGTGCGCAAAGTCAAATTCAGCTGAGAAACTGCAAGACGCGCCCAATGTCTGGGTTGTGTTGCGGCAACTGTTGAGCCATCCACTGCATTCGTTCGTCACCTGCTGGAATTGGAAGGCGGGTGCACTCAGCATATTTTTGCGTGTGCCGGTTTACGTCGCGACGACTTTCAAATATGGCTGGGAGGCTACTACAACGGCCGCCACAGTGGAAGCTGTTTTCAGTTCCGCAGCGGCCGGCGTATACGCCGCTTTAACAGAGGCGATTCGGTATGCGGCACCGCAGACGGTCGTCGCCGCCATCCTGCTTGTGGGTTTGCCCGCGATCACTTTGCTTTTCGACGCGCTTTTTCATTATGCGATGGGCACGCCTAACCTGATTGCCGGAGTCGCAGTCTCGCTCGTGGTTTCGGTTCTTTCTTCCGGTTTTAACTGGTACAGCATGCGGCGCGGAACGCTTCTCGTCGGCGAACAAGCCCGCTCGTTTGGATCCGATATCGCCTCACTCCCGCTGTTGATTGCCCGCTTCCTGGCAGAGCCCTTCATACTCTTGTGGCGCAACCTGAGAGGCATCAAAGTTATGTGCGCAGCCGCGACGGGGGAATAGCATGGCGATCAAGACTCTACACCTAACCAATTACTGGCACGAGCACTCGGGAGGCATTGCAACCTTCTATCGCAACCTGATGGAAGCGGCGAACCTTCATCAACACCGCATGACCCTGGTCGTGCCAGGGGAACGCGATGAATCAATAGAGGTGGGCGCATACTGTCGGATCCACAAAATCGCCGCTCCACCTTCGCCTTTGAACCATGAGTATCGCACCATATATCCGTACGAGTTCATATTCCCAGGAAGCAAGGTCCAGCGCATCCTTGCTGACGAACGCCCTGACGTGGTGGAGCTATGCGATAAATACAGTTTGGTGTATTTGGGGCTGCTCCTTCGGCAGCGCCTGCTTCGCGAGCTAAATTTCCGACCAATCCTCATAGGCCTCACATGCGAGCGCATGGACGAGAATTTTGCCACCTATGCCAGCCGCGCGTGGTGGGGGCCAGCTTTCACGCGTTTCTACATGCGCCATATCTACTTCCCGGCGTTCGATCACCACATCGCGGTGTCACAGGGAACAGCAGCCGAGCTGAAGGACGTCTGCAAAGGTCATATCGTGCTGCGGGGAGTGTGGACCCGACCAATGGGCGTCGACGTAGAACATTTTTCCCCTGCCAAGCGCAGCCTGGAATTTCGGACACAGTTGATCGCTCGATATCAGCTTCCGCAAAACACAATTCTGCTGCTCTATGTCGGTCGGCTCGTTCCGGAGAAGAATCTTGAATTGCTCATCCGCACGATGGCTGAATTGCGCAATCGAGAACAGAATTTCTGCCTGATTATGGTAGGGGGCGGCATTTCGCGGAGCACGCTTGAAGCCGCTGCCCAGTCTCAAGTTCCGGGCAAGGTCTTTTTCTTGGGACACATATCCGAGCGCCAGGAACTGGCTCGTCTCTATGCAAGTTGCGATGTATTCGTGCACCCCAATCCAGCGGAACCTTTCGGGATTGCTCCTCTCGAGGCGATGGCCTCAGGTTTGCCCCTGGTTGCGCCTGATAGCGGCGGCGTGACCGAATACGCCAACGACGAGAACAGTTACTTAGCGTCCCCCACTGCCGAAGCCTTCGCACAAGTAATCGTGCAGGCTTCCAAGGCCAACGCCTGTACCGCGCGAAAGACCCAGGCTGCAAGAAAGGCTGCAGAGACTCTCGCATGGCCGAAGGTTACAGAATCATTCCTGCATCTCTATGAAGAACTCTATCGCGTGGCCAACGGACGAGAGCCGATCGAGGCCGCGCACCCTGCGTTCATTTCGACTCCCGCGCAGACTGCACGAGCTGGAGGACTTCGATTAGCGGCAAGGATTGCCCGGTCGATTTTTCTGACCTACGTCCAGGCGCATCGCCTTATCCATTCAATCATTTTCAGCGAGCACGTTCGTAGTCAAACCAAACTAGAGGACATCCGAACTCAATGAGACTTTTTCATATTTCTCTGTGCGTCGTCCTGTTCTGCTGGCCTGTGCCCGCCCAGGAAAACGGCACGCTTCGCCCTGAAAACATCACCGCTGAGGAAATCGTGACCCGCATGGCCGCTAACAACAGCCGGCGCCAGCATGAATTGCAGGCCTACACGGGTCAACGCGAGTATCACTTGCTGTACACGGGTTTTCCCGGCCGACACGAAGCCGACCTTGTCGTTGAGGTCAGATACCAATCTCCTGACACTAAGGACTTTACGATTATTTCTCAGAGCGGCTCCCACTTCATCATCAACCGCGTATTCAAGAAGATTCTTGAGACCGAAAGGGAAGCAGCCGATCAACGAAATCAGGCAAGCACTGCCCCCACGGACCAGAACTACAGATTTGAGTTGCTCGGCGTGGAAGACGTTGAGGGCCGTCCCGCGTATGTTTTGCACCTGGAGCCAAAAATAGAAAACCGCCTGCTTTATCGCGGGCGCATCTGGGTTGACGCGGCTGATTTCGCTCTCTGCAAGATCGATGGTGAACCCGCCAAGCGCCCATCGATTTGGATCAGCAATGTGGAAGTACACCACAGATACAAAAAGATCGGAGAGTTCTGGCTCCCTGCCGAAAACGAATCGAATACAGATGTTCGCTTGGGAGGCCATGCGACACTCTCCATCCACTATGGGGACTACAAGGTCGTTTCCGAGGTCCACGCGCCGGCATCCGGAACTTCAAGTGGGTTGGCTGGTGCTGGGACGGGGAATTGAACCTGTCATTCGCCAAGACTGATCGTGCAGAGATCATTGACTTTTCAAAATGTGTCTCGCCAAAATTTAAAATGCCCTTTGTGTTCCCAAGCGAATCGAGCCAAGAATTAAGGAACTATTCCGCGGAGGGCAGTAACGCACACCTTTATTGTGGTGCACTGACGTAGCGATCTGCGGGCTCAACCGATTCAGAGCGAAACCGTTTCTGGTTCCACATGACTTCCGTATCTATTCTCACGCAACGCGCTCGTATCTGTGGTGCAAGTCGCCGAGTCGAGGCCAAGTGATAAGCCTGCCGTGTCTCGAGGTCGAAACTCTGCTGTGGAAGGCCCGGCGAGCTCAACGAGGCGGACCGAGTTTGTGTCAATCGGGAAGGCTGTGGATTTTTTTTCACTCAATATTCACGTTCCTGTCACCCGCCAATAATTTTCTCCGCTTAGTGTCAATGAAATTTCTTCAAATGGGGCCTGAACTCAAGTCGACTCTGAACTCAAGTGGGGCTCTAAACCAAGACAACTTCAAGACTAGGAGAAAACTATGTCGCTCTTGAGCGTTTTGACGGAAGTCCGACGACACGCCACGGTGGGGATAAGTCTGGTAGCGTTAATGGCCAATATGGGTGCCCCATTGAGTGCTGAAGCGGGTGAAGTGCAAGGCCACAGGCCGATCACACCCATCCAGCATGTGATTGTAATTATCGGAGAAAACCGCAGCTTTGATCACGTATTTGCCACCTATGTGCCCAAGAACGGGCAACAGATCTGGAACCTCCTTTCCGAGGGGATTATCAACGCCAACGGCACGCCCGGTCCCAATTTCTCTCTGTATCAGCAGGCCGCCGCTACGGACCAGGCTCCCGATCCCTTCTTGTTGAGCCCTCAAAAGACAACCTTCCCGAACAATGTCCTGCCAGCGCCGCTCACCGGCGGTCCAAAGACCTCCTACATTTACCCGCCGACCCTGGCCAACGCTGAGGCTTCGGAAGACGGGCTGCCAAGTGACTATTACCAGTACCTGCTTACGGGCGGCACGGGCCAGGCATCGCAGGTACCCGATGTGCGCATTACCAATGTGAACTCGCTGCCCACGGGACCGTTCCAGCTGACCAATGGAAACACATTCACCTATGACGACTACGCCGCTAGTCCAGTGCACAGGTTCTACCAGATGTGGCAGCAGCTCGACTGCGGTCTGTCACACGCCAGCCCTCAGTATCCCAACGGTTGCGATGCCTTGCTGTTCCCTTGGGTGGAAGTGACGGAGGGAGCCGGCCAAAACGGTGAGGCACAACCCCCCAACTTCGGTATCGAATATTCGCCGAACGGGGTGACCACCGGCGAAGGCTCGTCAAGTGTGGGCTTTTACAACGTTCAGAACGGCGACGTCCCCTATTTCACGAGTCTGGCGAACAACTACGCAATGAGCGACAACTTCCACCAGTCGGTCAATGGCGGGACGGGCGCAAATCACATTATGCTCGGTCATGGCGACGCGATCTGGTTTAGTGACGGCTACGGCCATCCGGCTGTGCCGCCGGAAAACGTCGAGGTCTTTACTCAGCCGTATGACGGTGGTCCGAATCCGGATGAAGGCGTTGTCAACGAGATTGAGAACCCCAATCCGCAAAGCGGCACCAACAACTGGTGGGTTGAAGACGGCTACGGCAACAGCTATAACGCCGGCTATCCGCCGCCTTATAGCCCCGCGCCTGTCTCCGGCGGCGGATCGTATAGCAACTGCTCGGATCCGAATCAGCCTGGCGTCGGTACGATTGTCAACTACCTCTGGTCGATCGGTGTCAATCCGAACTGCGAGCCCGGCCACTATTATCTGTTAAACAACTACAACCCGGGTTGGTTCGGTAACGGCAACAACGCTTATATCGATCAGAATCCCGCGAATACGCCGTTTACGATCCCGCCATCCTCGACGCCGAGCATTGGCGACGATCTAACCGCCAACAATATTTCCTGGAAGTACTACGGCGATCAGTGGAACAACTACGTGCCAGATCCCTATCAGGAAAACTGGGGCAATACGGGACCGAGCGAAGACGAGTACTGCAACATCTGCAACCCCTTCCAATACGACACGTCTACCATGGCCAATGCACAGTACCGCACGGCGCACATCCAGGATACGCTGAACCTCTACTCGGATATCGCCAATGGCACCCTGCCGGCAGTTTCGTTCGTGAAGCCCAGCGGGCTTGTGGACGGACACCCGGCGTCGTCAAAGCTGGATCTCTTCGAAGGGTTCACCCAGAAGATCGTCAGCCAGGTACAGGCTTCGCCCTACTGGCAGAATACTGCGATCTTCATCACCGAAGACGAAGGCGGCGGCTACTATGATTCCGGTTATGTCCAACAACTGGACTTCTTCGGCGACGGCACCCGTATTCCGCTGATCGTCGTGTCTCCTTACACCAGCCCGGGATATATCTCGCACGAATATGCCGATCACGTTTCAATTCTGAAGTTCATCGAGCGGAATTGGCAGATCGGCACG
The DNA here is from genome assembly GCA_030038475.1 of Terriglobales bacterium. Classification (GTDB taxonomy): domain Bacteria; phylum Acidobacteriota; class Terriglobia; order Terriglobales; family Acidobacteriaceae; genus Acidiflorens. The sequence continues at coordinate 17,984 of JASHOU010000085.1, read as the reverse complement.
GTGAGCTACCGCAGCCGGGATAATTTCCCCAACCCGAAGACGTTCCGCAACCCCTATGTTCCGATCAATGGGCCCGCCATCAGCGACCTGTTCGATCTGTTCAACTTTAATTAGCGTCTGTTTCAAACATGCAGTGGGCAAGGGCAGCCGAAGCCGGTTAGAGTCCGGTTTCGGCTGTTTTGCCTTTGGGTTTGGCTCAGTGCTTTGCCACGCGGCGCGATTTTCTTTGCCGCTATGGCTCGACCCGAATCAATCCCATCATTCCTCCATCTTCATGCTCCAGGAGATGGCAGTGGTAGACGAAGTCGCCAACAGTATTCGGATCGCGAAAATCCATCCGCAGCCTGACGCTAGGATATTCAAGCGCGCGGCCATTGTAATAAGGAACGTTGATCGTATCGCGAAGGAATGGTTCATTCACTGTCCTGCCCTGGTAATCGATAAGCATGAAATGCAATTGATGAATGTGAAACGCATGGAGTTCGCTGGAGCGGTTTTCGATGATCCAGTCCTCGACCGTTCCTTGCTTGGCAATGATGTTCGGTACGCCAGACTTGGGATCGAATGCCGCGGGCGTCTGTCCATCGACGGTCAGATAAAATTCTGTGGCGCTGTTGGGGTTGTTCGGCTCGAGCAGTTTTTCGGAAAAATAGAGCCTGCGTATGCGCACAGGCGTTATGCTTGCCAGCCATGGCAGCGCGGAAGGTGGAAGCGGCTTCGGCGTGGCCGAAAGCGTCGATTGCGGCTCGTGTGCATCTTTCGAAATGCTGATTTTTGCGATCATTCGATTGGGATCGTTTTCACCGCCCGCTCCCGTATCTACAGTTCGAGTGACCAGAAGCGCGGAAGTCCCCACAGCCGGCGCCTTCACGATAAATTCCACCCTTCCGCCCGGAGGCACGCCCAGATGCGTTTGCCAGTCAACAAAGTCGCCTATCATTCCGCTTTGGTTCAGAGGGACTCCGTCGAGCGCGACAAGCCCAAGCTGCTGCGGAGTGTGACCGAATAACACTTCCAGATTGAGATATGTAATTCCTGACGCATTGAGCACCCGCCATAGCTGTTGCTCCTCGGGTTTCATTTCTATCACCGCTGGAAGGTAGTCAGGATAAGGCACCGGCACAAAATTGATCGAAAGATCCTTTGCCGGTTTGCCGAATCCCGTGCCGTTATTGGCGGCGTCTCCATCCCGGTCGATCAACATTTTGGGAACCACGGGTTCTGATTTCGAGGGCGGCGCATTGGGATTCAACAGGTCCTGGTCGCGAATCACAATCACTCGTTCCGGTAACCCTGCTACCGCTTTGTTCGCACGTTCGATTCCCTCGACGATGAGCGCGCCCGACGCTCCTCCGAGCACTTCTAGCTTGGTAAAACCGTGGATGTGGGGGTGATACCAATACAGTCCAGGCGGCTGGTTTTCGGGGATGCGGAATCGATACTCGAATGGTGGGTCGCCCGGCTGAATCGAAGTCTTTAAAACATCGTCCTGATGGCAAACCGGCGGGATGGTTAGACCATGGAAATGGAGATTGGTAGACGTCTGCGTCATGAGCCCGCTGGTACAGTCGTCTGCATTTTTCTCCGGCACACCATGCATGTGATTGGGAATCGCCGTGGCCGCGTCTGCGTCGAATTGCTTCAATTCATTCTTGAGCTTCAAGATCACAAGGTCGCCAGGATTAACCCGAAGATTGGGTGACTCGTTGCCATTCTGGTCGATGTAGCAGTAACGAACCGACCCGTCGCTCTGTTTGGCATTCTCGACGGTCAGTTCGACCTTCAACACGCCGTTTTGGCTGCGCAGGTCCTCTGGCTCCACTATGGCGCTGCCCTCTGCCGGTCGCGGACAAGGTTGTCGCGTGCTCTGCGCATGTAGGGCCGCGCACGATTGAATTAAGCACACACCAGCGAAAAGGAGTAGGGCGATGTCTTTCAAAGGCTTCTCACTCCATCGTATTATTTACTCTAGTTTCGTCAAATCTCGATGAATATGTTGAAGAATTTCAGCATATACAGGATCGGATTTTGATCGTGCTTCGTTCGCCAGGCGGGATGGTGGAAACCGGACTGCTTGTTTGGCCTCGAAAGAAAACAGTCCCGATGCCTGCGGACTCCACCGATGGGGAAGACTCTCTCCGGTCCGGTTTAAGAAGAGAAACTCGCGATTTGGCGGGCCTTCAACGAAGATTTTAAGGCAGTCGAGGCGCAGAAAGTCAAGTCTCATTCCCAGAACGTTCGGTCTCTGATGCCATCCATTCGCCATTAAGATTTGCGAAATCCGGATCTTCGATGGCGTTGCGGAGAAGAGGTGCGGTGACCCCCCGCAACCATCATGATGTGTTTTCTCTCCGGTGCGACTTGTGAGGGAATTATCGCGAAAATACGGCCTTTTGGGCTTACTTCAGCTGGGATGTAACAGATCTTCTCCGCACTGAAGACTGTTTGGTAGCGCTACCGGGAATCGAAGTTGTGACCCATTGAATTTTGCCCGTAAAAACGAGGAATTTTTAATGCTTTTGCACCTTGGATTTGCAGAGCATCGAGAATCCCCTGATTTTTCGAGCTATCCTTTTTTGCACAAAAACTGGTGAAATTCAAGTTCGTTTTGGAAGAAATTTTGGGACAAATTGGGACAAAAACTGGGTTCGATACCTTAGCGCTACCTTTGCGACCCGGTGTCGGTTTGTCCCAAAACTTGCAACTGAGGCAATATGCTCGGCAAGGAAACCCTCCCGTGAGGAGGGGTTGAACTCATGCGATCTAGCGTAGGGGGTCGAAATGAACTGGCGGCGAGGGTTCAGCAGGCGTTGATGCTGCCGACGAAGAAAGAGGCCGAACAGATTGTCAACGTGGTGGTGAATAGCCTTGAAGCCACGTTGTTCAACAATCTGGCTGTGAACGGTTTCACGCTGAAGCTCGGCACCTTTGGGAAGTTTTCAGTCCGGCACAGGCCGGGGATTCTGAGGAGAATCCCATTCACCGGGAAAACGATATTGACGAGAGACAGGCGGAAGGTCAGGTTCGTGAGTTTAGGAATGTTGAGACGATCCGAGGAAGTAGAGGCTTGATCGCAGAGCGAACCTACCGACGACGCAACCCGGAGAGCTACCGCCTGTCGCGGCGGAAGCAGATCATCGAAGAATATTTCGATACAGGGTTTTGGGAAGACGACTGGTCGCCTCGATACAACAACGCCCCGACGCCCGCTCCAGTGATCCGGGAGCATACGAGAAAGCCTCAGCGCGGGCGGAGCCAAGGACAATACCCTCTAGTTGCCTTGCACAAACAACTCACCGAGCTTTATCTGTGCGTTTGGGTGATCCATCACGTAGGGGCCGCAGTTGAGTTCGGCTTTCGTTCCCGGACGCACTGAATGCGCGAAGCAACTTCCCCGCGCCACGTCCACTCCGTCGTCCGTTGCATACCAATCCACGTTCACTCCCAGATCACGACCACCCTTATTGAATACCGTCAGGACGGGCTCAAACATATTCGAGGTCAGAAAATGCTTGCGAACGGTGAGAATCTGCAAGTCGGATTTTGCGACTGTCGACGATTGATGCGCTGCCGCACTGGTGATCGCGGCAGTGTCGGGCTGATAGTCTGCGAGGAAATATACTGCTTCCCATCCATCAGGGTCGCTGATCTTGTAGCTTTCCTCGATCTTTCCAATTCCCGGTTTACCCCTGCCGATACCAGTTCCTGAAATGCTGAAGACAGTGCCCCTCTTGTAGCTGGCCGGATCGCTTTCCGCCAACAAATGAAGATCGAACTGCCTATCAACAAGAGGTTTCTTGCAAGTGGGAGTTTTGCTCAGGCACGCAAAGACAATTGCATCGCTAACACTAAACTTCTTGCCATTCATTTCCACGTCAGACCAAAGAACATATACACTGCCGCCGATGCTGGTTTGCACTTGACGGACGGTAATCAGTCCGTGCTGGGTGGTTCCTTGCCCTGCCGAATATCGTGAGCACACAAGCAGGATCGTAAACAGCGCGACCAAGAGTCTCTGTCCCATCAGCATTCTCCTAACCTTTGAGTTCCACCAGAACTGGGGAGGGAGGATGGCAGCCCCGAATCGGGCGCGGACGGCTGCGCTGTCTTTCGAGGTTACATAGACTATATGCTATGTACTCATCCTGACGAAGCGGAAAAGATCGGTGTGTGGGCACCAAAGTCACCGATCCCCGGAAACCACTTGGCTATGCCGTCAAGCGTCACCGGCTCAAGCTCGGAATGACGCAGGAGCAGCTTGCCGAGGCTGCCGATCTCCATTGGACGTTCATCTCCGGCATCGAACGTGGCGTTCGCAACGTGTCAATCCTGAAACTCTTCAAAATCGCGGATGCGTTGAATGTCCGCGTGCGGGATTTGGTCAAAGACCTGTAGCAATCCTACTGGCGTGAGGCCGGGTAGCATAGAGAGATGAAGACCCAAGCCCAAGCAGACTTTGAACGATTGCAAGCCGAAATCAGGAGACTGCACCGCGATCTCTTGCTGTTGTTTGCAGCCGGAATGTTGCTCGCCTTTGATTGGGGATATTTCTTGGCGTGTTGGCATTGTCGAGCGCGATAAGGACTCCTCGCAAACGCCGTTTGCCACGCAAGGAAGATGGCGGTTAGGTGAAAAGTAGTTCTGTTCGGAGCGACAGGCATGGTCGGACGGGGCATCCTGCGCGAATGTCTACTCGATCCCAGTGTTGAAAATGTCGTCTCCGCAATCCGGGCTTGCCACAGCATGACAAACTACGCTAAATCGTACACCAAGACATTCCTGCTGGAACGATGAAAATGACATCACACGGATCGTGACTAGCAAAGTGGGCAAAGATGCGGGATGGATGTGGTGGCACCCATTTGCACTGTAACGCTAATGCGAGGCAAGGATTGCTTACGGCTAGTGTGAAGCGGGCTTTGAGACGGGCTTCTGTTCTGCCGTCGTTGGAGTCAAAGGCGCGGGTGACGCAACTTTGCATCCATTGAATCCGATGAACAAACCGACCCTCTTGCGAATAGTCGTGCTCCCCGACTTGACGGGGAACTTGACGAACATATCTGGTGCACGATCCACTTTTCCGGAAAGCTCATTCAAGATAACTGCATCCGACTTTTTCACGATGTCATACCCCGGATACTTAGCATCAGCTAGCAAGTTGCCTTCCTCGATGTTATCGGACTTGTCTGCTCTAAGATGATACGAAGCAATTGGTCTGCGAAGCTCGATCTCAAGAGGATAGCCAAACGCGTTCCATGAAAGCATTGAAACCTCCACGGAAACGAAGTCAATTTGCTTGTCTCCAATCACAGAACACGCAAGCAACTCTTTTTCTCCCGACTCTGCGACGAACTTACCTGCGCCGTGACTGATTTTCCCGTTTTCGATATTGAGCGTTGCTTTGGGTGCAGCGTAAACTGCGCCAAGGGACTCTCCATTACTGCCAGCCACCTTACTGACAACCATCCAGTCATCCGTCGTATTCTTGAACGCAGTCTGCGCATCTGCGGAGACACACAGTATTGAAATCGCAGCAGCAACAGCGGAATAGGCAAGAACTCGCATATCGAAACCCTTTCTTGGCCGTCAGACTGCAACAGTCGACAAATGCCCGAACTCTCACATCAGAGCATGCTATCCTATCCTGCCCTGTAACCGAATAGGACGATACGGCGGGCATGTCAGAAAAGCAATCAGTTATCATGTGTTTTCCAAGTGTGAAGGAAGCCAATGGCAGATCGACGTTCAGCCGCAAAGAAAGCGGCGGCGAATCGGAAGCTCAAGCAGGAGCAGAGTGCGGCCCGCACTAACCGTCGTGACTCAACCAAGCCCGGAAACAGAGCCAACGACCGAACAGAGTGCTATTCAGAGTGATTCCGACGTTGCCCCCTCCCTAATCCGATGAAAGTTTCCGAGAAGTCCCTAGAGCTAAATCTTGCGGCAGAATTACTGCCGACTTTGCGCAAGCGCCCCGGTCTGAGCAAGGCATACCTACGAGGTTTGACCCAAGAGGAAGAGAATCAAGAGGGCGTGGATTTTTTTGTCCAGCTTAATCCCGCGAGTCGGCTATTCGCATTTCAGTTTAAAGCTCCACGAGGTAAAACTGATTCCAAACCTTACCGATACACCCTGCTCAAATATCAACACGAACCCCTTGTTGCTCTAGCGACATCTCCCGGCAGTGTCTTCTACGTGTTCCCGTTCTATGTCACAACGACAAAGCTCCAGAAAGATATGCCCAAACTCGCAAACGACACGTGGATGTTAGACATAAACATCATGCCGACCTCCTCCGTCTTTGGCAGCGGTTACAAGAGTCGCACAGTTAAGTGCACATCCGGAAAAGCGGCGATCAATCCTGATTACGACCTACAACGACTGAGTGAAGTGTCAGGGATCGAATCTCACGGCGTTCCTGCCCAAGCGTTTGCAGAATGGTACGAGCGAAACTTGGTTTTTCGGGATCGACTTCGAGAAGAGCGCGGCAGACCAACGAAGGTATCACGAGCAGACGATCTTCATGAAAGGCCCAGAAGAAGGAATCCGTGGCTGGTTCGCGGATTGCGAGTGGTTATTGTGCCGCCGTAACCTACGCGCAGTCACCTGCTGACAGGCCACGGCCCTGTCCAGATCACTCCCGAACGTTCCATATCTCTATCTTTGCAATTTCTGTTCTCGTATTCCCAGTATATGTCGCGAGGTGTTTTCCATCTGGGCTCCAAGACCTCCCACTGCCCAGAGCAAAAAAATCGCCAGAGATCGTTAGCACTTCTTTGGCCGTGTCAGCATCCCACACTTTAACGGCTTTTTCAGCGTCCACTTGTCCCGCGACTCGTTTCCCGTCTGGACTCCATGTCAAGAAGGAAACCCGGCCGTGTGAACCCAGAGATCGCGCCTCCTTGCCGGTTTCAGCATCCCATATTTTCGCTCCGCCATCACTTGCAGACGCCAGCCACTTCCCATCCGGGCTCCAACCTACGTTGCAATCCCACCCGACGTGGCCGATACTCAGCAATTCGCTTCCCGTCCCCGAATCCCATAGCTTAGCCATGCCATGATCGTCTACTGCCGCCAGCCGCTTTCCGTTCGGACTCCAGCTAACCGGAATTCTGCTATCCGCCTGTTTAATGATCGGCAGCCCCTTGCCGGTGTCGATATTCCATATCTCGGCACCATCGAGAAGCTGTATCGTTAGTAGCGTGCCGTTAGGACTCCATGCTACGCTCCATATCGGCTCAGAGGCGGGGTACACAAAAATCGGTAACTTCTTACCGGTCTCGGCATCCCACACATCAATATTTCGGTAACCTGCTGTAGCGAGTCGCCTTCCGTCCGAGCTCCAAGTCACCTCTGAGCCGGAACCGGTGAGGACAAACAACTGCTTCCCCGTTTCTGCATCCCACATCTTAACGCCCCGATTAGGACTTCCAGTGGCGAACCGCTTCCCATCTGGGCTCCAAGCCACATGAGAAACCCAATCACCAAGGTCGATGGTCAATAATCGCTCACCGGTTTCGACATTCCACAACTTTGCTTTTCCGTCTGTACCACCTGTGACTAGCCGCTTCCCATCTGGGCTCCATGCCACCGTTAACAGTGCATAACCGTCTCGCGGAAGATGACCACTACACGCTGAACGTCTGGTTCTGCGTTGAGTCTAGTAATCAACTCCGTCATTTCCGCTCGCCCGAACATCCCCGATGGCACTTGGTGGATAAAATATCGTGGGAAGTAATCCGGGTGATATATGCGTTTGTCCCTCTCGGCTGCATCCTCGCTCTGGACGTGCATGGAAAAGCGTTCGCCACGGATGGCTTGGTCTACGGTAGGGAAAATTGCGCTAAGCAACTGAGTTAGCAGTTCCTTTGTGGCGGGCGGGAGCGAGCCAAAATAAGCTTTGAGCCGTTCAGAGCGAATGGCTGCTTCCTTCTTGTCATCGACGTGCAATCGCTCCAACCAGAGCGTGATTCGCCAACGCGGGTAGTAGAAAAGTGGCCCGTTGTCATAGATAAACTGGTAGGTTTCCTCGGAGATCATCTTCACGAGTTGGAGGATCATCATGTCAAACAGGTTGATCTCGGCGGCGACGGGCTCTAGCGACATCTGGAGCGCATTGAAAAACAGCGCCATGCGCCGGAAGTTGGACAAGCAACGCTTTATCGAGGAGTGCCAGATTTCAAGCAACGCCTCGTTGAGAGCCTTCTTCTCCTGCTCAGTTTGGACTAGCCGGAAGTTCTGGCAAATCGATTCCAACCTTTGATCAAAAAGCCTGCCCAGCAGTTCTTGGTCTGTTCTGGGCAGCGCAAGCTGTATCGGGAAGAATTTTTCCAAGTATAGCTGGCTGTAGAGAAGGTCGTTCTCGGCGACGAGACGTGTGATTGCCTTTTTATCGAACGCGCAAACGTAGGTGATGTTGGGCAAGTCAACAACGCCCCGAACCGATTTGAGCAGCAAGTGCAACTCGGCCTTATCCATCCGGTCAACTTCGTCCACCAACACCACGATCCTCACAGGAAGTTGACCCAATATGCCTTTCAAGCCGGACAACTGATTGACCTGAGAGGATTCTTCGAGGAACTGCTTTAATGTCTCGCCGAACTTTGGCACTGTTCCAGCCAGAAGGCGTGCGAACCGCGTCAACTCCCTCGTCAGGCCGGGGATAACGTATCTTGCCTTGGCTCCTTCAGCGATTGTCGCGAACAGCGAGGATGCCAATGTTCTTTCATCCCCCGGAAGCCAAGAACTGAACTTGACTACGATCAGGTCATTCCGAGGGGCCAACGTCGCATCGATCAGGTTTAGAACAGAGGTCTTTCCCTCCCCGAAACTCCCGACAATAGCAATAACCGGAGCTTTGTCCTTCAAGATGAGGTCAGCGACCGAACGAACAAATGGGGCGCGGCTCAAACGATCCTCAGTCCAGTCGTGGATGGGCAGGTCGAAAGTGATGTCTCGGCTAATTGCAAAATCGTCGCCAACCGTTGTTGGCTCAGGAATCGTCAAAGGGGCGATAGACATGTTTTCTGATCGACGCCTAAAGCCGTACCCGGCAGCGACGGGCAGAAGACCCACTGCGACGGAGCCCAGACCACACCAGCCTCCAAAGTGATCGATCCGTAAGAACAGGAATAGGCCGATTAGGAACCAGACCGGAACAACGCCCGTTATCAGTCCTGCTGTCCAAGAGCGATACAGCCTTCGTGCGAACGATGCAATCTTTGGCGTCGCAAGCAACAGGAAGCTGGCTACCACGACAACTATGAAAAGCCAGAAATGAGATATACCAACCACGGCCACCAAGAGCAGGGTCGGAATGTGCGATCTGAGGAACACAGATGTTGTTGTTCCCATGAGCCCCGCCACTACGCGAAATCCGAGGGCCGCAGTCGTACCGAACAGAAAACCGTATACGATTGCCGAAGCGGAGAGGGTAAGCCAAGTTTTCTCGACGTATTCCGAGCCTGAGGTTCAGGCAATTCTGGAGCGGCTGAAGGCTTGCAGGGATCGTTTCATCACAGAAGGCAGCGGAACTGGTCGAAAAAAGTGCCTATGCAGTGTGTTCAAGGATGTGATCGACGGCAATGGCGGAAAGCTTCCTCACATAGATGACTGGGAGAACATCTACAACCAGTTGAATTGTGCAACGCAGTAGAGCACCCAAAATTGTCATTTCTGTCCCGCAGCCGGATATAGAAATTCAAACGCCGCACGAGTCACCCTTGATTTCACCCGCTTCACGTCCCTAAACAGTTCAATTGCAGGCTTCGGCAACTGTTGCTTCGGGCGAGCGATCAAAAGAAGTGCAAAGCACAGCCCTAGCGTTTCGAACTGCATCCAAGCAACATGCTTGAACGCCCCCTTGACATAGATTGGGCCGTTGCTTTCGCGCAGGTCGCTGTCTGAGTATCCGGGGCGCGAGTGCGAGAACTCCGAAAGTCCGCCGAAGATTATTCTGGCGAAACCGCCCTCATCATTCGGAGTCTTCTGATCGAACAAGCTGTCACTCACGACTGCGCGGAGATGCCCTTGAAGAGCCGATGTTGATCCGCAAAGGCCATCGCAGGCTTGGCCGAATGAGAGCGGGAACTTGCGGGATCGCCAGTCGTTAAATTCCGCTTTCTTGCCACAGACCTGAGCCCACGTTCCAATCGTGGTCAGTTCCAATGCGCTGCGTAAGGCGGCGGCTGACAGCCGATAGAAACCAGTCAGCGCGTTGTAGGTCGCCGCTTGGAGATCATCTCCAGCGTCGAGCATGACTGGGAACAAACAGTCTTGTTTTTCGCCAACACACTCGATCCAAGCTCCCCGGAGGTCGTGTAGCTTGGTGACCGTGGTGCCGTGGTAGTTCGTAGTCCGGACGGCTACATCGTCCGGCAGAGTGACAATGCTGTCCCATGTCGCCCTGTCGATAAGGTCGGACGGTGGAGGCGCTGGCTTGGGAGCGTAACCGAAGTCTTGGCGCGTGAGGACAGAGCGTCTGGCTCGAAAGTCGGACAGTGGCATGAGCTTGGGCATGTGCGAATCCTAACAAGGAAGCCGAGCCCTGCCGCGTTGCTCGTCGGCGTTGATCCTAACCGACAAGTTCTCGGACTGGAAAATGATTACAAGTGCTTTAGCAAAGACCCAAACCGTGATGGCTTTGAGCAGAAGATAACTAGCTTGATCGGTTCTGGACTGGGAAAGGACGTGACGGCTCTGATGACCGCATCATTCATAGATGTCGATAGCAAGGATGTCTGTTGGATTAGGGTGGAACCGAGCTTTCGGCCCGTCTATGTGGAGCAGAACGGTGATTTCAAGTTCTACGTGCGGTTATGTAATTCAACGCAGCCTATGAACGTCAAGGAATCGGCGGACTACATAACGCATCACTGGGGAACAAAGTAATTCGCGTGGACGGTGCTTTTTTGCGATCCGCCTCTATTTCGGCAAAACTGCACCCACGAACCATCGTGTCCTTCGTCCTGTTGAGCGCATTCGTGAGCCAGCGTCCAATCGCCCTTGGCATCCCACCACAGTCCGGCGAGGGCGTGCGAGAGTCCGGCTGGCGGCGCGGTCGCGTGAGGTATTGGCGAAAATCGTCCAAGGTCACCTGGCTTCACCATTGCACTATGGAAATTTGGCCGCTCCAATTGTTGTTGGCTTGAGAAGTATTTATGCCCAAGGGAGTCCCCGCATGTCGAATCCCCACACGATATCCGGTTTCCCGTTAACGACCCGAACGCCAATTATGGAGGTACCATTTGGAGACTCAACTACACCTGAACCAGTTGGATATGCCTTCGGATTTTGAAGAGACTCGGCAACCCTACGAAATTGAGTTTGTGGAGAACGAGAAATTCGAGGGGAGGCGGATACTTGTTGACAACCGTCAGTTCGAGAACTGCGAATTTTTGAACTGTAACTTTGTGTACTCTGGGGCACACTTTGCGTTCGCAAAGTGCATCGTGAAAGGAACCTGCATGTTTTCTCCCACAGGCGCAGCATATAAGGCATTGCGCCTTTTCCAAGCACTTCAACCACAGTTGGGGTTTGGGATTCCGCCGCTGTAGACCCTTGCATTCGGCACACTCCGGTGTTAACTTGAGTCTGCTCGAACACAAGTTCAAAGGCCCGCGGGCAGGCGGGCTTTTCTATTTAATCAATCTTTGTCAGTTCGTCGATCCTCACGTCTACTTGGCAACCTGGACTGGAAGCAAATACAACACGAGCCATTCCTTCACGGATGATCTCGATCTTCCCCACTCGTCCATTAATCTCGGAGTCATACGGTTTAGCGACCCGCACTGTATCTCCTTCGCGAAGCATGAGGCAATTCTATTACCACCTGTCAAGTGGAGCAGATTCAAATTCAGCCACTACCCGAGTGACCTTTTAACTACGGTGTCCTACTCGTCCGCCACCAACATTGCTGCGGGGGGTGGGGTTACGCCGATCGAGGATGGACGCGCGTTGCGCGCCTGCGCCCGCCAATAGCATGAACTCTCACAACTAGCGCGGGGAATACCTGTGCCACGTTCCATGCAACTCCTTAAGGAACGCATCGCTACAAGCACGCCGGAGTCTGAAGCGGACGTGCTTGTAGCTCGCAGGCAGCTATGGTGGTCAGACGGTCAAACTCTTGCTGTGTCGGGAGCCTGGAGTACTTTCGTCGGAACTTGTTCGTGGCGAACAAAAGGGGAATATGATACGCTTTTGCGCGTGGTTCTTCGAACTTGCACAGTTGCGATAAAGGACATTCAGGAAGTTGAGCACTCCATAAACGTCACGGCCGAGACTCTCTATGAAGCGATCGCTACCGCCCTTGCGGCCTTGAAACGTGACAACTGGGTGGGAGAGATCGGCCAGGGAAACTCAACGGTGACGGTTGTTGTCCAGCAGCCGCCCGTAAAGCACGAAGTCAAAATGAAAGATTTTGTCTCATGGCTCGGACGCCAAGGGCGCTCTCCCGCAGAGGTTGTCCTGAAGCAAAAGCTGGAGAGAATATTGGGCAGGGCAAAGGAAGCGAAGACGTGACCGAGAGGCTTAAGCAAACGAATCAGCAGAAACGCATCCCCGAGGTCTCAACGAGTGCCGGAGCAGTTGTCGCATCCCTGACCCGTATGTACTTCCAGTTACGTCAGTTAACACCGCTTCTGGCACCCTTCCAGCGGGTATTTATTACGTCAAAATCTACTATCTGAACTCTTCTGGAGCGGTCTCACGCGTCTCTCCAGAGCAAACGGTTCTTATCGGTTCCCAACGGTCACTTAACGTAACGCTCCTGTTCTACAGCCTTCATCTGCAAGCGGTTACGGAATTGGTATCGGTACCTTATGTGGTACTGAAACGACTCAGGGAACCGTTAGCGGCTGGACGCAATTCCAGCAATCTACGCCGTTAATTTCGGGCAATCCGATGCCGACGGCAAACACGTCAATTTGCAGTATCCCCTTTAGTGACACTCTGATACCGACCACCTATTACACGGTCAACTTCCTCAATCGGTACCGTTCACCTGTCTGCAGGCTTCCCACAGACATGGTGCACTAATGGGGGTGTAACGGGTACCATTAACATTTCGAACGGTGCGCCGGTCGGAAATTGTCGCCAAACTGTTTTGGTGGCTGGATGGATAGAGCTAGCGGCCTAATCTGCTAAGTGCTGCCTGGGCATCATCATTGCCCAGTTGAGCCGCTTTGCGATACCAAGCCACCGCCTGCTCCACGTCCTTCGGCAGCCCGCCCCGGCCGCTCTCGTACATGGCGCCCAGATCGGTCATGCCGCCCGCATCGCCCGCGTAGGCGGCTTTGCGATACCAGCTCACCGCCTGTACTTCATCTTTCGGCAACCCGCCTTCGCCCTTCTCATAGTTCAAACCCAGGTAAGCCATGCCAGCCCCGCTGCCCGCGTCGGCGGCTTTGCGAAACCAGCTCACCGCCTGTACATCATCTTCCGGCAGCCCGCCCCGGCCGCTCCCGTACATGGCGCCCAGATCGGTCATGCCGCCCGCATCGGCCGCGTCGGCGGCTTTGCGAAACCAGCTCACCGCCTGTACGTCATCTTTCGGCAACCCGCCCTGGCCGCTCTGGTACATGTAACCGAGGCCGTCCATACCTTTTCCGCTTCCCGCCTCGGCGGCTTTGCGATACCAGCTCGCCGCCTGTACGTCATCTTTCGGCAACCCGCCCAGCCCGTACGCGTACATGACGCCCAGGTTAGCCATCCCTTGACCATCCCCAGCGTCAGCAGCTTTGCGATACCAGCTCACCGCCTGTACGTCATCTTTCGGCACGCCCTTACGACCGAAATCATAGATCTGGCCAATTCGGAAACCTGCGCTCCCATCGCCCAAGTCTGACGCCCGCTTATAAAATTCGATGCTGGTTGGCAAATCCTCGGGCGCTCCTTGCAGGCCGGATTCATAAACTTTCCCTAGCTGAGTAAATGCAGCCCGGGAGCCGTTATCTGCGAGGCTTCTGAGCTGCGCGACACTGAGTTTGGTCAAGTCCTGGGTCGGCTCCGCCGTCGATGCCGTTTCCTTGAGCTTCTCCAACCGCTTGCGTGCAACCGCGCAGAAGAGTCCGGCGGGAAACTCCTCACAAAATCGCATGTACAATTGCAGGTCATTCAGCGGTTCGATGCTGTTCCACTCCGCCAACTCCCTTGCCTTTTCGAGGTCGGTTCCCTCGACACCCTTTGGATCGCTGGCAATCCCCATCGTGACAATGTCGCCCTGATCCAAGTTGGGCTTGTCGGCGTTAGGGTTCAGAAAAACAAAGGTGCCGGTGCGTGTGCTGCTGTCGAACTTGACCAGATAAGGGGACATCTCGTGGTCATGTCCAAGGTGGCGCGTCATATCGCCAATTTGTACCCCGGCGTCCCCCACGGCCTGATCAATGGTAATAAATCCGCGCCTTTTGCTTTCGGCGGTTCCGTCACGCAGCACGCGCAAGAGCGCTTCCGTAAAAATGCTGTATTGGTTATCGGAGGATTCTTTTACCACCCAAGCCTGCTGTTTCGCGGTGCCAGCGGTCACAACGATGCGGCTGCCATTGCCGCTAAGCTCGGCGACCGCTGCGCGCGTTTCGTCCTTGCCCCCCTTTGCCTGGGTCGCTTCGCCCGCCGTACAAGCATCGTATAGAAAGAGCGCGTGTTTGACTTTAAGGAGGCCGCTCCATTGTTCATATTCATCCACGCGGAGCACGTTCTGCCCCCACTGGCCGGGCCTGGCCTGCTGGAACTGAAGGACTGGACGACCGGTACCTGGATCCGCGCCGTGGCCGGAATAGTAGAAGAGCAGGCGGTCGTTGGGTTTTAGAATTTGCGGCAGCTCGTCGGCCATGAAGATCTTGACAACGTCGGGCGAAACACCTTCGTCCATGACATAGACAGCGTCGAAGCCGCCGTCCCCGAGCAGATAGTCGCGCATTTTCTCCACGTCTTTCGAAACGTACTCCAGCCTGGGTGTAATGAATTGGTAGTGGCCAATTCCGACGAGAACCGCTACGCTGCGTTGAAACGGCAGTACGACACTGGTGCCGCGTGGAATCCGGAAGAGCTGGAAGAACGAAACCCAAAAAGAGGGCATCGCCTGAGCAGCGGACGGCCGCTCGTAGAGCGTGATGTTGGGGTGGCCGGGGACCGGCTTCTTGGTCACTCCAGACGGAGTGGTCGCAAATGCGGGTATTAGGACGATCAATACTAATGCCAACGAGAGTTTCATCAAGTCCTTCCGCGTGCTTCTGTTGGCCTGTCATCCTCCCTGTGACTGCGCGAGCTTGCGAGCGAAATATCCACGCCACAAGAAGCCATTCTCGAATGCCACAAGATAGAGCATCAACAGAGGAATATTGAAGCTAGACAAATCGACGTTTGCAGCCTGGAGCGACGCAGCCAGAGGCACGAACACCAGCGGCGATACGAGAAATGGTTTCACGAAACCTCCCCAGTCGAATTTCCTTTCCTCAGGTTTCGCATCCAGGTAGTGATATAGATACTCTGCGCCCATCCCCAGGAGCATGCATGCAAACAGGGCCAAGACCAGCGGGCGCACATCAGTCCCAGGGCCCTTGGCAATGTCAGTTGGTAGGGAGGGAAAGCCGAAGGCAAAATGCAGTAAGACTAAGTAGAGAACGAGCACAACGATCGCAACCATTGCTTGAATTCGGCGCGCCGAGGAACGAAACTGCCAGGCGGTCCACAGAGCAAGTAATGTTGCAGACGCAGCCACAATCACTGTCATTATGCGTGGCATAGCCAGCATGATAATCCTCTTCGCCTTATGAGCGAAAGTGGCAATAGCCGAGTACTGACCGTTTCATCTTGCAGGCGAGAGCCAACTAGACGACCATCACCGAGTTGTCATTTGGTTGTTCCAAATGATAGCGGCGAAAGTAGCTATTATTCCGAGTGGTATGCATACAATGGTCACGACCAGGGGCCAAACGTGTGCTCCCTGCTCCTTTACGAAACGCCTATATCTAAGTTCAGCGCCGTGACGAAATCGGGGTTGACCCGAAGCGGATCGTGTACCTGCGGGTCGCCGATTGCGGAGAGATTCATCCATCACTCTTTTCAACCAAGATGGTTTACAACCACAATCAAAATCGCGCACTGTTTCAGATAGAAACTCCGCACTGGGTCCGACGACGCTTCAATTCCAGCCTCCTTAGTCGCCAGTTGCACCAGTTGCGCATCGAAATCGCTGATTCTCTCTCGCAAATTCTGAATCCCCTCTCTCGACGGCTCATCATTCGGCGCCGCCACAAGCCTCAAATAATTCAGGAACCGGCGGACCTCCCTCGGCGTGCCGCACTTCGTAACGATGTCCTCCGACACTTGATCCGGTCAACAGCTCAAACACACTTGTGTCTGCACGTCATGATGGAGCGCGACTAATTTCGTACAAAGCCCGCGGGTCCTTTCGCCCGTTCCTCACGCCATCGTTTGAAGCGCTGGGCGAGCCAGTATAGCGACGGCAGAATTATGGCAGTTAGCAAACCTGAATAAATTGCCCAGTTGGCTACGATGGAACTCCGAACCGCATATATGTAGTCGGGCGAAACAGTAATGACTCTTGGCGGCTGGGGATACCCTTTCAGCTCATTGCCGACGCCATCGATATGAAGCATCGGCGTTACATAGAGTAAAAGGTGAAGTGTTCCGTACTTTAGCGGTGTAACTCTCCAATCCCACTCCGTGAATTGGTTAGCCAGAAGAAACTGCTCATCTTTTCGTCCAGCGGGTACGTTGTCAATCTGAAACGCACGATCTTCTTGCGAGTCGAGTTTCATTTGAACCAGACAAGAAACTTGAGCGTTCTCAATCTTAACGGCGCCTCCGGGTAGCCCAGTTAATATGTTCGTGTCGTTTCCACGGCTTAAGCGGGCAAATACAAGTGAGGGCTTGCCCTGCTGCATGGTGGCGGAAGGCTCAAACACTAGCTGGCCTTGAACCAGCCGCTCACAATCTTGCTTTACAACCTCGGGAACTGGTTTCGGGGATTTAGGTCGCTCAGCGGGGACAGTCGCTTCTTGTACATCGTTGCTGTAGTCCTTTACCGACATCAAGCCATAGATAAGAATAGCCAAACCAATGACAAGTACACTTATCAGCAGCAAGGGTTTACGCACGCAGCCCCCCAACCAAGAAAGTGCGGAAAAGCATACCTCCGTTATTGCCTCCGGTACAAACCATTTTCTAAGCTGCTTCCGGTGCCACTTTCCGGGCAATCCAACGAGGCGTTGCAACACAAGCTATGGCAGCCGAAAACCGCTAGAGAACATGGGGATCGAACTCGAGGCTGCCGACACAGGAAATCTTATCGAGTAAAGTAGAAATGTCGGATACAGTACGGCAAAATTCTAGATCCATGGCAATTCTCGGAACCATCAAAATGTTCTCACTACCAGGTCGGAAGCGGGAAAACAGTATTACCAGTTCGCACACGACAAAATACACCAATATTTTGCCGCACGCTATCTCGCCCGGCAAGACGGTCTTGTGCTGACAACACTATATGAGCAGGTCGAGCTTGGTTTAGGAAAGAAATATTGGACTGATGTGCTGGAGTTTCTCGGTGGTATATTCGCTCAGTCAGAAACGAGTGTAGAGGCCCGAAGCAACGAGTATCAGAAGTTTCTCCGCAAAGTCGAAGCGTTCGAGCCTGCGATCTTTGCGGGTCGATTATATAGCCAATACGAGCGCTACCGCGAGGCAAACAAGGTGATTGGTG
Source organism: Terriglobales bacterium (assembly GCA_030038475.1). Lineage (GTDB taxonomy): Bacteria > Acidobacteriota > Terriglobia > Terriglobales > Acidobacteriaceae > Acidiflorens. The sequence continues at coordinate 268 of JASHOU010000085.1, read as the reverse complement.
ATCCCGAGTTTGAACGCTGGGCAGCGAGCATGATGTCTAAGCTTGTTTGCGGACGGAACCAGTAATGACTTTGACCAACCAATGCATGATGGTGATGGCAGCACGAAGCTGCCCTGTGCCTCAAATTGTGCCCCCTACTTGCCGCCACTGTGCCACACAAAATGATACGACGTGTTTCGAGAAGTTCAGGGGGCAAGCAGCAAGTGTAGGAAACCTCAGGTGGTAGCAGGAGATAGTTGGTAGCGCTACCGGGAATCGAACCCGGGTT
>JASHOU010000084.1 GCA_030038475.1 Terriglobales bacterium | reverse complement strand
GCTCGTACTGGGCGCGAAATTCCTCGTCCTCCAGCCGCACCAGAACCTGGCCTTCTTTGACCTTGTCGCCTTTTTCCACGCCAATCCAGGCGACGCGGCCCGTAACCTTCGAATTCACGTCGATCTTGTGATGGGCAACAATGTAGCCGCTGGCAGAAAGCACGGTGGTGCCGGCAACGCTGCTGCCCTCAGCCGTTGCCCGCGCCACTTCCACTTCCGGCGCGCCCGCGGCAAGCACGCGGTAAGTCACCGCCACAATACCCAGCAGCACGACTACGGCGATTCCGCCGAGAATAAAGCGGTGCGACCACGCGGGCGGTTCTCCGCCACCACTGCGCAGCGAGTGATCGATTCGCAGACCGTGCAGGTCGTCGTGTTTGCTATCGGCGTATTCGGTTTCGGTTGGCATTGCTTGGGCTGCGCTTCCGGTCTGCTGGAAGTCCTAACTTAGCTTCAGTGACCATTGTACGAACTATCTTCCGAACTATGTATGAATAACTTGCAAATTATGCCCGCAGCGAGGTCAGAATACTCTGCCGCGCCGCCTGCCAGGCGGGCGCAAAACCCCCGACCAGCCCCATGATCATGGCGAAGATCACCGCCGTAATTACGACTCCCAAAGTAAGATGCAAACTGAAAACCGTTTCGCTGAAGGTGAGCGAATTACCAATCCCGGTAGTCATGCCATTGAAGGGCAGAATAAGAACGATTCCAACGATTGCTCCTAACAACGAGAGCAACAGCGCTTCGATGACGAACGAAACCAGAATGCTGGGACGCGAGAATCCAATGATACGCAGGGTTGCGATTTCCCGCGAGCGATAGGCTACCGCGGCATACATTGTGTTCATGGCGGCGAAGCTCGATCCGATCGCCATGATGATCGCTACAAATGTCCCTATGAATTCGATCGGCCCGCCCGAACTGGTTTGTTTCTCGTAATATTCGGTTTCGAGCATGCCGTCCAGCTTCAGCCGTTGATCGTCGCTGACGCGGTGTTTGAGCGCATCGGCCGCAACCGGGTCAGTCGCCCGCAGATAAGCGGATGCGTAAGCACCCTGCCGGTCGAAGTCTGCGGCGATCTGGTTTACGTCGCCCCAGATTTCCGAATCGTACGAGGTGCCCCCGGAATCGAAGACGCCGACAACTTTCCACTGTCCTTTGGCAAAGTCGAGATTGTCGCCGACATTGGCGCCGGCGAAACGATTGTGAATGGAGTTGCCGACAACCACCTCGCGCTGCCCAGGCGTGAACCAGTGTCCCTCGATCAACTTTGCGCTCGGACGCAGCGTGAGACCAGCAGGCATCATGCCTCGCACCGAAACATTGACGTCGCCTGTGCCGTCCTTGCGCGGCAGAACCATGATCACGACCCACTCGCCCGAGGCGATCGGTTGTCCTTGCCCGTCCTGGGCGATGCCCGGCAGCATCTTCAACGTCGGAAAAAGATTGGCGTCGAAGCCGCCGGAAAGCTCGGCGGTCGAACCTTTGCGCATCACGAGAACGTTCAGCGGATCGCCGCTCGATTTAAAAGCTCGTTGCAGCCCCGCCAGCAACGCCATCAGAAAGACTGCGGTCGTCACCGTCAGCGCGATGCCGAGCGCCGTCATGATCGTGAGGCCCTTGCGCAGCTTGAGATTGCGAATGTTGTAGCTGATCGGAATCGCCATACTGTTCTCTGCTAGCCTCGCACACCCTCATCAGCGACGAGCGCCCCAGCGGTCGATAAAGGACGCACCTACAAATAGTAGCGTATTAGTTCGTTCTCGATGGCTTCCGCAGTGCGAGCGGTTGGTGCTGATCGCGGAATTTGATCGCTTCAGCCTTCCCTTTTTTAGCTCTTTCGGAGTCAATTCCTTTTCTAAATTTTCCTTTTCCTGCTTCGCCTGCGGCAGGTCCGCGGCAGAGGCCAAAAAATGAAGGCGTAGGCGGAAATCTTGTCTTGATTCACGCCTTCCCCCTTCCAATACATCTCTCCTAGCCGCAACTCTGCACTTGCGAGACCTGCTCCAGCGGCTCCCGCGAACCACTTCGCTGCCTTTGCAGTATCTTGTTCTACTCCCCATCCGTGAGCGTACAACTTCCCAGGCAATAACTGCCCTGTGGAGAATTCAGCGCTGCAGCTCTTTCACAAAGATTATGAATTTCGCCATAGTTGGCGGCCGCGTTTGGGGCATGAAAAAGCAGATCGGCCAGCTTCATTTGCACCCCAGCCGGGCCGCTTCCCGCCGCCCTGTGGTACCAGTTGATTGCCTCGTCGGGATTTTTCGGCAGATCGTCGCCCTTCTTATACATGTCCCCAACTTCTTCAAGAGCGGCAGACTCCAGGCTGCCCGCCTCTTCTTTCATATGCTTGACCGCATCGATGCCGCTCTGACTGTGGAAGTTCGCAGCGAGTAGGAACCACGCATAAGCCGTGAGTAAATTGCTGGTGCCTCCGTCGGCGTTGTAATAGGCGGCGCCGAGATTGAACATAGCGTTTGGGTTTTCCTGCTTTGCCGCCTTTTTATACCAGCGGACCGCTTCGACTTTATCTTTCTCTACACCATTTCCCAGCATGAACATGAGCCCGAGATCATTCTCCGCGCTTGCGTTTCCTCGTTCTGCCGCTGCGCGGTACCACTTCACCGCCTGCTCGTCGCTTTGCGGTACACTGTTACCTTCTTCGTAGGCCTTGCCGAGGTTGAGTTGCGCAGCGGCGTCGCCGGATTGGGCTTTGGCCTTTAGTTGATCGACTTCTACAGCTGACAAGGTATGGCTGGCCGACGACTGCGTCTGCACAGCCTGTTGCGCGAGGCAGACCATGGCCAGAAAAAGAATAACCGCCAAAACAAAATTCAATTTGCACATATTCAGCCAACGAATAACTAGGTTTTGTAGCACTTTCTGTAGGCATCAGGCAACGTGTTAGTCGAAAACATCGATCGAAAACCTGTGATACATGGAAGATAGCCTTTCCGCCTTATTTTTCGGTACCTTCGTAACTCTCACATGGGCAGTTGATGGCGGTATTCTAGTTCTGCTCCTCCCCCTGTCCTGAGCCAATTCCACAACATAGGGTGAAGTGCGGATTGTCACCGCGAGGCGACTGCAATGGCCATGATGTTTGACCGGTTCGATATCCAGAGCGAGCTTTCAAAGTCAGATACCGCCTTGATTTACAAGGCGCTCGACATGGAGACCAATCAGGTGGTTGCGCTCAAGACGCAGAGTCTCGAGCCGCTCGGCGAGCGCGCAGAAAAGTTTGTCGAAACACTGATTGCCGAAGGCGAGGCTTCGCGCGATCTCGTCGGCCAGAATATCGTTCTGCTCTATGGCGCGGGTGAAATCGACGGTCAGTTCTGCGCTGCCATGGAGTACATCCAGGGCAACAGCATCGCCACCATGCTGGCGCGCAAAGAAGGATTCTCCATCTGGGATCTGCTCGACATTACGCGCCAGGTCTGCGCCGCCCTTGAGAATGCGGCGGAGAAAGGTGTGACTCACTGTTCGCTCGAGCCCGCCAAAATCATGGTGCAGTGGGACGGACTGGTCAAGATCCTGGGCTACGGCATCTCCAACATGAGCCTGATTGCGGCAGAATCCGGCAAAGGTCTGGGACGGCTGATGCCGTATTGCTCTCCCGAACAGATTCGCGGAGAAGCCATCGATCAGCGTTCGAATGTGTTTACCCTGGGCGCGATCCTCTACGAGATGGTGGTCGGACGTCCGGTGTTCGATGCGACCGATCCGGTCGCGTTGGTCGGGCAAATTGAAAATGAAATGCCTGCCACGCCGTGGGCAGCGAATCCGAAAATTCAACCGGCGGTGAGCGAACTGATCATGAAGGCGCTGGCGAAAGATCCGGCGGAGCGTTATCAGAGCGCGCGAGAGCTGGTGAACGATCTCGAGAAGTGCAAGGAAAACGGCAAAAAGGCCGCCACGGAGACGAAAAAGCCGGCAGCGGCGCCCAAGCTTAACATCAGCGAAGCCGAGCGTGCGGCCGCGGCCAGCAGATTCGTCAGCTCGGCAGCAGCGAGCGCGCCCAAGGCCGAGCGGCCGGCGCCGCCAGCCGCGCCCAAAGCAGTTGCGCCCAAACCGGCGCCGCCTGTTACTCCGCGACCCGTTGCTCCGCGAAGCGTTACGCCTTCTGGCGCAGCCAAGGCTGCAGCGGCCGCGGCGAGTGCAAGCGTGGCGGGCGTCTCCGACACTTACTCCGATGTCCATCTCGATTCGCATTCCAGATCGAAGTCTGACTCGGGCTTCGATTCGGGATCGGTTGCGAGCTTCGAATCGAAACCGGGTGCGCAGCTCATCAGCGATTTTGAAGTGAATACTCCCGAATCTCAAGCCGCAGACCTGATCGCATCGAGCCCGATGATGTCGACGGTCGCGGTCGAACCGGAAACCGAGCAGCCCACGCCGCGCGTGGCCGTCGACCCCATGATGGCTGCGCCAGCGACGGCTTCATCCGGCAAAAGCTTTTCCGATCTGGACGAGTTGCCTCCGCTGAAGGAACCGATTTTTTCGCCGCCTCCGCCGCCGCTGCCTGAGCCGGGGCAGCAGCCGCACAGCGTCGTGCAGATCTATCCCAAAAAAGAAGAGAAGCCAAAAATTCAACCTCGGGAAATCGCCGACAAGGCGTTCAGTGAAATTGCGACCATTCCGCCGCGCCTGATGATGTTTGCAATCATGGGTGCGCTGGCCGTGATTGCCGTCATCGCGATCGCGGTTTATTTTCGTGTTCACAATGAGGATGACAGTTCCAACTATGCTCCGCAGCCGGTAAAAACCGCGAGCCCCAGTCCGATCCCAAGCCAAGCCCCCACGCGGCCGCTTATGCAAACTCCGCCGCCCATCGCCCAGCCGATCGCGCCCATTGAGCCGCAGCCAAACTTGAACGTGCGCCAGGTGGAAAAGCGCGTCGTAAAAAATAACCGACGTGCCGCAGCTGCTCCTGCTCCGGCGCCAGTCATAATTCCCGGCCAGGCGCTGATCGATTCCAGCCCGCAGGGCGCGCCGTTTCAGGTCGATGGAAAGGGCGACCCATCCTGGGTCACGCCTTTTACCGTAGCTAATCTTGCTCCCGGCAAGCACATCATCTCGATCGACAAATCCGGCTATACTGCCGATGTTCGCTCGGTCGACGTTACTCCCGGCAGCAAGGCATCTCTTATGGTTCATCTCGCTCCGGTCAACGCGCTGGTGGTGGTGAACAGCACCCCGACCGGCGCCGAGATCGTCATCGACGGCAAGCCTACCGGACGCCTCACTCCGGCGCAGTTCGCCGTGGAAAAAGGAAACCACACCGTTCTGGTGCGCAAGTCCGGATACCTCGATGAGACAGTCACGGCCGATCTTGGTCCGGCGCAAAACTTCCAGTTCGCTCCCGTGCTGCGAGCGCTTGGCAACACCGACGACATGCGGACAGTTGGGAAACTCAACAAGCTGTTTGGACACGGCGGCGACAGCACCGCCGGTATGGGCACCATCATCATCCACACTTCGCCCAAAGGCGCGCAGGTCGCCATCAATCAGCGGATGCTCGAAAAACTGTCGCCAGTCGATGTCATGGTCGGGCCGGGGAACTACATCGTGGATATCACGCTGACCGGCTTTAAACCGATACACAAAGTGATCAGCGTCGACAAGGGCGGCAAGACCCCAATCGACGAAATTCTCGAGCGCCAGTAAAAATCGGGTTTCGCTCCGAGCTCATCGTCATTGTGCTCTGCACCAACTATCCCAGTCGAACCCAGGCGAAGTCTCCGGGCCCGCGCACGACGTGTTGTAATAAGCGAGTCGGCGTACCATTGCGCAGACACTCCCTATTCAGCGGAAAGACTTCATGAACCTCACAATCAGGCTGCTGAATCAGTGCAGCAAGCCGAGCGGCTGGCTCGGCAGAATGAATCTCTGGAGTATGAATCGTCGCCATTCCAAGCTGACGGAGTGGGGATTGAAGCATGTTTCGATTCGGAACCATGGCTCGATTCTCGATGTGGGCTGTGGTGGCGGGAGGACCGTCGCTAGGCTCGCCGCAATGGCCACGGAGGGAAAAACGTATGGCATCGATTACTCGGAAGCGAGTGTGGCCGCATCGCGCAGGACGAACCGCAAGCGAATAGCGGTGGGCCGTGTCGAAATCCTGTCCGGCTCCGTATCGCATCTGCCGTTCCCGGATCAAACGTTCGATCTGGTCACCGCGGTCGAGACCCACTATTACTGGCCTGACTTGAACGCCGACATGCGCGAGATTCTCCGCGTATTGAAGACTGGCGGTGCGCTCATCATCATCGCCGAAGCCTACAAAGGCGGCAAACACGATCAGTTGCTTCAAAGGCTCGAAAAATTGCGTGGCCTCATGCACTATGCGCACCTGAGTGTCGGCGAGCACAGCGAGCTTTTCTCAAAGGCCGGCTATTCCGATGTTCAGGTGTTTGAGGAGTACACCAAAGGCTGGATCTGTGCCGCAGGTAGGAAACCCCAGTAGTTTGATCGAACTGAAGCTGCAGATGTTTACCACCGCGTTGGGTGGGTTGATGGCCTGACCTGCCCCATAGATTCTGGAAGCCGGCGCTCCAACTCATCCCCCCGCGAAGAACGGTGACCGAAGACCGCTGACCGGCGATCGAACAATGGTGACCCAAGTCACATCTTGCGGTCTCGTCTGCGTGCATAATTGCCCAACGATCAAAGGAATCTGCATTGTGTCCTCGCCCCCCCAACCCCCGACAGATTGAGTCCCGAGCTGTTGCAGGCCCTGGATGCGATCAAATCGGTGCGGACTCTTGCCGAAGGCGCCACGCTCTTTCAGGAGGGGTCGCCGGCGACCGGGATCTATCTAGTGGAAAGCGGCGCGGTTCGAATCCTGCTCTCGAACACCCAGAACAAACAACAGCTGCTGGAAATCGCTGGCCCTGGAGCCATGTTTGGGCTGAGCGAGACCTTGAGCGGGGAAAAATACCGGACAACCGCAGAAGCGGACGATGAAACCCTGGCGGCTTTCGTTCCGCGCGAAAAATTACTCGGGCTTCTGCGCGACAACGGCGATTTCTGCATGGAAGTGCTGCGGTTTCTGATCGCAGACCTGCACGGACTCTACCACAAATTCCGCAGCATCAGCGCCCATCCGGGGCGTCCCCGCCGTCGGCCCTTGGACCAGAACATAAACTAGGTGTCAGGTCTTTAGGTCTCAGGTGTCAGGAAAACGAAACACGCGGCCGCTGAATTCTGAATACAGGATTCGACACGGCGCACCCAGCATAAGTCCTGAGACCTAAGGCCTGACACCTGACACCTGCTCTTCTAATTCGTTTTGAAGTTGACCGTGATCTGGGTCTGGATTTCTACCGGAACGCCATCCAGCGTGTAAGGCTTGTATCGCCACTGGCGGACGGCTTCAAGCGCGGCCTGCGCCAGAAGAGGATTTCCGCTGAGCACTTTCGGATTGATGACGTTGCCATCCTTGTTGATCGTGGCTTCGATTTCGACCGCGCCTTGCGCATGAACTGCCAGCGCCGACGATGGATATTGCGGCGTCACCCGCTTGATCAGAAGTCCTTGGGTCACACCCTGCGAGACTTTTAGCGTTCCCAGCGCGGGTTTGGGAAGGGTGGTCGCGGCAGACGATACCAGTCCACTCACCGCACTATCATCTGCGGACGCAACCACGGGCGGGCTCGGCGGAGTCGAGGAGTCATCGGCCCGAGCCGGCGTTTTCGGCGGCGCTGGATTCGACTTCACCAGTAAAGGAGCGGCCTCAGGCTTCTGAGTTGCCGGCGCAGAGCTTCCGCCAATCCGAATTTCCTGCATAGTGCTGGCGCTGGCCGCTGAATTAGTAGGGGCTTCATTGACGGAAATTGCCGTTGCCGTTCTTGCAGCCGAGGTTGGGTTTTTCATCGGGCTTTCGATGCTCGCGCGGTCAGGTGCCGTTTGCGCAGGCTCGACCGGTGCAGACATGGGGCGTACCGTGGCCGGCGGATTATCCGAGTTGCGCGGTGTGTTTGCGGGCGCGCGAACGGGCGCTGTTCTGCTGGAATTGCCCAGCATCCCATAACCAATGTAGCCAAGCGCCGCCAGTCCGAGAATAATTCCCGCTACAATCAAACCCTTCTTGGCGCCGGCCGATCCGCCAGAATCTTCTCCGCCCAAGGCCGCAAACGATGGTGCATCGCTCGCGCTCATCGAGCCGAAAGTCGGAGCGGAAATCGCCTCAGTCGCTTGGTGGTGCGCAGCAGCGGCAGGCCGCGATTCCATCGCCTTGTTCTTTGCAGGCGCAGCCGCTTCCTTGGCCGGAGCCGGCGCTGCAGCCGATCCCATGGCGGGAGGATTCATATTCTGCGCCGGCTTAGTCGCTGCGGCTACCGCCGCAGTGGCGCTGCTAACTGCGTTCTTTTTGCCAACGTCCTTTTCAGGCGCGTTCTGGAGTGCGCCCGGAGCGGGTTGTCGCCCTTCGGTTGGTGCTGCACCGACGGCGCTAATCTCAGCTCGCACTGCGGTCGCCGGAGCCACCGTCGGTTTATTTTCAGTCTTTGCCGGCACAGCCGTGGAGGGAAAACCCGCCATCGGCTCGTCAGGCGTTGTTTCGTCAGGTGTTGTTTCGTGAATCCTCAACTCGCCAGGCGTCGTTCCGCCAAACGCTGGCTCCTCAATCATCGCCTGCGGCGCTCCTCGAAATTCGGGCGCATCTTCGACCACATCTGCAGGCAAATCGAAAGCGTTTGCGGGAGTAGCCATTGCAGGCATGCTTCCCAAGCCGGGTCTATGTTGCGCCGTGAATGAATTGGCAGCCGATATTGGAGCGGGTTTTGCAGGGACTGCGGGATTCGCCGCGGCGCCAGCACCGGCGGCATCGGCATTCTTGCGCAGCAGTCCTCGCGCAACGCGCAGCGTTCCCTTGGCCTGTTCCACGTTGATGGGCTTGGTCAGCACCAGGTTGGCGCCGATGCGATAAGCCTTGGCCACGCCGGCTTGGCCCTCGACCAATGCGATGGCCAAAGAACTCTGATTAAAACTGGAGTTCCGGGCGCTCCTGAAAAGCAGCGAAGCATTCTGTTCGTTGTCGCTGTTTACGACGAGGGCGTCGTAACGCTGCTTCATCAATTTCTTAACCGCGCCAAACGGTTCGAGCACCGTCTCAACCGTGAAGTCAACTTCGCTGAAGACCTGACTTACAACCCCTGCCAGTTTTTCATCGGGGCAGAAAAGTAAAGCTTGGTAACCCATAATGAGGTCATCGTAGGTAAGGCGATGGGTACCATCAAGTTACGTTTGTAATTGAACTGTTGCCGAATGGACGCCGCTTTTCGCCACGGCTAGCGGTGAAAACACCGGTCGGTTATTGCACGCAGCTTGTCGGAAATTTCTTGTCGTCAGGCAACAACTGACCACTGATAACGATGACGGACGACTTTCCCGCTAAGGCTCAGGGCCGTTGGAAGTCAACAATCACGACGGTTTGAAACGCCTGCGCCTTTCCGTCGCGCACGTAAGGTCGATATCGCCACTGCTTCACAGCCAGGATGGCGGCGTTTGCCAGGGCCGCGTTGCCCTCAACCAGCCGAAGTCCTGCAACTTTGCCGCTTTCGTCTACGACTGCTTTCAGCACAACCGTTCCTTCCCCGTCGCTCGATCTAGCCGGGGCCGGAACTTTCGGCGCAACGCTGTAGGCCAGCCGTTTTTCCGCACCCTTCGAAGAGAGAATGACCGCGCTGTTTTCTCCCGGCAGCGGCGTGCTGGCTAAATCCCCTGAGGCATTAGGCGAAATGTCTCCAGCTTTGTTATTGGGTTTCGCGGCGGCGGAATTTCCAGCCCCTGAGGCTGAGGCCGTGGAAGCCGGTATTCCAGAAGTACGCCCTTCGGAGGGTGGCAGTGCGGTCGTGCCCGCTGCCGCAGGCGGAGCAGAAACAGGTGTTGCGGGCGAAGCAGCCGTTGAATTCAACGGCGTATTCGCCGAGGGAGTCGTTTGCGGCAATATGTTCAAAGCGGTTGGCGATGCTGGCGCTGTCGCCGCGGCCTTAGCCGGAACGACTCGAGCCGGGGCCTTGACGAGTTTCGAGGGCCGCGCCAGAGGCGGCATCCCAACCAGTGTCAGCACGCGATCGATCTGGGGCCTGACAAGTTCCTGGAATCCGGGCTGATACATCCAAGCCAAATAGAAGCCGGCACCAGCGACCGCGAGCACGAGCAGCGCGACCAGCGCGGCGCGAGGTTTCTGGCGAGCTTGCGGATGGGAGGAAACCGCTGCCACCGATTGGCTTGCCGCTTTCTCAGATGTTGCCTTGTCGGGCGTTACCTTCTCCGACAGCGCTTTTGCCAGATCTTCCTTCTTCAAGCCAGTGGCCGGTTTCTGCGTTTCGGCGGCCTGGGATTTGGCCGCTGCTGCTTCTTCCTGTTCGGTTCTCTCCAGTTCGGCCAGCACCGGATCGTCTGAAGGGATTGGCAGATCGGCGGCTTTCGAATCCGATGAAACAGTGCGAGCCGGAGAAGCTACCGCTGCGGCCAATACCGGCGAAGATGTCGGGTGCGGTTCCGGTGGATGCGTGGCTGGCGGCGTCTCTATTTCTTCGACCGCAGAACTCATCTTTGTTGTTGTATTTGACGCGGACGCGATTGCCGCCAGCGCCGGCTGTGGCGCAGCCGAAGTCTCGGTTGAAGCAGCGCCTCTTACGGCAACGGGAGCAAAGCCGGGCGCGGGATCGGCATAACTGGTCAGTTGCGACAACGAAGTCGCCGCCGCGCCCGCAGCGGCCGCAGAGGCGTGTTTTTCTTCGAGCACGTGCGAGCCGGGTAAGGCCGAACTTATCGCTTCCGAACTCGCGGCCGCATTCGCCGCCGCCGGAGCACTTTCACTGCCCGGTACATTTTTTCGCACGCGGTTGACGGCAGTGCGTATCGTAGTACGGGCCTGGTCTTTTGCAACCGGCTTGGTCAGAATCAGTTCCGCTCCCAGGCGGAACGCGGTGGGAAGGCCGGCGCGGCCATCGACAATCGCGATCGGAACGGGATTATTGCCGCCCTTTCCGTGGCGGCAAACATCAAAAATCAGCTTCGCTGCCGGAAGATTTTCGCAATCAACCAGCACCAGGTCGAAGTTGTGAGAATTCAGTTTTTGCGCGGCGGAAACTCCGTCGAGCGGGCGCTCGCAGGTGACGGACATCTCTTCCAAAACGCCGGTAATGGCGCTCACCGCTTGGTCATCCGGCGACAACAGCAGAGCTTGAAGCATAGCTCTTTCATGCTAGGAACCGCCCTTCAAAGCCGCAAGTTACCGGGGTAAGCAGCCAACCGTTTCAGGGATGATTTTTTCCCGCCGCCGACCCCGGCGGAGGATAAACGATCGAACCGCGAAAGGCGGATGCATCCGCCGGTGCAAAATCGGGGAAGGGAAGCTTTTGCTGCTCCCGCCACTGCCGTACCTGTTGTTCGGCCGCGGCAGCCCTTTCTTTGTCGAGTCCGGCATCGCGCGAGAAATACAACGTCTGCGATGGATAGGCCAGGCCGCTGCCCGACTTCTCGACGATCTCCATGATGCGCAGCAGCAGATCTTCGCGAATCGCGGCGAATTCGTCGGCGTTGCGCGTCAGCACGTAGCTGTTGAGCTCGCAGCGCAGGGAGCTGTTGTCGAAATTGGCGAAGCGGATGCTTGCGCTGCCGCTTTCAATTTTCTGGTGCGAGTAGAGCAGCCGGCGAAGTTCCGCCAGCAGGTAGCGCAGTTGATCGGGAGAAGTTTCGGCGCGGATCGGCAGTACCAGATTGAATTGGATTTTGTCGCGCCGGCTGAAATTCTCGATGCTCATCGTCGCCAGCGTGCCATTCGGAATCGAAAGCTCGGTTCGCCCGTCGGTGCGCACCCGCGTCGAGCGCAGGCTGATGTCTTCGACAGTTCCCGTGCGATCGCCAAAGCGGCAATAGTCGCCGACCCGGATAACCTCGTCTGCCAGCACGGAAATTCCGCCGAAAAGATTTTCCAGCGTCTTCTGCGCCGCGAAGGCGATGGCAATGCCGCCGATGCCCAGGCCGGCGAGCACCGTCGTCAGGTTGAAACCGAGGATGGCGAGCATCACCAGCAGCGCCGCCACCACCACGACGGCAGTAAGCAACCGCTCGCCCAGCACCATCAAGGTTCCTGTGCCGATGCGGCCCGCACTGATGGCGCGAATGCGCAGCCGCTGCATGGTCAGGCCGGTCACGCGCAGCAAAAACCAGAAGAAGCCAATGCTGATAAGGATGGCAATTGCTCGGTGATAATAGAGACGCGGCAGCAGCGGCAGGTCGAGATAGCCGCCCATCGCGCGATGTGCCAGCGCGCTGAAACACAGCAGCAGCGGCATCGACACGCGGCCGTAAGTATGCAGATTGGGACGCTTCCTGAACTTGAGCCAGAGCCGGCGCGGAATCGCCACCAGCAGCACCATGACCCAGCCGATCCCGACCGCAATGGGAATCGCCGCCAGCAGCGCCAGCCATTGCCATAGCGGCATTCCCTGAAACACGTTGCGCACCAGCCTTTGCGGCAGCTTGTTTTCTATCTGGTGAGACTCAACGCTCTCATACAACTCCGGTACTTTACTCAGCGTCTCGGCGGAGAAGAGCCAGATTTTCCCAGCGTTCGGATCGGTAACGCGAACCAGAACCACCGGAACATCGCCATCGCGCGTGGAAAACGTTCCCACGGTCTGCGCCTCGGCTGTGCCGTCTTCGGGATTGCCCTCGGGACTCGTGCTAATACGGCGCATGGAGCCGACAAAGGCGCCGTCCATGACCGCCTTCAACTGTCCGACCATCTCGGGCCCCTGCGACTGGCGTCGCATGGCGCTCATTTGCAGGTAGTCGGCGGCGATTTTTTCGTTGCCGTCCTGCGCCGCCTGCAGGAATCCAAACACCGTGCCCGAAGGCGTGCTGCGTCCCAACTGATCTACGGTCGCAGCGCTTGCCGTAGCCGCCGTCCCCGGCTTCAGCAAGCTGGTCACCTGCGCGAGCAACGACTCGGCCATCACGCCGGGAGCGAGAAAGCCTGAAACGACAAGAATCAACAGCGGGATTTTTTTCATCGATCTTCTGGAAGCTGTCTCATAGATGGTTTGTGAAAGTAAATGGTTTGCGAAAGTAAATGGTTTGTAAAAGGGCACGACTTGGGCCCCCAGCACGCGTGGTTTTCGCGCGATGGGGTGGAGGACTTTAGTCGTGCCGCCACGACCGCATAAAGACCGGGGCTTTAGCCCCTGAGGTGAACCCGGTTGGTCGCCCCAACCATTTATGAGATGAGTTCTAGTAAGTGGCGAGCCAGTTATAAGTGAAGAGCCGGGCGTCCCTTCGACAAGCTCAGGGCAGGCCCGAGCCAGCTTCTGTGGCGAATGCATCGGACGTGCAAGACGCCCGTTTTTCCCTTGTTTATCTTTTTGGCGGTTACCTCTTCGGCCGATAAATGTCGGTGGCTTGCCCGTAGAAAACCTCCGCCGATTCCATCACCGTCTCCGAAAGCGTTGGATGCGGATGGATGGTCATGCCCACATCGGCCGCCAGCGCGCACATTTCAATCGCCAGCACGCCCTCGGCAATCAACTCGCCCGCGCCCGCGCCCACAATGCCGATTCCCAGCACGCGCTCCGTCTTCGGATCGATAATCCACTTCGTCAAGCCCTCGGGCCGGTCAAGGGTGACGGCGCGTCCCGAAGCGCCCCACGGAAACTTGGCGACAGCAATTTCGCGTCCTTGTTCTTTCGCCTGCGTTTCGGTCAGGCCGGCC
>JASHOU010000083.1 GCA_030038475.1 Terriglobales bacterium | reverse complement strand
CCGCCTGAATCAACTGGCGGTTGAGTCCGGCAGAAAAATCACCGGACGCGAATTGGTTGGGCTGAGCGTGGGCACGGCATTTTGCCCCGGGGATGGTTTCGATGTGGAGCGGTTGCTGGCCGAAGCCGATCGCCGCATGTACTCCATGAAAAAGCTTCACCATTCCGAACCCGCCGGCGATCGCGGCTTGGATCGTGGCTCCGCGCGCGGCGCAACGGTGAACTAGGACGCCGCATGGTTTCGGAGAAAGCTCTTTTGAGCAAACTGTCGCCGGAAGATATGCCTGCAACGGAAGTGTCGCAGCGAAAAACTCTGCTCTGGAAAATCGCGCGGCACCTGGGAGCGATGGCCGCACTGGTCCTGTTAGGAGGACTGCTTTCGGCCACGCTGGTGCGCCTGGCTCCAGGCTTCGATTCCGACGAGAGAGAGCTTGATCCCCGCCTGAACGCCGAAAGCGTGCAGGCTTTGCGCCAATCGCGGGCAGGTGAACATAAGATCTTCAGCTTCTACGCCGGCTACCTGCGCGGCGCTCTACACGGCGATCTGGGAGTTTCTCATGCGCTTGGCCAGCCCGTACAAGCTCTTCTGAGCGAGCGTTGGCCGGTTACTCTGCGCGTGGCTGGAGTTGGACTTTTGCTGGCGTGGCTGCTGGGCGCAACGCTCGCCTTCACGGCTTGCCTTTGGCAACGACCGATTTACGAAATCTTCGGCACGACCGTAAGCGGCGTTTTTCTTTGCATTCCCGCAGCCGCGCTGGCCTTGCTTTCGGTAATTCTCAACAAACCCGGATATCTGGCCGTCGCGCTGATCGTCTTTCCCAAAATCTATCGTTATTCGCGCAATATGCTGGCAAAGGCTTACGCCTTGCCGCACATAACCGCTGCCCGCGCCCGGGGACTTGGCGAAGTTCGAATTCTGGCGTGGCATGTGTTGCCGATCGCCGGGCCGCAGATGATTGCGCTCGCCGGCATCACGGTGAGCGTCGCGCTGGGCGCGAGCATTCCCGTCGAAGCCTTGTGTGGGCTGCCGGGGATTGGCCAACTGGCGTGGCAAGCGGCACTTTCGAGAGACCTTCCCTTGCTGGTGAACCTTACTGTACTGGTTACGCTGGTAACCTTGCTGGCCAACTCCGGGGCCGATGTAATGAATTACGTCCTGAGGCCGCATGACGCATAAAGAAAGCATGAGAGCGGCATGAACGTAGCCCGCAAGCTGGCGTGTGCGGTGGTGGTGGCAGTGTGCGCGGTATCGCTCGCGGCCAATTGGCTTGCTCCTGAAGGATATGCCAAACAGTTTCGCGAAACTCCCAACGCGCCGCCTTCTCATCAGCATTGGCTTGGCACCGATGATGTTGGGCGCGATCGCTTCGCGCGCGTGCTTTATGGGACGCGCATTTCCCTGCTGCTCGCTCCGGCGGCCGCCTTGATTTCGACCGCATTGGCGGTGCTAGTCGGCGGGCTGGCGGGATATCTGGGCGGAATCTGGCTGCGCCTGGCGCGCGGCTTTACCGATTTGTTTCTCTCCCTGCCGTGGCTTTTTCTGCTGATCACGGTGCGCGCACTCTTGCCGTTGAACGTTTCTCCCATGGTTTCGGTTCTGATAACGTTCTTCGTTCTTGGTGTCCTCGGCTGGGCCGCTTCGGCGCGCGTGCTCTCAACCAGCGCCGACGGCTTGCGCAACTCCGATTTCATTCTGCAGGCGCGGGCTTCAGGATTGCATGGCCCGCGGCTGTTCTTCGTTCATGTCTTGCCGAACCTCAAACCGGTTCTGTATGCGCAATTCTGGATCTCGATTCCGGTTTTCATTTTGAGTGAAGCGAATCTCGGGATCCTTGGCTTGGGCGTCGCGGAGCCGATGCCTTCGTGGGGGAGTCTGCTGCGCGAACTTGAGGGTTTGATCTCGTTTCGCGAAGAGCCCTGGAAGCTTGCTCCTTTGCTGCTGCTGATCGTAGTGATGACGTCGTTTCAACTGCTTTTATCTAACGAGGAGGTGACCGCATGAAGACCATCGGCCGCCGCGCATGTTTGCAAATTGCTTTTTGTTTCGTGTTTTTCTCTCTGGTTCTGACAGCCGATTCGGCCTTAGCCCAAAGTGGCGGCGAGCTGCGCTTTTGTCTGCGCTCAGAACCGAAGACCTTCGATCCCTTGCTGGTCGATGAGGACGCTTCGCTTTCCATCCGCTACCTGACCGGCGGAGTGCTGGTGCGGGTGAACCGCCATTCGCAGGAACTGGAACCCGAACTGGCGGAATCGTGGACGATCTCCAAAGACGGCAGGCAAATTACCTTCAAACTTCGTCACGGTATTCTGTTTTCCGACGGCAGCCCGTTTTCCGCCGAGGACGTTGCCTTCACCATGCAGCGGTTGATGGATCCTGCGCTGCACTCTTCGACCGGAGACTCTTTCCGCTCTGGCAGCGGCGCGGTCAGTACCAAGATCGTAGCGCCCGACGAGATCGCGATTATTTTTCCCGCGCCGATTGCCGGAGTCGACCGTCTGTTCGATCAGGTCGCAATCATGTCAGCCCATTCGCCGAAGAAAGAAGCTGCCGTGCTTGGGCCGTTTATGGTGGCGGAATATAAAGCGGGATCGAGCGTGCTTTTGCAGCGCAATCCCAATTACTGGAAAAAAGATTCGAAGGGACGCAGGCTGCCCTATCTCGATTCCATCCGGCTCGATATTCAACCGAACCGCGATGTGGAGATGCTGCGCTTTAAGCGCGGCGAACTGGACCTGATCAACACGCTCGACAGCGATTACTTCGACCGCCTGGCATCGAGTTCGCCGGGACTGGCGCACGATGCCGGAGCGACGCTCGACTCCGATTTCATGTGGTTCAACCAGGTGGCGAGCGCTCCGATCCCGGAATATAAGCGGGCGTGGTTCGCTTCCGGCAATTTCCGGCGCGCAATCTCTCAGGCGATTAACCGCGACGACCTGGCGCGCGTAGTTTTCGGTGGTCATGCGCAGCCCGCCATCGGCCCGGTTTCGACCTCGAATAAATTCTGGTTCAACAGCAAACTCAAAGTAGAGCCGTATCGTCCCGACGCTGCATTGGAGCGTCTGAAAGCAGACGGCTTCCATCTGCAAAACGGAGTTTTATTTGACAAGAGCGGAAATGCGGTCGAGTTTTCCATTGTCACCAACGCAGGCAGCAAGCCGAGAGAACGCATGGCTGTCATGGTGCAGGAGGATTTGGGAAAGCTCGGCATCAAGGTCAACGTGGTCACGCTTGATTTTCCGTCTCTGATCGAGCGCATCTCACAGAAGTTTAATTACGAAGCGGCGATGCTCGGCTTCCGCAATGTCGATCTCGATCCCAACGGACAAATGAATATCTGGCTGAGTTCGGCCGAAGATCACGCATGGAATCCGCAGCAGAAATCTCCAGCGACCGCGTGGGAGGCGGAGATTGACCGGCTGATGCGGGCGCAGGCATCGTCGGTAGATCCGAAAAAACGCAAAGAAAGCTTCGATCGCGTGCAGGAGATCGTTGCCGAACAAGCGCCGTTCATTTACCTGGTCAACCCGAATGCGTTGTCGGCGGTTGCGGCCTCGGTTGAGGGCGCAAATCCGGGAATCCTTTCGCCGCAGACGTTCTGGAATGCCGAGCGGCTAACGGTGAACGGCACGACGCGAGCCAGCCGGTGAAGTGGCTGCCGCTGGATCGCCGATTAGCGGCAAGATGCAGATCCCTCGCTTCGCACGGGATGACAAATCGGAGTTGCGGCCAGCGGAGTCGGCGGGATTCGGTGGTGCGCTACGTTTACGGCGCAGTATTCAAAACTCCATTTAGGCAATGATGGCTGTTTTCGATTCAGATCGCATGCCCGGCTTGCTTTCGGCGCAGATCACCGTGCGCTATGCCGGCAAGGCTCCGGTCCTGCGCGGGCTTTCGCTCGAGATTGCGCGTGGCGAAGTGGTTGGACTGGTGGGGCAAAGCGGATCGGGCAAAAGCACGCTGGCGCTGGCCATTCTGGGGCTGCTGGGCCGCCAGCGCGCGATCGTCGAAGGCAGCATTCTCTTTCAGGGCGTCGATTTGCTCTCGCTTCGCGAGCGCGAGCTTCGCAACCTTCGCGGACGTGCGCTCAGCCTGGTGCTGCAAAGTCCGCTCGCGTCGCTGAATCCCGCGCTGCGAATCCGCACGCAGTTGCGGGAGGCCTGGCGCGCACACTGCAACGACGACGCTACTACGGAAGATTGTGATCAGGCCATCGAGTCCGCTTTGAGAAGTGTCAGCTTGCCGAGCAGCGAGCAAGACCGGGATTTTCTGAAGAAGCGCGCCGCTCAGCTCAGCGTCGGCCAAGCGCAACGTGTGCTGATCGCCATGGCCATTCTGCATCGTCCTGCGCTGCTGATTGCCGACGAAGCTACCAGCGCGCTCGATGTGATCACGCAAGCCGAAATCCTGGAATTATTCGCGCGACTGAATCGCGAAATTGGAATGTCGATTCTCTACATCTCGCACGATCTGCCGTCGGTCGCGGGACTTTGCCAACGCACGGCCATTCTGCATGAAGGCCAGATCGTCGAATGCGGCGCGACCGAACAAATCTTCACCGCACCAGCCCACGAATATACGCAGCGGCTGATGGCGGCTCTGCCGCAACTGCCGGCACGGCGCGAAGCGTTCGCGGCAAAGGCCAAAGCGACCGCCGTAGAGTAAAAACCTCCGAGAGATATTGCCCGAGAAGCATCTTGTCGCGTTTGAAACGCGACAAACCCAGCTCGATGCGAGCGATCCTTACTGAGAACTGAGCACGGGCTGGGAACTGACTTCGGGAAATTTTGCTGCGTGCCAGGCATCGAATCCTCCGGCCACGTTGATCACGTTGCGATGGCCGGCGCGTTCGAGCAGGCTGCAGGCGATGATGCTGCGATATCCGCTCTTGCAGTGAACGGCGACCGGGCGCGACCGATCGATTGTGGGCTGTCGCTGCGGAAATGAATCGAGAGCATGCCATTGTGCTTCGGAGATGTGTCCGGCTTGCCATTCCCCTTCGCGGCGCACGTCGAGCACATCGTTGGCGCGGATGTTTCCCTCAGACAGTTTCTGGTTCAGTTCCTGCGCGGAAATTTGCGGCGTTTTGAGCAGTGTCAAACCGGCCTTTTGCCATGCAGCAACACCGCCCGAGAGATAGCCACGCACATCCTCGATGCCGACGCGAGCCAGGCGCAAGCGGGCTTCTTCAATCTGCGAATCGGTGCCGCCGATTAAAACCGGATTGGCGTGGATGCCGAAGATTCCGCCCGCCCAAGATGCGAATTGCCCTGAAAGCGAGATGCAGATCGAGCCCGGCACGTGTCCTGCGGCGAAGACGTCGCCGGGACGAACGTCGAGCACGTAGGCGTTTTGGCGCAACAGGACCTCCACCTCGGCCGGTGAAAGCGCGGGGAGGGGCGGCAATTCAGTCAATGCCGGCGCACCCGAACGATTGATTTCGGCATCCTCAAGAAAATATTCGGGCCGCGTGGGAAGATTGGTCGTCAACTGCGCAATGAATTCTTCGCGGCTCGGAATCTGCAGCGCATAGTTCGTGAGGCGCTCTGTGCCAATGGTCGAGGAGCGCTCGGCCCGCATGGCGCGTCCGCAGAGCGAACCGGCGCCGTGCGCGGGATACACTTTTACCGTATCTGGCAGCGCCAACAGTTTTTCGTGCAGGCTGTCATAAAGTAATCCGGCAAGCTGGCTTGGCGTGTGCGTCTTGGAAAGATCGGGACGCCCAACGTCGCCGATAAACAGCGTGTCTCCGGTTAGAACGGCGGACGGCTCCGGCGATTTCTTGCCGTTGGCCGAATTGGATTCCTCGAAAATCAGCAGGCAGACGCTCTCGGGCGTGTGGCCCGGAGTTTCGAGCGCGCGGACGCGGGTCGCTCCAACCCTCACTTCAAAACCGTCGGTCAGCGGCACATGCGGGAAGCCGGCGTTGGCCTGGGCTCCGATGTAAATCTTGGCGCCGGTGCGAGCTGCGAGTTCCTTGTGACCGGAAACGAAGTCGGCGTGCAGATGGGTTTCAAAAATGTGGCGGATGGTAAGGTTCTGCTCGGCCGCGGCCTTCAGGTAGATATCGACGTCACGCTGCGGATCGACGACCGCTGCTTCGCCCTCGGAGCCGAGCATGTAAGAAGCATGGGCCAGGCAGGTGAGATAAAACTGTTCAAAATACATAATGGCGGGTTGCAGGCCGCGCGCAATTGACCTGTTGTTCTCAGATTATCCTATTCCTGCGCGCAACTCCAGACGTAGATTTCGGCAACAGAAGTTTTTGCACGGAGCGGCGTCGTCTATGGAAAAAAGTATCCTGAAGATTTATGCCAACCTATTGAAAGGCTTGCGGTTAAACAATGCACCGTTTGCGTACTCCTTTTGTAACTTGGGGTTGCGCTCGTTTCCAGCCTAAAGTCATTGAGACCCGATGGCGAGCTTTTCGGCCCACGGCGTGCATTCAATTTCTTGGAGGTTCTAGCATTTTGCGGGTGTTTGCCGCCGAATGCTAGAGAGCTGGCGAAACAATGGCGAAGCAGATGGAATCCGTTTGGGCCTATGACAGATCCCGCAGGGTTAGCCGTATCTGTTGCAGTTTGTCAACCGGTATGGTTGCGCTTGCTGCGGTCCTTATGCTGTCTACCTTTGCCCCGGCGCAGAGCAGCCCTTATGTGATTGCCGCGTCGAGCGCCACGCTTCCGGTGGCGGATGCCGGCAACGATGCGACTGACGAACCGATTCTCACCATTAAAAAACGCGTCGATGAAGTCAACGTTTTGTTCATCGCGACCGATCGTCGCGGAAAATTTGTCCGTGATTTGAATCAGAGCGATTTTTCGATTTTTGACGACCACAAGCCGGTGGAGTCAATTTTGAACTTCCGGCGCGAGACGGATCTGCCGATTGAACTTGGACTGCTGATGGACGTGAGCGGCTCGGTGCAGGGACGCTTTGGGTTCGAAAAAGAGGCCGCGACCGGATTCCTGCAGCACATCATTCGTCCCGGCTACGATCGCGCGTTCGTTGTCGGATTCAACAAAGAGAGTCACTTGACGCAAGATTTCACCGATCAGGTACCGTTGCTCGCGGCAGGGGTTGCGCGACTGGGCAATGGCGGCGGCACGGCGCTTTATGACGCGATCTACAAAGCGTGCAAGGAAAAGTTGCTGCACGATCAATCTCAGTCCGACCATCCAATTCGCAAAGCGATCGTCATCCTGAGCGACGGAGAAGACAATCAGAGCGAACACACACGCGAGCAGGCCATTGAGATGGCGGAACGCGCCGAAGTTTTGATTTACGCGATCTCGACCGACGACAGCGGATTGATTTTGCGCGGGGACAAAGTCTTGGAAGATCTGGCTTCAGCGACCGGCGGCCGGGCATTTTTCCCCTACAAGATGAAAGACATCACGCGCTCTTTCGCCGCTATTGAAGACGAACTGCGCAGCCAATACGACGTTTCCTACAAACCCACGGACTTCGACGCCGATGGCCGCTACCACTCGATCGAGATCACCTCAGTGAAAAAAGATCTGCAGGTTCGCGCCCGGCGTGGATACTACGCTCCGCGGCAGTAACATCAAGTCTGGATTAGAATAAGCCATTCAAGAAACGCCTTCATGCCTCCTACCTTGCGGAACGGCAAGATTTGCTATCTCGAAATTCCTGCACTCGACATTGCACTCTCAGCTGAATTCTATCGACGCGTCTTTGGATGGAATATTCGGCGACGCAACGATGGCTCTACTGCGTTTGATGATGGAGTTGGCGAAGTGAGCGGCACCTGGGTTGTGGGACGACCGGCGGCGACGACGCCCGGTCTTCTGCTTTATGTAATGGTCGAAAGCGTGGCCGCGACAGTTGATGCGGTCGTCGCCAATGGCGGCGAGATCGTGCAACCGATCGGAGGAGATGCCCCCGAGATCACCGCGAGATTCCGCGATCCAGCCGGGAATGTGATCGGGTTGTATCAGGAACCGAAATGAGCGGAAGCTGCTCCAAACGCGAAGTTCCCGCCTAGCTCGCGATCGCATTTTCCAGCCGGCATTCTTCCGCTGATTTGTCAGCCCGGAACCCCATGAACACTGGCGCGCGCAGCTTCAGGCCGCCTTCGGCGGTTTCGTGCGTCCATTCGGTGAATTTGATTTCGGCGACGAGCTGCGGACGCACAAAGTGAACTTTGCGCAATCCGCCGATCTCGCCATAAAACGGATTCTGTTTCGTGGCGAGCGGCTGCAGGCGGGTGAAAACGTCTTTGAGCGCGGCATAATCGAAGCCGGTGCCGACCTGCCCCACGTGAATGAGGCGATTCTGCCGGTCGTACAACCCGAGTACGAGCGCGCCGAAGTACTCGCGGCTGCCTTCGGGATCGGTGTAACCTCCAATGACGCATTCCAGGCGCTGCGTGATTTTGATTTTGAGCCACTCGCGCGAGCGCTTCTCCTCATAAACGCTGTCGCGTTTCTTGGCGACAATGCCCTCGAGTCCGCGCTGTTTGGCCGCCGCGAAGAGATCGAGGCCTTTTTCCGCGTAATGATCGGAATAATGAATTACGCCATCGCCCGCCCCATGGCTAACGATCCGTTCCTGCAACACACGCTTGCGTTCTTCGAGCACAACGCGCCGCACGTCGAATCCATCGAGGTAGAGCAGATCGAACGCATAATAGATGATGGGTACGCCATCGCGATGTCCCATGCGCTTTGCTCCCGGCTGAAACCCCGTGCGCTGCTGCATCAGGCTGAATGAGGGCCGGCCTTCGTCATCGAGGGCGGCGATTTCGCCATCGAGGATGGCGCGCTCGGCTTTCACGAACTGCGGCAGGCTGCCGAGTTCGGCAAACTGTTTGGTGAGATCGTTCTGACTGCGCGAAACCAGGCGCAGGCCGCCGTCGACGATAAAAGCGATGGCGCGGTAACCGTCCCATTTGATTTCGAACAACCAGCCGGGATCATCGAAAGCCTTTTCTGCGGGAGTGGCCAGCATGGGATGAATCACCGTAGGCATGGGCCGCTGCTCGGCGCCAGCGAGAGCTAGGACAGAGGGCGCGGATTTGGCCGAGGTTTTTTGGGGTTTGGATTTGACCGTTAGCGCCTGGGCCGCGGGACGGTTACCCGCAGTTCTTGAATCAGCTAGCTTTGCTAGGACTTCTGGCGCGACTTCTTTCGAGGCTTTTTTTTTTGCTTTCTTAGCGCCCTCTGAGCTCTCCGCGGTTGAAGCTTTTCGTTTCGCATCGGCGCGCGCGATGGCGTCAGCCAGCCAGGCGGCCTTGACTCTTCCTCGCGAGGCGGGACGGCTGCTCGTCCATTCTGACGAGCCACGATCGCCAGCAATTTGCGCCATGGTGCGGCCGGTAAGAACCGAGGTGTCGTAAGCATCGATGTCGAATCCCGCGACCACTTCTTTATCTTTTTTCTTAATCAGCAACCATTCGGTGCCTTTGCTTCCGGGTCGGCGACCCTTAATGTGCACGAGCGCGAAATCTCCCTTGAGCCGCTTGCCTTTTAGTCGAAACTTCAGATCGCCCTTGTCGAGCATTTCGACCGCTTCTTTTTCCATGCCGGGAAGATACTCGCCATCGACGGGCACCGGCGAAAGCGGCTGCCACGTGCCGGCATCCCACACCATGACGGTACCGCCGCCGTAGTTGCCCTGCGGAATCGTACCTTCAAAATCATAGTAGGAGACGGGGTGGTCCTCGACCTGCATGGCCAGGCGCTTGTCGGCGGGATCGAGCGACGGACCCTTGGGGATGGCCCAGGATTTGAGCACGCCTTCCATCTCCAGGCGAAAATCGTAATGCAGGCGGGTGGCCGCGTGGCATTGGACAACGAAGCGATGCCGCGACTGTTTTTCGACTTTCGGCGGAGGCTCGGGCGTTTCCTCAAAGCGCCGTTTGCGTTTGTATTCCTCGAGCGCCATGGTGATTATTGTAATCGTGTCTGACGTTGCGATGTTTTCTCGGAGTTGGGTGCGTGTCCGCGTCAACGGTTGCCGCAGAAGATGTCGGACCATGACCCTATACTGTTTGCGTTGAGAGCTGCCGCATGAAACGTGAACACCCTGAATCTCCGCTGGTGGGCGTAGGCGCGGTGATTGTCGATGATGGCCGCAACAATGGTGGTCAGAGCTACGATCGAGCAAACCACGAGCGACGCGTTCTGTTGATTTGCCGCGGGCAAGCGCCGCTGCTGGGCGAGTGGTCGCTGCCGGGTGGCGTCGTCGAATGCGGTGAAACGCTGCGGGACGCGGCGGTACGTGAGGCTCGCGAAGAAACGGGATTAGTGGTCGAGACCGGCGAGATGCTGGGCGTATATGAGCGCGTGATCAAGGGCGACGATGGCCGCGTGCGATACCACTACGTGCTGATCGATTTTTTATGCCGTCCGATTGGCGGGGAACTCAAAGCCGCGAGCGATGCGGCCGAGGTGCGATGGTTTGTGCGGGATGAACTGCCCGCGCTTAAGCTGGCGTACGATGCCAATGACGTTGTACTCAAGGGATTGTCGCGAGCGTAGGGGGGTGAGAGTGAGGTTAAAACGGCGAACGATTGCATCAATGGGCCATCTTTATTTGGCCATCTTAATCGGTCACCTTTAATCGGCCATCTTAGCGACATGCAGCACGAAGCCCGTCTTCGGCAACAAGGACCGCAACTCAAAAACTTTGAAACCGTCGCCGGTGATTTCCGTCTGGCGATAAATGCCAGGCTCGGTTTCGGCCGTTTCGTGACGGCCTTCAAGTTCGTCGAGAAACCGCTGCGCATCCGTAAGATTGGTTTCCGAGCCTTTGGCGCGAGTAACCACCGCTTCGGCGGCATAGGAGCGAATCAGCTTGGGCCAATATTTTTCCAATAACTGCGTACTCGCGAAAATGTCAGCCCAGACAATATCTCCATTGACCGCGACCACGACTCCCACCGCATTCTTGTCCTTGAGTTGGCGGATGACGCTTTCATAATTGCGCTGCACCGGCTCGGCAACGGTAGCGATATTCTGTTGCACTTCTTTGTTATCCATCACGCGGGCGTAAGAGGTAGTGGAATTCACCTCGGCAGCAGCCGGAGCTGGAACGAGCGTCGCCATCGCTATCTTCGATTTTTCTACGTTGTCCCAGACTTGCTGCTGATTCTGGGCGGCCATGGCGCTCGCACGCACGCCGGGTGAAGCGAAGACTGCGGCAGCGCTGCCACCGCTGAATTCGTATTTGCCATTCGCCGCTACCCATCGACCGGGCTCAACACAAAAGACGCTCAGGTCAACCGGATCGCTTTCTGCGGGTACGATGCGATCCTTACCAATGACACGATCCTGTTTGCCGCCAGTAACTATTTCGCCGGCAAGGAGTAATAACGGACGTTTCGAGTTATTAACCAGAACTAACCGATTTACTTCCCCGTCGCGTATGGGATGGATGATTGGCATTTCGCCCGGACGGCGGCGGATAAGGCCGCGTGCTTGGCCGGCTTCGGTCACCACCACATCGCCGCCGCGCAGACCCTCATCCAGAGTGAGGAATACGGCCGTATCGTAGGACTTATTGGAGACCACGGGAAAAACCGTCAGGTTGCCGCTGCGGATGGGGTTGAGTAGAGAAAAGCCCGATGCCGGGGCTACCTCGCCGGCTGCGAGAGACGGACCTACACCCGCTGGTAATAGAGATAAAGCGATCCCAAGAACCACGACGACGAGCCGCATAACCGGGCCTCCGCGTAGTACAGACACCGCTAGTCGGACACTTTCTCCTTGGCGTAAGTGCGACGTTCTGGATGCACCGCGACCCCGGCACGCCAAAGAGAGAGCGTGCCGGGGGTGCAACCGCGAGTCTTCCAGGAGTGTCTTTCTCTGCTCGCTGATTTCAGAACGTACGATTTCCTATTCCTTGCGTCTAAATAATTGCTAGCATCATTAGAGTGGTACCGTCCCAGGAGTTCATGCCGAAGTCAGCTCAATCCGGTTACACGGTTACCGCTGTGACTCTGTATGAACGCAGCGGGGCGGCGGCTTATGGCTTGAGCGTGGAGCGATTTGCGGCGATTCTGGATGAAATTTCGGGCAAGCATTTTTCGCGCGAACTGGTCTCCGATTCTGGTGTCCATTCGTCCCGCGCCGCAGCGGAATCCGGCGTGAAGCCTACTTCGGAACCTACTTCGGAAAAGCGAGCCGACTTTTGCGCCGGCCTGCGCCTGGAAGAATTGGCACTGGCGCGGGCATGTGCGGCAGGGAACGAGCGAGCGTGGCAGGACTTCATCAGCCGTTACCGGCAGAAGCTGCATGGCATGGCGCTGCATCTTACGCGAGATGCCGCGCACGCCGCCGAGCTGGCCGATTCGCTGTTTGCCGATCTGTACGGCATGAATGGTCCTGAAGAAAGACGCAAATCGAAGCTCCTGTTCTATACCGGCCGCGGTTCGCTCGAAGGCTGGCTGCGCACGGTGATGGCGCAGGAATTCATCAATAGATATCGCAAGCAGAAACGCACGGTCAGTCTGGAAGAGCAGACCGAACAGGGCGTGCAGTTTGTGGCGACAGCGGAACCTACGCACGGCGCGGATCGCATTTCTCAACAGCGGCTGGAAGCAGCGACCGACGAGGCGCTCGCGGAGCTTTCGCCGGAGGATCGGTTTACCCTGGCCTCTTATTATTTGGATGGGCGAACGCTGGCCGAGATTGCAGCCATGCTGGGATTGCACGAATCGAGCGTCAGCCGCCGGCTTGACCGGCTGGCAAACGGGCTCCGGAAGCGGATTCTGGCCGGGCTGCGAACGCAGGGAATGAGCCATGCTCAGGCTGCCGAGGCTCTGGAGACCGATGTGCGCGACCTGCAGATAAATCTGCGCTCGCGGCTGGCGCAAGATTAAGGGGTGAAAACGTTCCCTAATAGTAGAAGGATTCCGGCCCGGGGCGTTGGCGACGGAAGCACCGACTGAGAGCGGGCGAGACCAAAAGAATGACCGAAGTACCCAAAATCGTGCATGACCGGCTGCGGGCCGCTTTGCCCCATCAAGCCGGCTCTGATCAACCGCATCCTGACCTCGACTTGCTGGCTGCGTTTGCCGAGCAGGCGCTTTTGCCGAAGGAGCGCGACCTTATGCTCGAGCACCTGGCACAGTGTGGAGATTGCCGCGAGGTGCTTGCTCTGGCAATGCCGGCAACAGAGATTACGGCGGCAGTAGCGGACGAAACTGAGGAAACGGGGGCCGTGGCAGTCTCCGCGCGGGCGGGCAAGAACACGATCACATGGACGAAGCCTGTCTGGGCGAAGCTACTTGTCTTTTCCCATCTGCGCTGGGCTGCGCTCGGAGCCTGTGTTGTTGTGGTTGCGTCGGTGCTCGTATTGCATCCGGGAAAGGTGAGCCAACAGCTGCCGCCTGAAGCAAACCGGTCGTCTGAAGGTGTGTCTAGTTCCGACACTTTGACCGCGTCTACGTCAGTTCCGCCATCATCGATCTCGTCGTCTTCAGTCGCATCGTCGCCTACTACGTTAACGCCGATTACGCCGTCCTCCGTCGCGTCTTCAACCCCGATGGCAAAGCGGTTAGCATCACGGCCGGCAAATACTGCTGAGCCTGGCAAAACGCCGCCACAGTCGCAAATGGAGTTAGCCAGTACGTTGAAAGCTCAACAGCTTGCGCCGCCAGAGGCGGAATCTCTGCTGGCGCGGAATGAGGCGCCACCGGTTGAAAAGGCGAAGCCGGCGCCCAGCGCGGCCGAGGAACAGAACGTCGAAGTGAACGCCGAGGAAATTACTCAACAGAAAACCGACAGCGTTGTTGTCCCCGGGACGATTGCGGTGCGGAGCAATGCAGTATCTGGCGCGAAATTGGCTCCCGCACCGCGCCCGACCTTAACACCGCACAATGTTAGCTGGACCATTGCCGCAGGCTTACTGCAGCGTTCTCTGGATAGCGGCCGGAATTGGCAAACCGCATTGCGCGCCGACCGTCCTTTGCTATGTTACGCCAGTCTTGACGATGACGTTTGGGCTGGCGGCCAGGCCGGAACGCTCTTTCACTCTGCCGACAATGGGGTAAGTTGGATACAAGTTCAACCTTCCATCATCCAACTTTACCGGCCGATAGAGCGACTTACTTCCGATGTAAGTTATATTGACTTCCGCAGCACCAAAGAGATTGTTCTTACCACCGCAGATCACGCGGTATGGCGCAGCGCAGACGGGGGGAAAACCTGGGAAGTAAAGTAATCTGCAAGGCCTGATTCTGGTGAAACGGCAGAGCTTCCTGCTCTCTCATCTTCCGATTTTTCTGTCTCTACTTCTGTTCTCTTGTCTTTTCGATTCCCTTCCAGCTGACAACCAAATAACTTCTACTGCCAGTGTTTTCGCTAAGTAACGTTACCTTAGTGCACGATTTCGGGAGTACCCCTTTGCAAACTTTACATTACGTAAGTGACATTTACAGTGCGGCCAAACGGACATAGGATGGACACGTGGTTTGGCAGTTCTGGGGGAGGGCTGCCGGAAGCGCCTTGAGCTTCACCGCTCAAGGCGTTTTTCTTTTTGGCCGATTTTTCGTCGGCCAAGAATCATGTCGCGGCTGTGATCGTCTTGTTTCCAAACACCGAATCGACAGTGGCTACGATCTGCTCCATGGCTCCATCGATATCGATGGTAAAACGAAACAAATCCATATTTCCCAGCGCGGGATAAGTGGTCACCAGAATCTGCCACGCCGCATCGCCACCCAGTTCAACTCCCATGATCTCATCGTAGCCGTAGCCCAAATAGCGCACGCGGCACAGCAGATCGCCGAGATGAACCAGGCAGGCCAGCGCTCCAGCAGTCGGCAGAAGCCTTACATCGTGATGGCAACCAGCCGCGGCCGCCAACTCTGTGGGCAAGTCCCAATGTTCCAGGAGAAGCTGTCCGCTCTCGCAGTGAGTAAATCCTAGAATCTGCTCCTCAATAACGTGCAAGGGCGCGTGCTCGGCGGCGGCGTGGCGGAGGCACTCTCGAAATTTCTCCGTATAAAGGACCGAGTTCATGAGAAACCCAAGGTCGTGCAACAATCCGGCCAGGTAAGCTTTTTCCGGTTGTGGATATTCGATTTTCTTTGCCATTCGCTGCGTAACCAGGGCGCAGCCGAGCGAATGCCGCCAGAAGGCGTCGGGTTCGATTACCCACTTATCTTTTGGAACCACTCGATTCAGGCATAGACCGAATAGCGTCGAGCGCACTCTCTCAAGGCCCAAAGCCATGACTGCCGAGCGCACAGTTTCGGTCTGGCGCCTGCCAAAGAAGGGAGAATTTGCCAGGCGCAGACATTGCGCCGCAATGGCCCCATCGTAAGATACCAACTCCACCACTTTTTCAATGCTGATTCGCTCCGAAGGCAATCTCATCAGCTCCAGCAGCGGCTGCAGAATCGCAGGAGCGGCAGAAATGGCGTCCACCTTCTTGATTTCCTCCAGCAGTTGCGCACGCAATTGGGGCTTCATTTTTTGGCTCCGCTCGGTTTCCAATACGCCGTCGTTCCCGGAAAATGGACCAGATGGAATGCATCGTCAACCTGGAACAGCGATTCGGCATGTCCCAGAAAAAGGTAGCCACCCGGCACTAGATTGGCATAAAAGTGCTGCACGACGCGGCGCTTCGAAGCCAGGTCGAAGTAGATGAGGACATTACAGCAAAAAATCAGATCCATGCCTTTCTGGAATAACATTTTGTTGTCGTCACGAAGGTTGACGCGTTCGAAACGAATCTGCGATTTGAGTAGTTCGTTGGCCTGGAGCTTCTGCTCGCCCGCGTCTTTGAAGTATTTTCTGCGCAATGTGTCGCTGGTGCTGCGCAGGGCATATTCGCCATAGATGCCGGCGCGCGCCGCCTCCAACGAGTTATCGTTCAAATCGCTGGCCAGAATGTCGAAACTCCAGCCATTGAGCAGCTTGTTTTTTTCTTCGAGAAGAAACATGGACAGCGTGTACGGCTCTTCCCCGGTCGAGCAACCCGCGCTCCAGAGGCGCATACGTTTCAGGCCAACCGAACCCTTGCTTTGCAGGATTTGAGGAAAGATTACATTGCGTAGTGCATCCAACTGTGCGGGATGGCGGAACATGTAGGTTTCGCCAATGGTGATTTCGTTCAACAGCAGGCGCAGCTCGGCATCGCGGTTTCCGCGTGTAGTCAGGTGTTCCAAATACTCTGCCGGATTGGTGACCGCGAGCGCGCTCATGCGGCGCGCACAGCGTGAGATCAAGAGATAAAGCTTCTCCTCGGAGTGATAAATGCCGGAGATTTTGTAAATCAGATCCCGGATTCTGAGGTATACCGGATCGGCCGCGCGGGAGTCTGCAGGCACGGCAGGGGGTGCTTTGTCGGTCGCGATGGCCATATCTCTTAGGCTCACGGACGCGCGGCGCCCAAGGCCCTCCGCATTGCTACTCTTCGCACCACTTCCGGCCCGATTTCGGCTAGAGGATATATACGATCGGCGAGGCTGGCAGCGACAATGCTGCCTGGCATACCCCAAACCACCGATGTTGGTTCGTCTTGCACGATGATCTCGCCGCCTGCTTGCCGGATATCCGCAGAGCCGCGAGTGCCGTCGGAGCCCATACCGGTAAGCACCACAGCCATGGCATTCGCCCCGTAGCTGTGAGCCACCGAACGAAACAGCACATCTACCGCGGGCCGACAGGAATTTTCCTGGGGATCCTGGTTGATGCCCAACACAAAATCAGTGCCGCTGCGAACCACCGTCATGTGATGGTCACCGGGCGCAATCCAGACTTGACCACGCTGCAGTTTTTCTCCTGCTTTGCCTTCGCGCACCTCGAGCCGGGTCAGGTTGTTGAGTCGCTCCGCGAGCAGGCGCGTGAACAGCGGTGGCATGTGCTGCACAATTACGATGGGTACGGGAAAATCCGCGGGAAATTGCGGCATCACCACACCGAGGGCATTCGGGCCACCGGTCGACGTGCCGATGGCAACCACGTCAATTCGCGACTGCGAGCGTGACGAGATCGGTGGTGGAATTGGCGCAGGCTGTGGATGTGGCACACGCACTGCGCACAGCGACTTGATCTTACGAATCAGCTCTTCCTGTACCTGCTCGCGCGAACCATCCGAACCCCGGCTCACCGATGGTTTGGTGACATAGTCGCTGGCGCCCCGCGCCAGCGCATCGAGGGTTGCCTTTGCGCCGCGCTCAGTAAGAGAGCTGAACATAATCACCGGCAGTTTCGGATACAGCTTGCGAATCTCAACCAGGGTCTCCAGACCGTCCAATCCCGGCATTTCGATGTCGAGGGTTATCAGATCGGGGTTTGTGTCTGGAATGCGCGCCAGCGCCTGATGACCGTTTCCCGCCGTGCCCGCGACCACGATCTCAGGGTCGGAGGCCAGCAGATTGCTGAGCACCTTGCGAATGACCGCCGAATCGTCGACGATGAGTATGCGATATGGCTTCATGTGTCTTGCTTAGAGTCCTGCTGCCCAGGCATTCTTAACGCGCAGCAGCAGCGCGAGCTTTTCTCGATGGCGCTATAGTGCTCCGTCTCTCGTCGACCTTGAATCGGCCGACCAGATCGCGCAGTTCGTTCGCCATCTTCGATAAATGCTCGGTCGCCGTCTGCGCTTCTCCCACATTCGTCGACGTGTTCTGCGCCGCATCGGCTACGCCTTTAATGTTCGACGAGATCGTCGTCGCTCCTCGCGCCGCTTCCGCGACATTCCTCGCCATCTCGCTGGTCGTCGCCGTCTGTTCTTCGACCGCGGTCGCAATCACCGTCGAAATATGGCTGACCTTGTCGATCACTCCCTTGATCCCGCCAATCGCTCCCACAGCTCCGCCCGTGTTCTCCTGGATCACCGCGATCTTCTGATGGATCTCTTCGGTCGCTTTCGCCGTCTGCTTCGCCAGTTCCTTCACCTCGTTCGCCACCACCGCGAATCCTTTACCCGCTTCTCCGGCACGCGCCGCTTCAATGGTCGCATTCAACGCCAGCAGGTTCGTCTGCTGCGCGATGGACGTAATCACTTCGATCACCTTGCCAATTTCGGCGCTCGATTCGCCCAGCTTCGTCACCGTCTCGTTGGCCGATTCCGCAGCGGCAACGGCCTCGCCTGCGATCCGCGCCGCCTCAGTCGCGTTCTTGGCAATCTCGGCGATGGTGGTATTCATCTCCTCGGCGCCCGAGGAGAGCGTCTGTAAATTGGTGTCTACTTGACCGCTGGCTTCGGACACCACCTTCGACTGCGCCGTCGTCTCTTCGGAATTTGCGGTGATCTGCTGGCTGGTCGAGGAAAGCTCTTGGGTCGCCGCTGCTAGCTGTTCTGCGGTATCGAGGATGGTGCGAATTACGCCGTGCAGGCTGTTCTTCATTCCATTGAGCGAGATGCCAGCCTTGCCCATCTCGTCCTGGGAGGTGATTTCCATATCGGCGACAGCCAGGTTGTTGGCGGCAATTTGCTCGATCATGGCCACCATTCTCGAGATGCTCCCCGAAATCTCGCGGCCAACGAAGGTTGCCACCACAAAGCCGACGGCCACGCCTGCTATCGCCAGACCTAGAATCCAAAAGGTAGTCCGAGACTCGGTGGCGGTTTGCTGGTCACGGGCGGCCGCCATGAGTTTGTTTTGCAATTCCACGAAGTCTTCGAGCGTCTTATCGAGCGCGGTGCGCAGGGTGTTTGACTGCGAGCCCAGGAGCACATCGGTAGCTTCCTTCATCTTTCCGGCGCGCCGAAGCTGGGTCACCTCCACCACCAGGTTTTGGTAGGCTTCCGTCTGCTGGCGGAGCTCGGCGGACAAGTGCTTGCCCTCGTCACTAGTCACCAGTTCGTCAATCTTGGCGAGGTCTTCGCTAACTCTGCTCCTGGCCTGCTCGTCCTTGGCTATCTGGTCTTCGTCGCCTGAGAGAATAAAGCTGCGGATGGCAACCTTCTGGTTGTTAATTTCGACATGGACCGAGCTCGCCAGGAACCTCGCCTTAGCCTTCTTGTCTGCCAGCGCAGAAAGATCGCTCAGTTTTTGCACCGAGAAATAGCTGACCGCGCCCATTGTCGCCAGGATCACAAGCAACACGCCAAAACCTGCCGCTAACTTTGCCTTAATGCTCATCTTCTTCATCTTTTCCTCCAAATCCCACGACTGAGAAGTTGCTTCGCGCTGTTCTTGGGCTCCCGTCGCATTCAGGCGCCACTCGTCTGCCCCTCGCACGCACGGTCGGTGTCGAGAACGTGCATCAACTGGCCTTCCAGCTTGTGCACACCGACGATCACCGAGCGCAGCCGTGGAGCGAGCGTTTCGGGCGAGGGCTCAAAGGTCTCGTCTTCCACCTCCACCACGTTGCCGACTTCGTCGGCTAGCAAACACACCAATCCGTCGGCTCCGCGCACCACCAGGCAGACCGGCGCCTGATTGGCGGGACGTTCCGGCAGCTCCAGCTGGCGGCGCAGTTCGAGGACGACGACTACCTGTCCGCGCAGGTTCATCAAGCCAGCCACCACCGGGGCGGCCAAAGGAACCGGTCGCAGCTCGCGATAGGTGACCACCTCCTGAATCTTTTGCGACTCGACTCCAAAGAGCAGGTGATTCAGGTAAAAGGTGCAGAATTGACGGGCGCTGGTCATAAAGTTCAGGTCTCAGGTCTGAGGTCTCAGTTCTTAGCTCTTGGCTCTTAGCTGAGGTTGGATTCCTCTCAGCGTTACTTCCTCGTTAGCTCCCAGCTGCGTCGGCCGTGGGCGGCTCATAGGCCTCTCGGACACGCCAAAGCGCAGGAACATCCAATAACTCGGTTACCCGGTCGGCGATCACCGAGGAATACAAGACGCCAGCCCGCGTCGCAGGAGATTGCGGTTCGAGCGCGCTTTCCACGATGTCGAGGATCTGGTTCACCACCAACCCAAAGGACTGATTTTCGCTTTCGAGCACCAGCACCTGGAACATGTCCTTAGTCGGCAACGAAAGTACGTCGTCACGGGATGCCAGGCCGCGCCGTTCTTCGAGCGCATGCGTGACACGGATTAGCGGCAAAATCTGCCCGCGATACTGTGTTACCCACTGATTGCCAGCGCGTTCCACCTGCGCTCCGGGAATGTTTTCGAGACGCGCCAGCAGGTTGAGGGGCACCGCCATGCGCGATCCTGCGCGGCCAGCAAAGAGCACCAGTTTTTGTTTTCCGGCGGCGCTTTCCGCGGTCGCTTGCGCCGCTTCGGCGGCTGCACGTCCCTGGCCTTCGGTGAGAATGCCGCCGCGTTCGGCGAGGCCAACTACGTCCAGAATCAAAGCCACTTTGCCGTCGCCCATGATGGTCGCTCCAGCGTAGACGCTGATGTTCTTCAGATGCTGGCCGAGCGGCTTGACCACGATCTCCTGCGTGTCGTTGATCTCGTCCACCACCAGCCCAAACTGACGGCCCTCGGCCTCGAGCACAACGATATTCACGGCGTGGTCCAAGGCTTTTTCGGTTGCGGGCGCCGAGGTTGCGGCGTTCGACGCTTCTGGTTCGCCCGCAGCCGCGGCGTCTGGGAGTTTGGCGTTCCATTCGAGTTCCCGCTTCAAATAAACGAGAGGCAGCAGCCGACCGCGGAGGCGGTAGACGGGCGCGCCATGAATCCTTTCGATTCCCTGCCGATCAGCGCCGGCTTCCAGGCGAACCAGTTCGAGCAGGCTGACCTGTGGGACGGCATAGCGCTGGCCGCCGCTCGTAACAATGAGGGCGGGGATGATGGCGAGAGTCAGCGGAATTTTCATGCGAACCATCACGCCATGACCGGGCTTCGATTGCAGCTCGACGGCACCGCCGATTTTTTCGATGTGCGTCTTCACTACATCCATACCAACGCCACGCCCGCTGACGTTGGTGACGACTTCGGCGGTCGAAAAGCCAGGGAGAAAAACCAGATTCACGATTTCCCGATCGTTGAGGCGGCCGGCCTGGTCGGCGGTGATCAGGCCCTTTTGCAGCGCTTTGTTGCGGATGCGCTCCTGACTGAGACCGGCGCCGTCGTCGGCGATCTCGATGTTGACCTGTCCGCCTTCGTGAAAGGCACGCAGCGAGAGACGGCCCTCGGGATTTTTCCCCGCCGCCTGGCGCACTTCGGGGCGTTCGATGCCGTGATCGACGGTATTCCGCACCAGGTGAGTGAGGGGATCTTTGATGGCTTCGATCAACGTCTTGTCGAGCTCGGTCTCTTTGCCTTCCATCTCAACGCGCACCTGCTTGCCGCACCCGACTGCGAGGTCTCGCACGGTGCGCGGGAACTTGCTCCAGATGTTGCCGATCGGCTGCATGCGGGTCTTCATCACGCCCTCCTGCAGCTCGCTGGTGATCAGGTTGAGCCTTTGGCTGGTGGCAAGCAGCCCGCTCTCTTCGGTGCTATTGGCGAATTGCAGAATTTGATTGCGCGCCAGCACCAGTTCTCCTACTAGGTTCATCAGCTGGTCGAGCAAACCAACGTCGAGCCGGATCGTACGGTCTACGGCGCTTTGTCCGGTCGCAGCCTGTGCGCGTGGTGTCTCCGCCGTCTCCGCGAGTTGCGCCGCCAGCGGCTCCACTGCAATTTCGTCCGGTGGAGGGCCGGCAGGTTTCTTCTTGTCCGCGACCGGCTTGGCCTCGTCCGATGCGGGTGCGCCGATGCCGGCGGTCGCACTGCCGATGCTTGGAGAGGATGCTTTGCGCGATGCACCGGCTGAAGCGGCTGCGGCCCGTTCTCGAGCTGGCTCAGCCATTTCTGGCTCGTCCTTTTTCAGTTCATGGTTCAGTTCATGGTTCACCCGACCGCTCTTGCTCGACTCGCTCTTGCTCGACGCCTCGGGGGCACTTTGCAAGCGAGTCAATCGGGTGATCAGTTTGCCGTCGTCACGTTCACCCTCGCCGCCAGTGGCTTCGATACTCCCGAGCATCTGGCGAACGGCATCAACCATCGCCAGCAGAGCGCTGGTGATTTCGCGATCCAGCCTGAGCTGGCCGTCGCGCAGGCGACCCAGCAGGTTTTCACCGACGTGGGCCACCGCTCCCAGCTTGTCGAAGGCGAGGAAACCTGACGTGCCTTTGATGGTGTGAATGGTGCGGAAAATGCTGGCCAGGATCTCGCCGTCGTCGGGATTCTTCTCCAAGGTAATCAAGTCCCGGTCTAAACGGTCGAGATTCTCGTAACTCTCGACTAAGAACTCTTTAACAATGTCGTCGGAATCGTTCATGGCGAATACTTGCTCCATCGGCACAGCTGGTCGCTCGCTTGAGTGCAAAAGTGCGAGAGGGCTGGTATTTCCTTCTCCGAGTAGATCAAGAACCTAAGGCGCAACCATGAGGCCGTAGGAGGAACCTTTCGACTCGTCGTGGAACAACGACTGACAGGAATGTGCGTCGGAATCGGGACATTGGTCCACCCGTCATTTGGGGGCAGTCTCCGATGGACGTATTGGGAAATGCCTGACTACACTTCTGTTTTTCGAGATTCGGCGGTTTTAAACGGAATAGGAAACACTGTCACCGGCAGCAGCAGGCTGGCTGGCATCTTGCACACTGCCTCCTATGATGCAAGCGGCGTCGGCCGACTTGCTGCCACGCCGCATGGCCACGATACCGGTGCGCACCATTTCCAGAACGCCATAGGGGCGCAGCACTTCGAGCAGTCCGTCGATTTTGTCTTCAGCGCCGGTGATTTCGATGGTCAGCGATTCGGGAGCCACATCGACGACCCGCGCCCGAAACACATTGGCGAGCTCAAGCACGTGGGAGCGCGCATCGTGCGTGGCGGCTACGCGAATCATGGCGAGGTCGCGGCAAATGGCAGGTTGGTTGGTGATGTTCTCGACCAGCAGCACATTCACGAGTTTATAGAGATTGGCTTCGATGCGGCGGGCCTGATCGTCGTCGGCCTCGACGGTAATGGTCATGCGCGAGACCTCGGGCTTCTCCGTGCGTCCAACGGTCAGCGAATCGATGTTGAAGGCGCGCCGGCGAAACAGCGAAGCCACGCGGGTGAGAACTCCGGGCTTATTTTCGACATACACCATGAAGGTATTCAGCATAAGTTTGATCGAGCTATTGAATCATTAAGGTATTGAGTCATTGCTTTCAATGTCTTAATGAATGAATCACTCAATGATTCCGTGCCTCTATTCGTCCTCGGCCGTCTCAACAATCGCGCTCGGCCGCCGGATCATCTCGTGCAATGCCGCTCCGGCCGCCACCATTGGATACACCGTGTCTTCCTGCTCCACCCTGAAATTAATCAGCACCGGCCCATCGTGTTGCCGCGCCGATTGCACGGCAGGAATGACGCCGGAACGCTCCGAGACGGTCATGCTGCGAATGTCGTAGGCTTCCGCTAAGCGCGCGAAATCCGGATTCAGTAGAGGCGTGGCGGCATAGTTGCGGTCGTAGAAAAATTCCTGCCACTGCCGCACCATGCCGAGATAGCCATTGTTGATGATGGCGATGTTGATATTCAGGTTTTCCTGCACAATGGTCGCCAGTTCGCACATGGTCATTTGGAATCCGCCGTCGCCGACGACGACCCAGACTTCAGCATCAGGGCAAGCAACCTTGGCACCGATGGCCGCGGGCAGCGCGAACCCCATCGTGCCCAGCCCGCCCGAGGTGATCAGCGAGCGCGGATGTTCATGCTTGTAATATTGCGCTTCCCACATCTGATGTTGCCCGACGTCGGTGACAACGATGGTGTTCGCATCGCGCGTCTCATGCCACAAATCGTTGATCACATGGGCCGCGTAGAGGTGGCCACTGTCGGGCAGATTCTGAATGTCGCGCACAGCGGAGTCGCCCTTCAGTTTGTCGATCGAATCCAGCCACTCGCTGCGGTCGATCGACTCAACGTGAGGCATCAACTCCAGCAAAACTCCGCGCAAATCCCCGACCAGCGGCACGTCGACTTTGACATTTTTGTTGATCTCGGCGGGATCGATCTCGATGTGAATCTTCTTCGCGTGAGACGCGTAGTTTTTTAGGTTGCCGGTGACGCGGTCGTCGAAGCGCATGCCGAAAGCCAGCAGCAGGTCGGCCTCCTGGATGGTGTGGTTCACCCAAGCCTCGCCGTGCATGCCCATCATGCCCAGGTTAAGCGGGTGGGACGCAGGAAACGCGCCCAAGCCGAGCAGAGTCATCGCCACCGGAATCCCGGCGCGTTCGGCAAAGTCGCGCACCTCGTGCATTGCTCCAGAGACAATGATGCCGTGACCGGCGAGAATGACCGGCTGTTTCGAGTTGTGGATCAATTCCAATGCACGCTCATATTCCTTCCGGGCTGGCGAAAGGTCGGGACGGTAACCCGGCAGTTGCGGTTTGGCCTCTTCCCAGTTGAATGCGCAGGTGCTCTGCTGCGCATCCTTAGTTATATCGACCAGCACCGGTCCCGGCCGCCCGGAGCGGGCTACGTAGAAAGCTTCGCGAATCGTGCGCGCCACTTCGCCGGCGTGCGTAACCAGATAATTGTGTTTGGTGACCGGCAGCGTTACGCCGGTGATGTCGGTTTCTTGGAAAGCGTCAGACCCAATGAGCTTGCTTCCTACCTGCCCCGTGATGCAGACAATCGGCGACGAATCGAGCATGGCCGTGGCGATTCCGGTAACCATATTGGTGGCGCCCGGCCCGGAGGTTGCAACGGCAACGCCCACCTCTCCACTG
Source organism: Terriglobales bacterium (assembly GCA_030038475.1). Lineage (GTDB taxonomy): Bacteria > Acidobacteriota > Terriglobia > Terriglobales > Acidobacteriaceae > Acidiflorens. The sequence goes on along the minus strand of JASHOU010000083.1, from coordinate 5,477 downwards.
GCGCGCGCGTAGCCGTCGGCCATATGGGTTGCGCCTTGCTCGTGGCGCACCAGCACGTGATGAATCCTGCTGTGCTTCAGTGCGTCGTAAGCCGGCAGAATCGCTCCGCCGGGATAGCCAAAGACGTGCTTCACACCTTCCCGTTCCAGGCATTCCCAAAGAATGCTTGCCCCGGTCCTCGTTTCGCCCTGCCTATTAACAGGACTTTTCTTATCTGTCATCACGTTGTCGGACTGCAAAAAGTAGACGCGATGATAACAGACCGACCGGTCGGTTGGCAACTATTAGTTATCTCGAGAAGAGTCCTCCACCCTAAACTCCTGCGTGGTCCCCGATCGGAAAAACGGGTGTGAAGAATGGGCGAGAGCCCCATTCTTCACACGCGCAGCATCACATTCCCGGGCCTGAGGGATAGGCCGGCAAATCTGGAGGCCGTGGCGGCAGTTTCTTGGGGTTCGCATTGATCTTCTGCATCAGCATTTCGATGGCTTTTTCCAACTGCGGATCCTGTCCCTTCACCACCACATCCGGAGGATTGTCCACCACTACATCGGGTTCGACGCCATGGTTTTCAATAACCCATTGGCTGTCAAGGCCGTAGAACGAAAATTCCGGCCGCGAAATGTAACCGCCATCCATCAATGGCATCATCCCGCGGATGCCGCGTACTCCACCCCAGGTCCGCTCGCCGATAAGTGGTCCTAACTTATATTGCTTGAACATATAACTGAAGATGTCTCCGTCGGATGCGGCCATTTGATTGGTCACACAGGCCATGTATCCATGAAACACATTCGCCGGAACAGTGTTTGATTCCCAGTTACGGGCTGAATCCATAGCGGAGAGTATCCGCCGCAGCCGCGCAAAAATGAGTTCGTCCACGAAACCGCCGCCATTGTAGCGAACGTCGAAGATGATGCCCTCTTTGCGAATCTGCGGAAAGTATTGCTTGACGAACTCGTTGAGACCCGACTCGCCCATGTCGGGCAGGTAAACATAGCCGATACGGCCGCCGCTGGCCGCATCCACCTTTTTGCGGTTGGTCTCGATCATGTCCAGCATGCGCAGGCTGTATTCGTCGGCAATCGGCTTGACCACCACTTTGCGCGCGCCATCAGCCGCGGGTTTTGAATTTACTGTGAGAGTAACTACTTCGTTGGCCGTGTTCGTCAACAATTCATCCGGCGTCTGCGGAGCGCGCAACCCTCGTCCGTTGATCGCAATCAGGTAATCGCCCTCTTTGACATTGACGCCCGGCTCAGTGAGCGGAGAGCGTGTCTGCGGATCCCAATTCTCGCCGTTAAAGATTTTCTTGAATCGGTACAAGCCGCTCGCACTGTCGACCTCGTAGTCCGTGCCCAGCAATCCTACGTTCACAGGATGCAGGTCGGGATAATCGCCACCGCCAACATAAGTGTGGGAGTTTGATAACTCCGCAATCATCTGGGCCATGATGTAAGTCAGCGAGTAACGATCGGCCACATAAGGAAGCAATTGCGCGTATTGCGCTTTGACCTTCGGCCAATCCACTCCATTCATAGATGCCTCAAAGAAGTAATCGCGCTCCTGGCGCCACACCTCGTCGTACATCTCCTTCCACTCCAGCGGAGGATCGACTTCAGCCCGCATGGTATCGAGTTTGAGCGCGCCGTCACCAACCTTGTGCGGCGAGTCCGGCGGCTTGGCGTCGATAATTCCGGAGGGGCCGTCACCCTCGCCGCGATACAGCAACTTCGATCCATCGTGCGAAAGCGCGAAATGATTGGCGCCCTCTAACAGAACCTTGTCTTTATGTTCCTTCAGATCGTAGGCATGAATTGCCGGACTCTCTCCCGGAAGTGGACCCGACAATCCCTGGACCGGTGCGGTCGAGTAATAGATGACATCTTTCGACGCGTCGTAGGCGCGGATCTGGGCCGGCGGCACGGCCAGCGCTACGATCCGGTTCTGGATACCATCGAGGTCGATCTTAAAAACCTTTGGTGGTTCCTTACTCTCGGTTTCGGCAGTTTTCTCTTCAGCCTTGTTCTCCTCTTGCTTCTTGCCCGGTGTCTGCTTCGCGTTCTTCTTATTCTTGCCTTCCTCTTCGGGCGCCGGCGTTTGGGCAGCCGGCTCTTCGCTCTTCACCTTCACCTCGTCGCTCAACGCCGGGAACGGCGAAGGCTCATCCGCTGTCAACGTGACCACGTAAACCCGTGTTGTTTTGGGGTTTGCAAACTCGAAGTCGATGTTACCCAGCACCTCGTTAAAGTCGCGATCTGAGAGGAAGTATAAGTATCGCTTGCCGGGATCGAACACCGCCGCAAAGCTATTGCTAAGAGGCGAGGTTACAGGAGTGATCTTGCGGTCATCTAACCCGTAGAGATAGACGACAGATAGGCCGGTATTTAAGTTCTTGTCGTAGGCCAACCACTTACTGTCGGGCGACCATGAGTAATTCTGAATCTCGCCGAAGTACTTGGCAGTGTCCACGAGGACCGGTTTTTTATCTTTGATGTCGACCCACAACAATCTTAGTTTCTGATCGCCCCACGCAATCTTCGAACTGTCGGGCGACCAGGCCGGCTGAAGCATGAAGCCCGTGTCTCCGCTGGTGATTTGCTGTTCCGGTCCCTGTCCATCCTGCGGAGTAATGTAGATTTCATCTTCACCCGTGCGGTCGGAAACGTAGGCGATCCATTTTCCATCCGGCGACCAAGCCACTTTTTGCTCGCGCACGCCGGGAGAATTTGTCAGATTGCGAATGCTGCCTTCCTTCGCCGGAACGGTGAACACCTCTCCGCGTGCCGCGAATACGGCGCGTTTTCCATCGGGAGAGATATCGAAGTCGGTGATTTGATGGCTGGCATTCTCCCAATGCTTCATGGCGCGATCACGGTCCGCATTCACATAGACAGTCAACTGTTTTGGCTGTCGGCTCTGCAGATCGAAGGTATACAGATAACCGCCGTTTTCAAAAATAATTGCATCCGGCCCAAGGCTCGGCCACATCACGTCGAACGAATCGAACTTAGTAAGTTGCGCGACTTGCTTGCTCTCCGTGTCATAACTATAGATATTAAGTCGGTGTTCAGGCCCGCGATCAGACGTGAAATAGATTGTGTTGCCGTGCCACATCGGAAACGTATCCGTATAATCCGTGTGCGGAATTACCTGATCCACCGCGTTATTCTTCACGTCGTAGATCGTAATTTCCTGCGCCATACCCCCGGTATAGCGCTTCCATTGTCGAAAATTGCGGAAGATCCGGTTGTATGCGATCTTTGTGCCATCCCCGGAAAACGAGAGCAGTCCGCCTTCAGGCATCGGCATGGGTTGGGGCAGTCCACCGTCCAGGCTCACCGTAGACGGCCGTTTGCTCCAGCCATTCGACGCGAAGCGGCGCGAAAGAAAGACAACGTTTCTGCTGTCCGGCGTCCAACCGATCACTTCGTTGAGCACGCCCATGCGGTCGCTGAGCGGGTGCGCCGCGCCCTGGTAGAAGGTCAGTTGCTTCGGTTGACCACCATCGGATGGCATTACGTAAACGTTGAAGTTCCCATCGTATTGGGCGGTGAATGCCAGCCACTTCCCATCCGGCGAAAACTTGGGGAAGAGTTCGCGCCCAGGGTTCGAAGTGACGCGACGGGCCTCGCCTCCCGAACTCGAACCAAGCCAGAGATCGCCGCCATACACAAAGGCAATCTTGTCCTTATAAATATCGGGGAACAGCAGCAGACGGCCGGGTTCGGGTTGCTGCGCCTTCGCGAGACATGCGCAGGCAATCGCGCAGGCAACAAGAATGAACGCAAAAATTCTTAGTTTGGAAATCATGAGATATCCTTTTGGGAGATTCTTCCGGGAGTAGTTAGGGGAAGTGGAACATTTTCGCCAGCGAAATTGTAGCAGCTTCGGCCTTGCTGCTTCGAATACTAATTGCGTTTTATGGTGTGTTGGCGGAGTGTTGCATCGCCTCCTGGCAGGCGCCCGCCGCGGTTAACACTTTGTCAAATGCTGTATCTGTACGAAGCTTCGCGAGCAGAGGATCAGAAAGCAGATTTTCGTGCGCGCAATAGTTCTGCTCCACTGCGCTCTGAAGCATGTGCAAGGCGGCTTGCTTCTTGCCGCAGTAGGCGAAGATTGCTCCCTGATAATACCAAGTTTCGGCGTCGGGCTCGGCCGGCAAACTGGTTTCCGCTTCCTGCGCCATGCGGTCGAGATCGGCTGCCGGTCGCAGTCCGAGGCACGCCTCCAACAGATCGCGATGATAACGCGGCGTGTTCGACATATGCTTTACCGCCTCGCGCGCTTCGGCAACTTTCCCTTCGCGCAAGAGTATCGATGGAAGCATATACGCCGCCCACTCCGAACCGGCATCCAGACGCACAAATTCCCGCGCCCGCTCCGTCTTTCCCAACTCCATGAACGCCCACGCGCACGAGCGGAATGTATAGTTCACCGGGTCAAGTCCAAGCGCAATATTGCATTCGTTGGTCGATTGGCTGAGCATGCCCGCGTAGCGATACACATACCCCAGGGTGAAATGCGCTTGCGCGCTTTCGGGACGGCGTTTCACGAGCGCCAGCGCTTGCTGGTATGCCGCGCCGAGTTCCCCTCGCTCAACGTGATTGGCGATCAGTTGTCCGACCGCAACCAGGCGATTGGGATCCAGTTCGATCGCGCGCTCATACGCTTTGTTCGAGCGCTGAAACATGGGCTCGCCGCCGTCGGAATAATCAGCGTCATAGTAACAACGCAATCCCAGTTGCTCCCACGCGGGCGCGTAGGTGGGATCCACTTCGACCACATGCTCTAAAACTGCAATCGCATCTTTGTTCGGACCGGGATCGTGCGGCAACGCCAGGCTGTGCAGATAGAGATCGTAAGCCTCGGCATTTTTCGGCCGCGTGCCGGTATCGAGAAATTCGCCGCCCACGCCCAGCACCGGCAGCAACTCCTGGCGTATTTTCGCCGCCATCTGCGCCTGCAGTGCGATCAAATCCTGCGCGCGCGCGGTCACGTTGGTTTGCCAAAGGAGCCGATTGCCATCCACCTGAATCGCCTCGAGCGTGATCAGCAGGTTGTCGCCTTGCTTCAGAAAGTGCCCGGTAATCACCGTGGCTACGTGAACTTCGCGCCCGGCCTGCTGGGGGTCGACATCATTGCCGACAAATTTTCGCGTAATCGCCGAGGGACGAACGTCGAGCGAGCGGTTATAAGTGAGCGTGTTGGCAATTTCATCGGCCAGGGCGAAGCGCAGAAACTCGACGCTGATATCGCCGTTCATGTTCTGCAGCGGCAGCACCGCAATGGTGTTCTTCGGCGCGCTCGCGAACGTCATCCTCCGCTGTTTAAACCATGCCGCTCCGACCGCGATCAAAATAACCAGCAACAGCGCGCTCACTCCCATAAAGACATACATGGGCAATCTGCTGGCTCTTTGAAAGGTAGTCGTCGCGATGCGATAGGGCAAAACCGGCCGCCGCGCGCCGCTTTTG
>JASHOU010000004.1 GCA_030038475.1 Terriglobales bacterium | reverse complement strand
ATCACCAGCACCGCCAGACACAGTCCGAGCGTATGCGGCTCCAGCGACGGCACCGCCGAAACCAGCGCTCCAATTCCCGCCGAAATTCCCACCGCCACATTCAGCAGGTAATCGATCATCAGCGCCGCGCCCGCCAGCAATCCCGCCCCGCTGCCCAGGTTTTCCTTCGCTACCGTGTACGACCCTCCGCCATTCGGATACGCCGCAATCGTCTGCCGGTAGCTGAAGTAAACAATCACCAGCAACACAATGATCGCGAACATCATCGGCACAATGTATTTCACGCCCAGCAGTCCCAGCGGCAGCAAAATCGTCAACGCCGCCTCCGGCCCGTACGCCGCCGAACTCAACGCATCCAGCCCAAACGTCGGAATCCCCGCAGCCGGCGTAATCCGCTCGCCTTCATCCTCCGACGAAGCCAGCGGCCGCCCAAACAACACGTCAATCGGTCCCATAATCCCTCACCCGGCGTCGCCCCAAGCCGGTCCAGCGACAATACCAAAAAATAGTGTGGTCAAAAAACAGCGCGATTAAGAATGTGTGGTTAAAAGGGTGTGATTAAAAAATTGATGTGACCAAAAAGTGTGCCCGCGGACACTCCCGTCCGCCAGCCCCCGGAGGGGCGAACCAGCTTAGCCCCGCGCCGGGGCCCCCGGCACGCCCGGTTTTGGCGTGATGGAGTGGAGGGCTTCAGCGCGGGATAAAGTGAAAGAAGCAACTCAAGTCCCGGAGAGCCTGCCCTGAGCGAAGTCGAAGGGCACCCAGCTCCCACGCCCACCCTCTAGCCCGCTGTTTGTCCCACTTATTACTCCCCAGATTCCCCATCGCTCTCTGTGTGCATTTCAAGCCGGCCTATTCCGTAATGGACAAGATCTCGCGGCCATCCGCCCACTCTGGATTCCATCCGTCCCTTGCCACCGACGCCGCGATCCCACTTTTTACTAATTAGTTTCTCCATCCGTCGGAAAGAAGGACTTGAACAAAATCCCCACCGAATGAAAGCTGCCTCGCCGAACGCCCGAACGACTAACGACCAGCGACTACCGACCAACAACCCACAACTGCTATCATTCCCCATGCCCGACCCTGCCCGCGTCTATTTCGAAAACAGTCAGCCCATCCTCCGCGTTGAGAACATGCAAACTAGTCTCGAGTTCTACGTCGGCAAGTTGGGCTTCAAGAACGAACCTTGGGGCAACGACGAATTCACCAGCGTCAACCGCGATCGCGCCGGCATCTATCTCTGCCGCGGCGCCCAGGGCCGCGGAGCCGCCTGGCTCTGGATCGGTGTCAACAACGTCGACAAATTGCATCACGAATTCCGCGCCCGCGGCGTCCCCATCCTCGTGGAACCCACCAACTATCCCTGGGCTCTCGAAATGCACGTCGAAGATCCCGACGGCAACGTAATCCGCTTCGGCTCCGATCCCAAATAACGCCGATCAACCCGACTAAATATCTATGAGGGTGCCCCACTCAAGCCCGCCCTTGGCTTGGGTGGGACAAACTCTGTCATCTTGAACGTTCGCAACCTTTGTCATCCCTGCTTTGCACTTTGCATCGACCGCGCACCGGACCGACGTGTATCTCGCCCGTCCCCGCGTAGTAAAATCCGAACGCACCACACCAGGAGCACCCGCCTTGTTCACCCTCGGGTTCACGATTGAAGACTGCCGCGCCTTCTACGCCCAGGAAATTCGCTTCGCCGCCACCGTCTCCACTCCCGGACTCGTCGAAGCCTACGCCCGCGTCCCACGCGAAAAATTCCTCGGCCCCGCGCCCTGGCACATCACCTCGCCGGAGACTCGCGCCATGTCCATGGCCGGCCTGCGCGAATCCTCCTACATCACCGTCGATGACCCGCGCGATCTCTATCACAACGTCGTCGTCGCCCTCGACCGCGCCAAGGAGATCAACAACGGCCAGCCCAGCGCCCTCGCCAGTTGGATCGACGCGCTCGCGCTCCGTCCCGGTGATCGCGCCTTTCATCTCGGATGCGGCGTCGGCTACTACACCGCCATCATCGCGGAAGTCGTTGGCCCAACCGGCAGCGTCGTCGCCCTCGAACTCCAACCCGATCTCGCCGCCCGCGCCAAAGAAAATCTCGCCAGCTACGCGAACGTAACCGTCCACCACGGAGACGGCGCAACCTTCGACCCCGGCCCCTGCGACGCCATGTTCGTAAATTGCGGCGTTACCCATCCGCAAATGATTTGGCTCGAGCGCCTCCGCCCCCTCGGACGCCTCGTCGTCCCCTTCACCATGGCTGTGAATCCCCAAACCGGCCAGGGCGTGATGACCAAAATCGTCCGCGAACCGGCCGGCTACTCCGCCGCCATGGTCACAGTCACTGGCATTTTTTCCGGCGTCAGCCTTCGCGACCCCGCGCTCGAACCCTCGATGAAAAAGGCCCTCCAAACCGGAGGCCTGCTCATGCTGAAATCCATCCGCCGCGACCCGCACGAACCGGATGACACCTGCGTCCTCCACGTCGTCAACGTCTGCCTCAGCACCGCCCCCGTTACCGCCGCCAACTCCTGATAAGGGCAATAATTGACTTGACTCATCCAGAGGAGTAGGGTGAGCATGGAATCAATTATTGCCCTCTACGTTCCTCCTTCCAGCACCGTAGCCGACATAACATATGGCAGGGGCGTGTTCTGGAAAGATGTCCCAACAGACACGTACAATCTCCTTGCGACAGATATCAAAACCGGTGTGGATTGTCGTAATCTGCCCTATGACGACGCAAGCATAGATTGTGTCGTGTTTGATCCGCCCTATATGCACACGCCCGGCGGAACGGCACACGTAAACCATCAAAATTACGAAAACTATTATGCCAACAATGTTGGCGCAAATGGCACGGCAAAGAAGTACCACGAAGCGGTTCTAGACTTGTACTTCAAGACAGTCCATGAGACAAAGCGTGTGCTGAAACCTGAGGGAATCTTCATTGTCAAGTGCGGGGATGAAGTTTGTGCCAATCAGCAGCGTCTTACCCACGTGGAGCTGATCAACGAGTTTACGTCACATGGCTTTGTGGTCGAGGATTTGTTTGTACTGTTGCGCAACAACCGCCCGGGCGTAAGCCGGATAGTACGGCAGGTCCATGCACGAAAAAACCATTCGTACTTTCTGGTTTTTCGTAAGTCGAAAGTCCGGCGCATGGTTGCACCCGTCAAGCAGGACAGCGTCACTCAAGCAGAAGTTGTGGCAACTCCGCCAGAGCTTCGCCAAACGACCTAACCTCCACGCGCGGGAAAGCACGGGCCAGGTCCAGATAGGGCCGTGGTGGGTCTAGGTAGTAGATCCGGGTCAGTTGAAAAAGTTGTAGTTGGCCCGGAATGCAAATCTCAATAACTTCGCCGGTTCGGGCATCGCGCTTCGTCTCGGTCCCAACTACCAGAACACCACGAAACACCCCGTCGCCGAAAATTCGCGCCAACACCAGCTGATGTACCCACGCCTGCACTATGCGCTCTCGTGTCGAGATCTTAATCGGCAGATGAAGCTTACGGCTGCGTTCACCTGGATCGAACACAAAGTCAGTTGGCAGGTCACCGCCCGTTTCGGGCATGCGGACCTTGTTCCTTGGAGCAAATCCGATGCAGCGAGCTACCATGTGGCCAATCAAGTTCTCGAAGAACGTTGCCGATCTCTTGCGGCCAACCTTGTTCACATCATTCGCAGCAAACACGCTAAAAGCGATTGAGTAAGTTGCTCTCACGATCTCATTCGGAACTCTTTCTCTGAACCCGCCCAAGAACGCTGCCATTAGCTGCCCAAAATCGAGCTCATCTTCCGCATAAAGGTCTGCATTTATCGGTCTTGATTGCTCTTCACCGCGAAAGCTGAAGTAGGATTTGCCTGTTGTGGGTGAGAAAAGTTGGACACGTTCCTTGTCCGCCAAGATTCGCCGCGCGCGCAGCGCCATCTCCGACAACAACGTCGCGACGCCGTCTCCCGCAAGGTCATCAGGAGGCGTAGCCGTAAGCCGGGAGTAAAGGAGTGCAAGTTGACCTGGCACTGGCCCGGATTCTATATCACAAAGAGCTGTCCCGAGAAATTAGCATCGCTAGAGAGGACGGGTCGCCGCTCAAGCGCGGTTTTGGCTTGAGTGGGGCACGTTCACGGCAGCAGGCAAGAGATATCTTGTGATTTGCTGGCGGCGCAAGTGGTACTTAGGTACTAATGTACCAAGGTACGCACACACTAATCACGAATCACCGCCCATTAGCCACTGCCCTTCAGCATCTGCACCACCCGATCAAAATCGTCGATCGTCGCATACTCGATCACAATCCTGCCCCGTCCATTCCGGTCCCGAATCCGCACTCGCATCCCGAGAATTTCCTCGATCGACCTCTGCGCCGCCTTCACATTCGGATCCTGCCACCGCGCTCCCCCTCCCCGCTTCGGCGCATTCGGCCCAATCGGAGTGCTCGCTCCCAGCACCAGATCCTCCAGCTTCGCCACCGACATCTTTTCCTCGATCGCCTTCTGCGCCAGCTTCCACAGCCGCTCTTTATCGCGCAGATGCAGCAGCGCCCGCGCGTGGCTATACGTCAGCGTCCCCTTCTGCAGCGCACCGATCACGCCCTCCGGCAGCGACAGCAGGCGCATGTAATTCGAAACCTGCTCCCGCGATATCCCCGCTCGCTTCCCAATGTCCTCCTGCGTCATCTTGAAATCTTTGCTCAACCTCGAGAACGCGTCGGCCTGCTCCACGCAGTTCAGGTCCTGGCGTTGCACATTTTCTACCAGCGTCATCTCTGCTGCCTGCTGGTCTGAGACGCGCTTCACGATCACCGGGATCGTCGTCTTCCCCGCCATCCTCGAAGCGCGCACCCTCCGCTCGCCCAGAATCAGCGTGAACTTCCCATCTTTTCCCGGGCGCACCACAATCGGCTGCAACACTCCCTGCACTTCAATCGAATTCGCCAGCTCCCGCAGCGCTTCCTCTTTGAACTCTTGCCGCGTCTGGTACGGGTTCTCATCGATTTGGTCGATCGCCAGTTCAAACACCGGCTCGCCCTCCGCCGTCCAACCCGAAGCCTGAATCTTGTCCACCACTCCAGAAGCCGCTCCCAGCAAGCCATCTGGCGCAGCGGAAGTTTCCGTCGCGTCCCGCGCGCCGGCAGCAGACGCTTGCGGACCGGGAACTGAGAGTTGAGGAGGTGCAGTGGGAGTGGAATCTTTCTGTGGAGGTTGTGCAGTCGGGATCGGCACCACACGCGGCCCCGGCAACAGCGAATCAAGACCACGTCCCAGCGCGCGCCGCTTCTCCGCCAACTTCTCATGCTTCTCGCCTCCGGCCTTCGGCGGCGTAGCATTCGTCGCCGCATTTGTTGTGGTCATTATTAATCTCCGTCCTGCCGCTGTATTGGATCGAGCCTACGCCGCTTCCACCGGACCGCTCACCGCACGCCCAGCTTGGCGGTCCAGTAGCTCCTTCGCCAGGCGTATATAGCTTTCGGCTCCGCGCGAGCGGACGTCATACACCAGCGCCGGCAGCCCATGGCTCGGAGCCTCCGCTAGGCGAATGTTCCGCGGAATGGTCGTCGCGCACAGCTTGTCGCCAAAATATTTCTTCAGCTCCTCCGCCACCTGCTGCGCCAGGTTGGTGCGCTCATCGAACATCGTGAGCACCACCCCCTCGACCGTGAGCGTCGGATTCAGAGCCACTCGGATGCGCTCGATGGTGTCGAGCAGCTCCGAGACCCCCTCGAGCGCAAAGTATTCCGCCTGCATCGGGATCAACACGCCGTCGGCCGCAACCAGCGCGTTCAGAGTAAGCAGATCGAGCGCCGGAGGGCAGTCGAGGACGATGAACTGGAAGCGCTCCAGCAGACCGGCGAGAGCGTCGCGCAGGCGATACTCGCGCCGCTCGGCGGCGACGAGTTCAAGATTGGCGCCGATCAGATTCTTATGCGACGGAATCAGCCAAAGCTGTTCTAATGCCGTGAGTTGCAAGGCTTCCTCGGCCGAGGCCGCGCCCATGACCACATCGTAAAGGCTAATCCGTTCCGGATCCTTCGCCAGCCCTAGGCCGCTGGTTGAGTTCGACTGCGGATCGCAGTCGACGAGCAAGGTGTTGACTTCGGCGGCAGCAAGAGAAGCGGCTAAGTTGATGGCAGTCGTAGTCTTACCGACGCCGCCCTTCTGATTGGCAATGGCGATAACGCGTCCCATGGTTTGTATCTTGGTGTTGCGCGTCAGGATATGCGAAGGTGTCCGGGAAATCAATTGAGGATTCGTGTGCAAATCATGTCCCCAACACAATGTTTCACGTGAAACACAGTGGCGACCGAAACCAAGCAAACCACTATGTTTCACGTGAAACGTAGTGGCGATCAGGCAATATGTTTCATGTGAAGCATTGCGCTATTGCTAGGGCGACCTCTAGCGAGGCGAAAATCTTGCGAAAGTGTTTCACGTGAAACACTTTCGCCTAACATTCGCCTTATTGGCGGGTTAATTGGTTTAAGTAAATGTATGTTTATTCAACAATATACATGACAATAACAGCGCTAGTTGAGGGCGCCTATAGACAGCAATCTTGAATATGACTTTGGGACATATAATGGAGGTTGCCATTTGAATTTGCTTAGGGCTGATAAGTGGGAAAGCTGGGCGGAGCCTATTAGCAAGGCTAAATGGCCTTGGGGTGCGACGAAGGCTGCCGCTTGGGGAAGGATGGTTTCAAAGCGTTCCACGGCGCGGAGGGTCACGATTTCGGCTTGGGGGTGGTCGGGGCTCGTGGCGAGGATTTCGGCCCGGTCGGCGAGCACGTTGATGTTCGCCGCAGACGCGGCGTGGACATTTGTCATGAAAATGGCGCGCGCGACTTCGCGGAGAAACGCCGCCTTTTTGTGATTCGATTCGATCAGGGTCAGGTGGATGTGCGGCGCCCAGATTTTCAGCGGGAGGGCGGGGAATCCGGCGCCGGAGCCAACGTCGATAACGCGGAGAGGGTTCGACGGGGCGGGGAGAACTCCCCGCGGCGTTTTGGATGAGGACACGGCGCCGGGTTCCTTCGACTGCGCGACATCATCCGCTTCGCGGATGATGTCACTTCGCTCAGGATGACAGCTTGAAATGGGCTCAGGCGACGTGAGTGCACGCTCCGGTTGACGGGCGATTGGCGGTTGGGAGCTGGGTGAGTGGGTGGCGCTACGGGCGTTTGCGGGCGAGGGCGCCCGCGCCACACATGTCCTTGGCACACAATGTTGGGCTAAGAAGAAGGATTCGCCGAAGTGGCGGGTTACGATTTCCTCAGGATTGCGGATGGCGGTGAGGTTGATGCGCCGGTTCCAGCGGAGTAAGAGATCGATGTAGAGCGATACTTGTTCGAGCTGCGCGTTGTTTACTCGCGAGTCATTCACATGCGGATCGTTTCTTCGCGATTCGTGGAGGGGTGATTCCTCTTCTGGCGACGATGCAAGGAACGGCGCTAGAAGCTCGGCGATGCGGGCGATATTCACGGAGAGATTTTAGCTGGAGTCGTTGAGATCAGTGTCCTGAGATCGGTGGAGGAGATGTTAGAGATTTGCTTTTGCCTCTCCTGTTTCGTCGTTCCTGTCATCGCTTCATGTTCTAACGGGAATTGACCCACTCAAGCCAAAGGCGGGCTTGAATGTGGCAGCCGTCCTGTACCTGCGGTGCTCCGGCGTACAATGCGGAGCCCAGGTTAGCGCCCAAATAACGGGCGCGAACCTGGGGCACCGACAGCCCCATAAGCCGTCGACGGAAAAATCGTCCCATCTTAACTTTAATCATCTTACTTATTAGTCCCACTATTTTAATCATCCATTTACTGGGCGAAATGGCGGAATGATGGTATGCTACTGCGCGCTGGTTTTGCGAGCAGGGTTAGTGCTTCTGGCGAATAAGGTGTTTCGAGTTACACATTTCAGTTAGTTATTCGAAGTAACGATACTTATTCATTCCAGGTAGAGCGTTGTAGGTAACGCGAGGAGGGTTTCATGCTGTTCAAGATCGGTTCGAAAGCGAAAGATAAAAAAGAGTGAGGCGCGGGCACGTGGGAAAGCACACACGCGCGTCCGGTTATTTGCATTCCAGCTAACGTAAGGAGGGATCGATGCTCTCGGAAATAATCTCGGAAACGTTGCCAGGAACAAACGCCAGTGCTGCTAGAAATCGTTTGGGGCGGTTCTTGGAATTCGTCATCATAACTGCTTTGCTTGCGGCGCCGTTATTTGTCGCCTCTTCGGCGCGGGCTGCGACCGAAACCATTCTTCACAACTTCACGTGTGAGTCGAACGACGGCTGCGCCCCCTATGCGGGGGTGGTTCTCGATTCGCAGGGCAACCTGTACGGCACAACTTACGAGGGTGGTGCCTATGGCGAGGGTGCGGTGTTCAAACTTTCACCATCGGGAAGTCTGACCATACTGCATAGTTTTTTCTGTAATGGTACGGATGGATGTTTTCCGATTGGGGGCGTGGTTCTTGACTCGCAGGGCAATGTCTACGGCACAACCCAAAGCGGCGGGGCTTATTTCTATGGCACCGTGTTTGAAGTGACTGCATCGGGCACAGAGCCCTGGGTCTACAGCTTTACCTGCGGTTCGGACGGCTGTGAGCCCTACGCCGGCGTGGTGCTTGACTCGGAGGGTAATCTCTACGGTACGGCCAAG
>JASHOU010000082.1 GCA_030038475.1 Terriglobales bacterium | reverse complement strand
AACCGGGAAGGGCACGAGTTCCACTCGTGCCGATCTAAGCTGAAAGAGAACTGCGGCTTCCAGCCGCTGAGGTTGCTCTTGCGGCCGTCACGACTCTTTTCTCCTCCGGGAACTTATTTCTTAACTTTCTCGACCTGGCATCATCGTCGACTCTTCGTGGTCGAGAATTATTCCCGGCTGTTTCTCAAAACCCTTTTTCGCTACCGCCGCGAAAACCGTTTCCTCGTTCACGCGTTCGTCCTTATGCCAGATCATGTTCATCTCATGCTCACACCAGCGGAGAATGTGACTCTTGAGCGTTGTGTGCAACTCATCAAGGGCGCGTACTCGCACGAACTTGGAACGCTCATCGGACGCAAGTCCGAAGTGTGGCAGCGGGGATTTACGGATCATCGAATTCGCGATGCTCGAGACTTCGTTAGTCATCTTAATTACGTTCATCAGAATCCCGTGGTGGGCCGTCTGGTGACTAATCCTTGCGAGTACCGATATTGCTCCGCCTTTCCAGGATTCAAACTAGACCCGTGGCCCCCAGCGGCTGAAGCCGCAGTCGTGGGGAAGGCTTCAATCGGCACGAGTGAAACTCGTGCCCTTCCCGGTCGTGCTCGACCCTAACGTTTTGGAGATGCTTCGACACGAATATAAAGTTTGTCCCACCGATGATGCTGGCCCGATGGAACCTCTCTACCTCCGCCAAATTGCCGATCTAGCATTTCACAGTTTTGTATGTCGGATACATTGATTAGCCGCCATCCCGGAATCGGACCGCTGCTCTTTCCGCCGACTTGCCAACAAAGCAATCGAACAATTCCATTTTGAATGCCGTAATCGTGAGGCTCGACTATCCGCTCGTTGCCTTTGTATCGAAACCGAAGCAAATGTTTCTTATCAACTGCGCCATATACAAGCTGATGCAATTGAGCATCTAACGCTATTTCGTCCTGCTTCGTCACTACTAAACCATTATCTCGTTTGATCTACGTCGCTTCGCTTAATCAATACTTCCTCGGCCTTGGCGGAATCAAACTCGCATCCACGGCCTCGAACTCGAATTTTGGCTCATCCGCGTCGGGAGCAAACGACGCCTTGGTCGTCTTCATCCAATTCTTGTCGTCGCGGTCGGGGAAATCCGGCTTATAGTGCGAGCCGCGGGATTCGTCGCGCATCGCCGCCCCCTGCGCGATTACGCGCGAAAGTTGCAGCATGTTGTAGAGCTGCCGCGTGAAGGCGATAGTCGTATTCGCCCATTGCGAACGGTCGCTCAGGTTGATGCGCTCGAAGCGATGCAGCATGTCGACCAGCTTGGCATCGGCCGCCTCGCACTTCTTGCTGTAACGGATGACGGTGCAGTTCTCGGTCATCAGCGCGCCGAGTTCGCGCCAGATGAGAAATGGATTTTCGTTGCCGTCGGCTTTCATCAAGCCGGAATTGATCTCTTCCTGGCGCTTGCGCTCGGAATCGAAATGGCCGTTACCTGGCGCGGCCTGCACGCTCTTGGCATATTGCACGGCGTTCGGGCCGGCGACGAAGCCTCCGAAGATGCACGACACCAGCGAATTCGCGCCTAGGCGGTTCGCGCCGTGGTATTGGTATTCGGCCTCACCAGCCGCGAAAATGCCGGGGATGTTCGTGGCCTGTTTGTAATCGATCCACAATCCGCCCATGGTGTAGTGCATGCCGGGGAAAATTTTCATTGGCGTGTCGCGTGGATCGTCGCCAACAAACTTTTCGTAGATTTCGAGGATGCCTTCGAGCTTGCGGTCGAGCGTCTTGCGGTCGATGTGCGTGAGGTCGAGATAGACCATCGGCTTGCCGTCGATGCCGAGGTTGTGCTCATAGACGACTTTGAAAATGGCCCGTGTGGCCACATCGCGCGGGACGAGATTGCCGTATTTCGGATACCACTCTTCGAGAAAGTACCAACGCTCTTTTTCCGGAATTGACTTCGGATCGCGCTTGTCGCCTTGCGTGCGCGGAACCCAAACTCGCCCGCCTTCGCCGCGCGCCGATTCCGACATCAGGCGCAGTTTGTCTTCTCCGGGAATCGACGTGGGGTGAACCTGGATGAATTCGCCGTTCGCGTAGTAGCAACCTTGCTGATAGAGCGCGGATTGCGCCGATCCAGTGCATACGACCGAGTTGGTGGACTTGCCGAAGATGGCTCCGATGCCGCCGGTCGCGATAATGATGGCGTCGGCGGGGAAGGTGCGAACTTCCATGGTGCGCAGGTCCATCGCGCAGATGCCGCGGCAGACGCGCTTGCCATCGAGCACGGCGGAGAGAAATTCCCAGTGCTCGTATTTTTTAACTTTGCCGTCGGCTTCGTGGCGGCGAACCTGCTCATCGAGCGCGTAGAGAAGTTGCTGGCCGGTCGTCGCACCGGCAAAGGCGGTGCGGTTGTAGAGCGTGCCGCCGAAGCGGCGAAAGTCGAGCAGGCCTTCGGGAGTGCGATTGAAAGGAACGCCCATGCGGTCGAGCAGATCGATAATGCCGGGAGCGGCCTCGCACATGGCCTTGACCGGCGGCTGGTTGGCGAGAAAGTCGCCGCCGTAGATGGTGTCGTCAAAGTGCTGCCAGGTGGAATCGCCTTCGCCCTTAAGGTTCTTGGCGGCGTTGATGCCTCCTTGGGCGCAGACCGAGTGCGAGCGTTTTACGGGGACGATCGAGAACAGGTCAACTTCGCCGCCCATCTCTGCGATCTTGATGACGGCGGCGAGACCTGCCAGGCCGCCGCCGACTACGATAATTTTTGGAGCTGCCATGCTGTATGAATCCGATCTCAGTCGTTAGTCGCTTGTCATTGGTCGTTAGCAACCGGTCGTAAGCAATCTTTATGCGAACGACCAACGACCGACGACCATCGACTGTTCTGCACTATCGCATAACAATGCTTTCCGAAGAATTCGAGTCGAGCGGCTGCGGCGGTGTGCTCAGGAATCCGTACATGCTCGCCGCGCCGATCGAAATCAGGACGATGGCGAGGGCGAAGCAGGCATAGAGAAAGCCACGCCGCGCCGCTTCGCCGGTTGTAATCCCCCACTTCGCGGCGAACAGCCACACTCCGTAACTGAAATGCCAGCAAGCGGCGATAATGCCGATCGCGTAAAAGGCAACCATCCAGGGACTCTGGAACTCTGCCTGCACTTTGGCGAAAGACTGCATCGGATGCGTCGGCAGGTGCACGCCGGTGAAGCGCAGGAAGTATGTGTGCTGCACTATAAAGATGAGGGAGATGATGCCGGTCCAGCGATGCAAGCTGTAGAGCCAATTGCCAGTCCAGGGGTACTCGGCGACATTGGTGTCGCCTTGATACCAGATGTAAATCCCATAGAGGCCGTGATAGAAAATCGGAATCCAGATGAAGAACAGTTCGAGCAGAAAAACAAAAGGCAGGCCGTTTAGAAACTCGACTTGCTTTCCGTACGCGATGGGGCCTTTTACGGCTTCGGCGTTCGAGATGAAGTGCTCGAGCAGAAAGGCTCCGATGGGCACGATGCCGCTAAGCGAATGCAAGCGGCGCAGGAGAAACGATGTACCCTCACCCGCGCGCAGCGGAGCGACACCAGCCTTAATTGTCGGAGCGACGGAACCCGCGGATGAAGCCATGCTGACTGCTCCTTAGGAAGTCAAGTATGAAAACTTTCTATTATCGGCGTCGAAACGGCGAGCGTCAACCGAAAGATTGATCGGCAGAAGACTGATTGTCAAAAGATTGCTCGCACCATTTGAGGAAGGCGCGAAACGCGGCGCCGCGATGGCTGTAGTTAGCTTTTTCTTCCGCGCTCAGCTCGGCAAAGGTTTTGCCGATTTGCGGGAAATAAAAGAGCGGGTCGTAGCCGAAACCGTTTTGGCCGCGTGGCGCTTCGAGGATGATACCTTCGACGTCGCCGCGAAATGTCGCCAGCGTTGTTCCATCCCGCGCTGCGGCGAGCACGCAGACGAATCGCGCCGTGCGTTTCTCTTCTGGAACTCCCCGCATTTCGCGCAGCACGCGCGCGTTGTTGGCTTCGTCATCGGTGTTGCATTCGGCCGAATAAGGTTGGTTGGCCGCATAGCGCGCGGAGTGAACTCCGGGAGCACCGCCGAGAGCGTCGATTTCTAGGCCCGAATCATCGGCTAGAACCAATTCTCCAGGAGCAGCCAGACTGTAGGACTCAGCTTTCTTGCGGGCATTTTCTTCGAACGTGGCCCCATCCTCGATCACCTGCGGCAGAGACGAAAAGTTCGGGATATTGGCGATGGCGATGCCGAGACCGAGGGTCGCCGCCGCTCCGGCGAAATCGCGCAGCTTGCCGGGGTTCGAGGTTGCGAGGAGAACCGTGCGTGTGCTCATGCCGCCGGACTCGTGAGGTGCGCGGGGCGCGTGGCTGGTTGGCACAGTTTGAGTTCGCGCGCGCGAACGAAGGCAACAACCAACACAATCAAGCTGATCAACGATAGAACATCGCCGACGGTGCGATCGATGGTGCGAACAAAATGAATTTGTATATCGCTGGTTCCGGCGGCCACAGGAATCACAATCAAGCTGGTAACATCGGTTTTCTCAGTGGCTGTTGGTCTGCCATTCACCACGACTTGCCAAGCGGGGTAATCGAAAACTCGCACGACGAGATTTTGTGGTTCGGCGGCGTGCACGATGAAATGCTTTTCGGCCGCATCCCACGCCAGAATCTTGCTCTCGATCGCCGCTCCCGATTCGTTGCTGATCTGAGGCAGAGTCTTGTTCAGTTCGTAGGGATCGGCTCCGGCGGGAACGTATTCGTCCGTTCCCTCATAGCCGGTGCCGTCTTCGATGGCGTCGCTCATTTCGCGAATGTCGGGAGCCGTGTCCCACCACGGCGGTTGAGTGCGATAGCCGGCGACGATGACAGCAGCCAGAAGCAGAGCCGATGCCAGCACGCGCGATACCCAGCGTTTGGCTGCGATTGCCAGAAGAATTGCCAGTGCAGCGTTCATGCACAGCAGCCAGCGGAATGGCAACTGGACGAAGCGGAACTCAGGCAAATACCGCCAGAGAAGGTTGCTGATGGAAAACATGAGCGCGGCGCTCAAGCTTCCCCAGGCAACAAGCATTGTCCACAAAGCTGGCCATGAATCTGTGGTGACAGCGCTCAGCGCAGCCGCATCCGGAAAAACCGGCTCTGAGTTTGGGGAAGGGGCTGCTGCGAATCGGATGTTTCTTTTCCGTGAGAACCAGATTGCGCACACCAGAACTACGATCTCGGCCAGCGCCACGCAGGAAATCAGAAGATTGAAGCGGTTGTGATCGGCGTCGGCAAGGGTCGTAAACAGAAAATTATCCTGCGGACGGACTCCGGGCGACATCACCTGGCTGAGGTTCACCCAATGCTGCTCGTAGATCACCGGAACCAGATAAAACGACACTAGGCCCGCCGCGAGCAGCATAGCGAGTGCGGTACGAAATAGCGGACGCCAGATTCCTCGTATCGGCATTCCGTCACGCGCGTCCGCGATCGCAGCCACCACTGCCGCTACTGCCAATATCCCGGCCGAATAGTGAATCATGATCGCCGCCGGCACATTGGTGAGCCATGCCAGCGCCAGCGTAAGACTCAGCCACAAAATTGGACGCGAACCCGGCTCGCTGATCCGCAGAACGCAACCCAGCAGCATCGGCAGCAGCGATGCCGCCAGCAGTTCGGCGTAAGCGCTGCGCCAATAAACGATTAATAGGTGGTAAGGATTCAGCGCGTAGAAAACAGCGGCAAACAGCGCGTCCCGGGGCGCAAGCCATTGCCGCGCCAGCCAATACATCGAGCTTCCGGCGAGCATAAGGACGAGCCAGCAATACGCGCCCGGAACAATTCTCCACGGAAGGACCGCGCCGAGCGCTGCGCCGAGCGTCCATGAAGCGGGAGGGTAGAACAGAAAACGGGCTTCGCCGTATCCCCATTGCGCCAGCGCCGCCCACCGCGGATAGAAAATTCCCTGCTTCCACTGGCTGACGACATCCATCCACGAATTCATGTGAAATTCGAAATCGTGCCCCGAGGGACTGCCCCACCAAAAGAAAGGAGCAATGGCCAGAAGGCACGCTCCGGCCAGCAGCAGCGCGCGCGAGATCGGAGTCCTGAGCAAGCGCCCTTAGCTTACAGCAAGCCCCAGATTTCCGTTAGAACGACGTTAAAGATCGCCAAATTACAGCGTAACAACTGTCCCGCATCAGGTCCTGTAGCGAGGCTGGTGACCTCGATTGCCGCCGGAGCGTAAGTCATTGATCCCGGAATGCAACCGTTGCATTCATTAATCATATAAATACATATGTACGTACTTCCATACATATCATAGGGAACAAAATGCGAAATTGTTTCACGTGAAACATTCTGTTCATGTAAAACTGTATGTACGGGACTAATAGGCTGGAGTTCTAACGCGCGTGTGCGCTATTGGGCTACGTCGGCGGGGGTGCGCTGGCGGCGTAATTCGTCGAGAAAGGCTTCTTCTTCCAGTTGATGGCCGCTGCGCAGCAGCTCAAGCAGAGGATCCTCTGCGTCGGCGGCCGGGCTGCCGGCTTCGCTTAGCTCGACTTCGCTCGCAACCAGGGAACGAGGAGAGGTTTCCAGTTGCGGAGTCGCGCCGGGCTGGCTGGTGAGGAACTGGATGAAATCGCCGACACTCTTGCGCTGCTCTTCGGTGGTCGAGGGAAATTCAATGCCCATGCCGTGTCCGGGGTGCATGACCCTGACCAAGCCTTCGGTGTGAATCTCCATGCCGGCGGCGCGCAGGCATAGATCGACGGCTGACGACTGGGGAAACGGAGATACGGTCTCCACGTAGCAGCCGCCGAGGCTGAGATCGGTGAGCTTGCATTGGCTTGCCGCGCCGGGTTCGTCGGGCAGGGAATCGTGCGAGCGCGCGGCGAGCCACTCGCCCAGCTTTTCGCGCATCTTGGCATCCATGTCGAGAAAGCGCAGCCCGATCTGACCGTTAGGGCTGCTCCAGGCGACTTCCGCCTCGGCTTCAATGCCGGCACCACCATCGGGAAGTTCAAAGAAAAAGTGAACCTGAGCGGAAGAGGGCAGCGGTTTTGCCGCCAGCACATCCATGCCGCCGGCGCTCAGATCGAGCATGATGGCTTCAATCGGATTACCGTCTTCGGTGCGAATCGAAACCGGCGCCTGTACCGAGACCCGCGATGATTGCCGTCTTTCGCGCTTGAGCAGAGCGGTCGCCGCGCGCAAAGTGTTTTGAGCTTGTTTGGGTTCAATGGGCTTGGTAAGGATGAAATGCGCTCCGGCCCCGAGAATCGATCGGATCTGCGATGGGTCGTGCAGCAATGCGACGGTGACCGGCGGGTGACGGTCAGGACCGGCCAGGCGGCGACAAGCTTCCAGCACCAAAGCGGAACCTTCGGCATCGTCGCAGTCGAAGATGACCTGATCGAAGCGCTCCTCAGCCAGCCGGGAAACGGCAACATCGACCGCGCTCGACCATTCCACGGCAACGCCGAACTGCGCCAGAACCTGAATCAGAGTTTCCGCAGCCGAGTCATCCTTGGACACCAACAGTGTCTGCAATATCATGAAGTAGAGCCCTCGTGCCTCGCTTCCTAAGGGGGCTACGGCCAGCGCGGAGTTGCGCTGCGCCCGGACTTGGATGCGGCGGGTGCCGGTTGAGCTCCAGCTTTGGCTGCCATCGCATTGGAACTCTCGTCATCCACTTCCGCCAGCACCGCGCTGTCGTCTTCCGTATCGTTTTCGGCAAGCAGGGGAGCGACTTCGCGCAGTTTTTCGGCAGCCTGCTGCAGCATCTCGATCTGCTTACCCAACTGTGTATACTGCGCCTGCTTGCGGCGCAAAACCTCATGGATATCCTTCATACTACCCCCTGCGCCTGACTCTAGGTTTGGAGCCGGGTAAGGTCAACGGCAAAGCCATGACCTGCCGTTACCCCAGTAACTCTTTCTATTAGATGGATTGCCAGAGAGGCGTCGAGAATCTGCTCGGCAAAAGCAAACTAAAAATCAAAACCCCGCCTGGCGGCGGGGCCATGAGTTGAGCGGTTGGCGAACCCAAAACTTTTATTATCCAATGATCTTCTTGCGGAACATCCCGGCGATGCCGACAAGCCCGGTTCCGAGGAGGCCCAAAGTTCCGGGCTCCGGCGTAGACAGTTGGCCGGTGCCGGCGGTGATATGGCCTTTGCCCGAACCGAGCTGATTCTTGTAGATGTAAATATCCTGTTGCGTTGTTCCGCTCGTAATCTGGCGCCCGTTCCACAAGGTGCCAACGAGCTTGCCGCTGAGTACGTAGGTCGCGGGCTTGCCGCTGCCCGTCTCAGTCCAATCAATTGTGCTGCTGAAGCTGCCGGCGAACAGGCTGCAACCGCCGCCGCAATGTTCCTTAGTGAGCTTGCTTGCCCAAGCGCCTTTGCCGATTATGTCAAAGGTTGATCCGACATCCGAAAATGTTCCCCCGCCGGAAACCGAGCCGCTCTCCAAAACCCCAGTGGAAAAGTCGACAGAGCCAAGGTGCCCGGTCCAGCTCTTCATGCCGATGGTAAATGAAGTCAGATTCGATCCCTGCGAGGTGATTGTTGTCGAGCCAATCGTCCCCAGCCCCCCGGTTCCCGCCATATAGCTAATGTTGATCGTCCCATTCGAGTTGCCAAATGTGATGCCATCCGCCCAAGCGGCTATTGGCATCGCCAACGCCAGTAACGCCAGAACTACTACCACTCGCCTCATGTTAATCCCCTCCAAATTTTTCTCTTCTTTTTTCCCCAGATTCATTTTGAACTTATGGTCCAAGGTATAGGTCGCCGTAAAATCAAAGTGCACTTCTTGTTCCAAAACTCGTAAAACCTACTTGCTATTGCCTTTCAACAGCTTAGACTCGATTGTTGCATTCGTTCAACAATTCAGTATGCAATCTGCTGCACACTAGCAACAAACGCCTTCCATCGTCTCCAAAGCGGTTTCAGTCCTGCATCTGGGAGCAACTGCAAGACCGGAGACCCGGGGCTCGGAAGCAGTGGGGGGAATCTTGCCACGACAAACAAAATCCTAGCATTTAGAGACCCGCTTCCAAAACCCAGCGCGACCGGAAGTAACCGATCACGAGGTGACCCATGCTATCACAGGTTTGGAGTTTTAAAAGTGGCTCTTTAGTGCCATATCGACTTATCTAAGGGTCGTCTTCCGAAAGCCGGGCTATTTTCTGGGTCCTAGCCGACGACAGGCTACGGTAGGCAGTGTCAGGTGTTAGGTCGTAGGTCTCAGGTGTCAGGAAAAACCAAAATTGCGAAAGTCTTGAGAGTTTGCTGAGACCTAAGACCTGACATCCTGTCTACTCAGCCATGTCGCAATTCCGCCAGCAGCATCGGATCGATGTTGCCGCCGCTGATAATTGCTACGGTGATCGATCCCTTTGGCAATTTGTCCGCGTGAAAGAAAAATGCAGCCGGAGCGACGGCGCCGCTGGGCTCGGCCACGGTTTTTGGGTTCGCGCTCAATCTGCGCATCGACTCGCGGATTTCCTCTTCGGTGACGGTGACAATGTCGTCGACATGCGCGCGCATGTGCTCGAAATTGATTGCGCCGATGCTTTGCGTGCGCAGACCGTCAGCGAGAGTGCGCGACACTTGTTCTGTGGGCAAAGAAACGATATGACCGGCGCGGAAACTGGCTTGAGCATCGGCAGCAAGTTCAGGCTCGACGCCGATCACCTTGATTTCGGGACGGCTGAGTTTGATGGCGGCCGAGACGCCGCTGATCAAGCCACCTCCGCCAACTGGGACGAGCACGGTTTCAAGGCCGGGTAAATCTTCATTGCGCAAGTCTTCAAGAATCTCGAGCCCCACCGTTGCCTGGCCGGCGATGATTTTTTCGTCGTTGTATGGCGGCACGATAACGTAGCCGTGTTCCGCAGCGAGCTGTTCGGCGCGCAGCCAGCGCTCTTCGCTGGCCGGGCCTACCGTGATGATCTCAGCTCCGAGCGCGACCGTCGCTTCGAGCTTATTCTTTGGAGCGTTCTCCGGCATAACAATGATTGCCTTCACGCCGAGGGCCCGCGCCGCGTAAGCCACGCCCTGGGCGTGATTGCCGCTCGAATACGAGATCACTCCGCGGCGGCGTTCGGCGTCGCCGAGCGATGCGACTTTGTTATACGCCCCGCGCAGCTTGAAAGCGCCGATGGGCTGCAGGTTTTCGAGCTTGAGGAAAAGCTTGCGAGTGTCAGAGGGCGCAGTCCATTCGAACAGGGGAGTGCGAACGGCGATGCCTTCGAGAAGGGTCTGAGCTACCCGGATATCGTTGAGGGAGACCATGGGGCGAGACCTTAGTGTAACGTCGGCCGCCGCTTTACGTTGACACGCCAGAGACCGGGCGGATAAGTTCGTGATGTGAGAGTTGCAGTTACTCTCGATGATGATGTGGCGAGCATGATCCATGCTGAGATGGATGATTCCGACCAGTCATTCAAGCAAGTTGTAAATAGGGTTTTGCGCATTGCGCTCGATGCTCATCAATCCTCGGCCGACGATCGGCGCGTCGCCGCGACCGTTCGTCCGCGGACAAACAAGAAGACTCCAGCAAGTCGCGGATTAGCTGCTAGATCTCCAATATCACGGGCATGATTAGTGGGCGGCGTTGGGTTTCGCGGGAGATGTAGCGCTTCAGGTCGGTGCGGATTTTTTCTTTGATCACGCCGTAGTCGGCTTTCTCTTCGGAGCTGGAGGTGTCGAGAGTTTCCATGACGATCTCGCGCGCGCGATCGATCAGGCCGTTTTCGCCGGGATTGAATCCGCGGGTTACGATCTCAGGCGAGGTTTCGACCAGGCCGGTGAGCTTGTTGATGGCGATGATCGGCATGACGAAGCCATCTTCGCTGAGGTGACGCCGGTCTTTGATTACCAGATCTTCGACCACATCGGTGCGCGAGCCGGAATCGATGCAGACGCGGCCCACGTTGACGCGGCCGGCTTTGCGCGCGCCGAGTTCGTCGATTTCGAGCACGTCTCCGCTTTCGATCAGCATCACGCTGCCGACCGAGCCGCGCATCGACGCGGCCAACTCGGCGTGCAGCTTGAGCTGACGGTATTCGCCGTGGACGGGAATGAAATATTTCGGCCGCACCAGGTTGATGATGAGTTTCAATTCTTCCTGGCTGGCGTGCCCGCTGACATGAATGGGCGGATACGAGCCGTCGTCGTAAATGACGAACGCTTCGCGCCGGAACAGGTGATCGACCATGCGGTAGATGGCTTTTTCGTTGCCGGGAATAATGCGGGAGGAAAGAACGACGGTATCGCCCTTTTCGATTTTCGCGTGCTTGTGGTTATCAACCGCGGCGCGCGAGAGCGCCGACATCGGTTCTCCCTGCGTGCCGCTGATGAGGACGCAAACTTTTTCCGGCGGGAAGTTCTTCATTTCGCCGGGATGAATCAACATGCCGTCGGGAATCTGGATGTAACCCAGGTCTTCGGCGATCTCCGACGAACTGTTCATGGAGCGGCCGATAAAGCAAATTTTGCGGCCGTGCTCGCGCGCCATATCGACGGTGAGCTTGATGCGGTGAATGGAAGATGAGAAGCACGAGATGAACAATCGCCGCCGGGTGCGAACGAAGACTTCTTCGAATTTACGATGGACGGCGCGCTCGCTGGGCGTGTAGCCTTTGCGCTCGATGTTGGTGGAATCCTGCAGCAGCGCCAGCACTCCATCTTTGCCGTACTCGGCGAAACCGTGCAGGTCGAAAAGGCGATTGTCGGTGGGAGTGGGGTCGACCTTGAAGTCGCCGGTATGCAGCACGACTCCGAGCGGCGTGTGAATGGCGAGCGCGACGCAATCGACCAGGCTGTGGGTCACCTGAAGCGGGTGAATGGTGAACGGCCCAACGTTGAACCGTGTTCCGGGGCGGATTTCGCGCAGGTCGGCGTCATCCAAGAGCTGGTGCTCGTCGAGTTTGTCTTCGACGTAGGCGAGCGTGAATTCCGTGCCCCAGAC
>JASHOU010000081.1 GCA_030038475.1 Terriglobales bacterium | reverse complement strand
CGCCAATCGTAAGCGGAATCGAACGCCGCCTTCCACACGGTATAGTCGGCAACTTCGTGATGGATCAGAACGTTGACCATGTTCTGGGCACACTCCTTGTTACTGAAAAACGCTACTCAAAACGTTGCTCCAAACCCAGGAAAAATGCAAGAGACCCGGTCACAAGATCGGGTGACCGGATTCATGGCTCATCTGGTTTTCAGGCTCTCGCGCCTTCTTCCGAAGAATCCCCGCCGAAGCCAGAGTCACCAGCAGACCGATTGGGAAGACTTCCATGAACGTCCACGACACACTCGTCAACGGATTGCCGTACGCTTCTTTAACCTCCTGTGCTTTCTTCTCCGCCTCCTCCAGCTTCTGCCCGCTCGCGCCGTCTGCCTTCGCGCGCTCCACCATGTGGGCGGCATATCTGTCGATGAAGTCGGGCATCAGTTTGTAACTGATGAATTCCCACGTCCCCACGTAACACGCGCTCGAAATCAACGCAATCAGGATACCGACCGCGAACCCCCGGCCAAACGTCAGATGCCCGCCGCCCACGTTTTCGCGATACGAACGCACTCCGAAGAAGATCAGCAGCGCCGAAAGCACAATCGTGGTGTAGCCGAGGATTGCCCCTTTTTCCCAGCTGATTTTGTCCTCGAACGGAACCGTGGCCAGCATCAAAACGGCGGCAATCGCGCCAGAAATCAGCCCGTAAACCAGCACTGTCTTCTTCATCGAATTGAATCCTCCATTTTGTGACTTGCCTTAGGGCCGCAGGATGCCGGATGCCATGCGACGCTGCCCGCAGCCCGCCGTCGTCTTCGTTCCGTCAGTCGTTATTACGTCAGTCTTTGTCTTCCTTTGGCGGCTCCCATAATTCAATGCGGTTGCCGTCCGGGTCGGTGATCCAGGCGAAGCGCCCGTAGTCCGCATCTTCGCGGTGCGGATCGATTTCCACTCCCGATTTCTTCAGGTCTTCAAGCAGCGCATCGAGATTGTCGACGCGATAGTTGATCATGAAGCCCGCATTGCTGGCGCCAAAATACTTCGTCGTCTGCGGGAAAATGGCCCACGCGGTCTGCGCTTTGGGGCCAGGTTCGCTGCCATCCGCGGCCTGCAGTTCGCGCCAGTGAAACGATGCTCCCTGGCCGTGCGCGTCGCGCTGGATGCCGAGATGCTTCTCATACCATTCATAGAGCTGCTGCTGGTTTTCCGATTTGAAGAAAATTCCACCAATTCCGGTTACGCGCTTCATGAGCCTCCTTCAACTGCGTTTAAGTGCCAAAATGTAGCCCCAAATCTAGCCGACGACGCGCACGCTGTCGTCATCCTTTCGAGTGATTTTCCATCGAGAAGCGAAAAATCATCCTTTTGTGTGGGTTAAATCCTTCGGCGCAAATCTTTGGATAGGGCGAATTGTGAAATCGGGCAACTAGGTCACGGCCAGACCCTCAGGGAATCAGCCGCGCCGTTTTGCCGATCTGCACCGCCTGGGTGCGTCGCTTAGCGCCGATCTTATCGAACAGCCGGCTGGAATGGGTCTTCACCGTGTTTTCGCTGACGAACAGCCGGTCGGCAATCTCCCGGTTGCTCAACCCGGAGGCGATCAGCCCGAGAATCTCCAGTTCGCGCGCCGTGATGCCGAACTCGCTCACGCGCGTCTCGTCCACCACAAACGGGCCCGCGACCGGCACTGGAACTTCCTTGATAACCGTCTGCTCGACGATCTTTTCCTGGACGATTGTTTCCTTGACGATCCTCTCTTGGACGATCTTTTCTTGGACGATAGCGTCCGGCTTCTTTCTGGTCAGCGTCTGTCCCAGCCAGATGCCAAGTCCGGCAAACAGCGCGGCCACCAGCGCGCCATAGATCTCCACCGAATGCTCAAGCACCAGGAAGCGGTACTCCATCAGATGCAGGACCACAATGAGCAGACCGCCGCACACACCATAGAGCAAAATGTCGAGCAGCGCCCGTCGGCGCAAACTCGGCCCGGATTCCTTGTTCAAGGTCACGGGAACATGATATCTGACGCATGGTATCCGAACACGGCAACCTCGGTCACCATGACACGCGGTCGGGGAGGACCATTTTCAAATGACCTACGCTAAACATCCAACGGTTACAGTCACGATAAACGACAAGCGATTCCCTTTGCGCGCGGAGTTGGGGATTCGGGAGGGCGAGGCAAGCAACTGTCCGGTGGATGTGCTGTTGCAGGAGGTGCGACTAGAGTTGAAACACGCCTAGCTTGGCTCCGTTGCCGGCGGAAGCGAGAGTTGCTCCGGCTGTGTTGCCTCTGGCAACGCCGGTGAGGCGTTCAAATCCCGCCACAATTCCATCGCACTTCCAGTTCTTGCGGCCACGTGCCTACGAAGGGCCTTCTCAAGTGCGAACTTGTAGGGAGCAGGAAGCTGCGATGCAAATTCGCGGGGTTTGCCAGCTAAAATTTCCTCGTTAGTAAAATTCAGCTCCGCTCCATTTAACAAATGTAGTAGCAACAGACCACAGTGATAAATATCAATCCGTCTGTCCATCGGGCCAAACTCTTTTGTGTTGAGCACTTCGGGCGGGTACATCGACACATTCCTAGTGTTCGTGTTCGTCGCATCTATTTCGCTGAATAACTTCGCGACACCAAAATCTCCGAGCTTGAAATGCAACGTCATTTGCTGGTCTTTGAGAAGCTCGTCGCTAGCAAAAGCATAGAGAACGTTGTTTAGGTGGATGTCCTGATGTACGTAGCCGTTCTGATGGAGGTAATGAACCGCCTGTAATAGGCAACGTGCGATCGGTTTCACCCAAGTAGTGCCGTGGAACTCGCGCACTTCCGTGAACAACCGTGACAAGGGTCCATAACATCTTTCGGTAACAATGTAGATCGTTTCCGCCACGTGAAATGCGTCGTAAACATAGGTGATGGTGGGATGGCGAAGCTGTATCAGCTTGTTGAACTCCGCTACGGCAGCCGCTTCTATCGCATCATACGGAGCATTCCCTTTCAAAACCTTGACCGCCAGTTCATTTCCCCAAACATCCTCGCAACTATAAACAAGACCAAAGAAGCCTTCCCCCATCTTTTCACCCATTGTGTAGGTATTGCCTGTCATCTCGCTTGTAAACGTCTCGCCAGGGTTGGGCGGAACCACACGAGCGGCAGGAAGAGGCGCGGGGACAGCTAAAGGGATTTCGGCGTCAGACATTAGATTGCATAATACATGAACTTTCGCTTTTTGTCCGCCCCAGACGGGACGGCGAGATTTGAACTCGCGA
>JASHOU010000080.1 GCA_030038475.1 Terriglobales bacterium | reverse complement strand
GATCAGCAGCGTCGGAACGGCGGCCACGCTATAGGACGAGTTCAACCAGCCGAACGCGGTCGCAGAAAACCCGAGCTTGTCGATGAAAACCCGTTCCAGCGGATTGATGCTGTCGTAGATGTAGTAATTGCCGCCCATTCCTATCGCAACGGCCGCCAGCACGACCCAGCGGTAGAGACGAGGAGGTACGGGACGAGCAAGCTCAGGCATAAGTCACACTCATTTTCGGAAGTAACCGCACGAAGATAACAGATTCATGGGATGAAAGTCGTGAGCCGCTTACCGGGCGGCGTCTTAAAAGACGTGGGCTCCATTTTCCGCAGCCCGGGTGTAGAATTGCCGTTCTTTCCCCAGAAAGGCAGCCTGCAAATCTATGGCTCCCCAAGTGGTCTCCTTCATGAACATGAAAGGCGGCGTGGGAAAGACTACGCTCGCTGTCAATGTTGCTTACGCTTTGGCTCATGTCCACTCGAAAAAGATCCTCGTCGTGGACGGCGATCCGCAGTTTAATGCCACGCAATATCTGCTGGAGGACGAAGCATATTTGGAGCATGTAAACGACGAAAAAAAGGGGACGATCCGCGACATTTTTGTACCGCGCCGCCCGGGGAAGATCAATACAGTAAAAGGGCTGGCTAAACCCACGAATCGATCCAAAATGGCTCTCACGGATTGCTCGGTCTCGGTCTATAACCCCGGGCAGAATCGCGGGAAGCTCGATCTCATCCCGTCAACCTTGCAACTTATGGATATAGAGACTTCGAGCCGGAGTACGGAGCAGAAATTAGCAAATTACTTGAAGGAAAAGGCAAACGGCTACGATTACGTAATTATTG
Source organism: Terriglobales bacterium (assembly GCA_030038475.1). Taxonomy (GTDB): domain Bacteria; phylum Acidobacteriota; class Terriglobia; order Terriglobales; family Acidobacteriaceae; genus Acidiflorens. Next base: position 3,144 of record JASHOU010000080.1, on the reverse strand, counting down.
ATTGCCCACCGACAATTTCGATATTCACGCAGGCGGCGATTCTGGCGAGCGACAAATATCTGGTCCCCATAAAGCCAGATCCCCTTTCAGTTCTCGGACTACCGCTCTTGGAGAGGTGGCTTGCTGACTATACCGAAGATGCCGGAATTGAAGTGGAGCAACTCGGGCTTGTCTTTAGCATGGTGCGCGGGCCTATGCCACAGGCGATGAGAGAAGTTATGGATGAACTGCGCGCAGCGCGGCAGGACACCGTTTTTGCTGAACACTTGAGTGTTTCGACCCATGTTGCTCGATCTGTGCAATCGCACGAACCGATTTTCATTTACAAGAGAAACTCCAAGCCAGCAGATCAGATTCTCAAGATTACCGGAGAATTTTTAAAGCGAACCGAGTAAAGTGTTTCCAAAAGAGGGAGAAGCAAGGCCCGTGGTCCTTCAAGATCAAAAGCATAAAAGTCTGTTGCGATTCGTGCGCAAACTTCTCGATGTTGCGGCGAATCTCTCCAAGGATGACCTGCTGGAGTTTCGGAGCGTCGCCGTCAGGGAATATCCTTCCGTCGTACCGCTCATAGAGGAATATCTTCACCTTGCGGATCGGGCCAGCACGTCCGTCCCTGTCAATGCTGGTCTTAACTCGTCGCGGCGGTCTAGGAACGCCGCACCGCACTTGTTTGACATGCTCCGCGACAAGCGGGCATTTCCTGCTAATTCCGACCTCTCGGATTTCGCGGGACGCATTCTTCCCGACATGACCCGCAGACGATTTGAGAAAATGTCCCGCGGTGAAATCGCGGCGAAGATCACCGAGTATGTTGAGGGCTTAGACCCGAGAAGACGGCAGGAGCTTGAAGCGTCGATGCGCGATAGCATGATACCTGGCGTTAACAAGCCTGCCGACAGAAAGAGCTTTCTGTCCAAATGGGAAAAAATTATTAAAGGCATCGAGTTGTAGCCCGCATGGCACGTCCCGCTATCCCGTCGGTTGCAGTTGACTTTGATAGGGTGATGGCCTTTCTTGAAGGTAGGAAAATAGTGCCAGCGAAGCGTCCTGTGGCACTGAATACGAACGCCAAGCGGATACATCGCGCGACATTTAGCCTCATACTTTGGCGATTTCGATTACGCGGCCTCCCACCACATAGTTCCACCTTCGTCGAGGAAATCGCCTCAGATGCCTTGCAAATCTTGCCTCAGGTCATGATGGGTTACGGCAAAACCGCCAAATTACTCACGCGTGGAGTCCTCGAAAATGTGCTTCGTCATCTTTACTTCTCAGACCACCCAATAGAATTTGAGAAGATGAACCGAGACACCCCCTGGCACATGAAGGTCGTGGATTTGATTGGCTACCTGAAGGACCATCCGTTATTTTCCGAAAGCGAGAAAAAATTCGATGCGATCGGCCGGTTTGCCGCGTTGTATGGCGACCTGTCGGCGGGCATTCACGGAAGGCAGGTCACAGACTTGGAAATGAGGGCCGCGTTACAAAAGATCAAATACTCGGATGAGAAGGCAGAGAAGGAGATGGCCCTTATTGAAAGATGCGCCGAAAGCTCCAATTTCCTTCTGGCGGTTTTCCACGGGAAGAAGATGGCAAAGTTTGAGGCAGAGGATCAACGAATTATTCTTAGAACTATGCCGCCCCGGGCTAGAAGGGCATGGACTGAAATGCTTTAATCGCGATCAGCTACAGTCAATACAAGCAGTTTGGAACTCAGCCGCCCGGGCTTACCACCCTTACGCTCATCCTCGCGAAATATCCCTGACCGAATCTGTTAAGACAGTGCCAGTACCGGCTCAGGACGACGCTCGCTCACCGGCTTCCGACTACGCCGCGCACCGACTCGATCAGCTTGGCGGAATCGTAGCCGATGCCGTCTTTGAACACGGTCTCGACGTTTTCGATGTCTTCGATGCGCTTCGAGGGATCGCCTTTGATCACGACGAGGTCGGCCTGCTTGGTGGCGGCGATGGTGCCGATGCGGTCGAGTTCTCCGAGGAACTGCGCGCCGTTGGCGGTCGCGATGTGAATCGCCACCATGGGAGTGAAGCCCGCCTCGACCAGCAGCTCGACCTCGCGCTGGTCGCCGAAGCCGGCGATGACTCCGCCCATGCCGGTGGGGTCGAGGCCGGCGAGGAGCAAGCCTCCGGCCTGCGAAAATGCGCGCTCGAATTCCATCTCCTTTTTGAAGGCCCCCGCCCAGGGCGATACGTCGGAGTGATAGCGCTGCCGGATTGCGCTCGCATCGCTCGCCCGCACCTTATTATTGAGGACGGCGCTGCGAGCGTCGGGTGACAGGGCATCGAGAACGCGCGGCTGAATCGACGGTCTGCCAGGAACGAACATTTCAAAGACCGGAAGAGTCGACGTCACGGCGACGTGACGTTGGACGAGATCGAGGATCGTGTCGTGCAGCGGGCCGGATTGCACATCGAGCTTGGAGATCAACTCGTAATCGGATTTTTCCGGACACTCGCCCGGCTTTTTCCAAGGATAGAATTCGGTGTCGACGACGAGACCATGCTCCAGATCGTCAATGCCGAGCGCGGCGGCTTCGCGAAAACCGATGGAACAGAGATGTCCCGTGACTTTGGCGCCGCGCTTGTGGGCCGCGACAACGGCGGCAGAAAGGTCGGCGGGAGTTATGAACATGTAGGCCTTGAAATTGTCGACACCCTGGTCGAGCCAGAAATTCACCGTCTTGGTGGCGTCGTCGGGGCCGTTGAGCTGGTGCATCTGCACCGCAAAGGTGCCTGGGCCTTCAAGGTAAGGGCCGGTGACGTGGATTTTCGGGCCCGGAGTTTGGCCGCTATCGATCTGCTTTTTGAGTTCGAGGTCGGTGTAGGGCTCGAGCCCGCCGGTGGTGCGGATGGTGGTCACGCCCGCGGCCAGGTAGAGGCGGGGAAAGCTGAACGCCATTTCCGCGAAGACGCCGTTGCCCGCGGGATAAAACATGTGGTCGTGCATTCCGACCAAGCCGGGGATAACGCTGTATCCGCGCAGATCATGCACGTCGGCGTTGGCCGGCAAGTTCGCCGAAGCGGCGTCGGAGACGGATTCGATTTTTCCGTTGGCGATCACGACGGTTTGATCTTCGCGCGCGGGAGCGCCGGTGCCGTCGATGACGCGCACGTGGGTCAGGGC
>JASHOU010000079.1 GCA_030038475.1 Terriglobales bacterium | reverse complement strand
TGGAAACGGTCAACGTACAGATCGCCGAGCCAGTGATCCGCACCAAGCCGCAGGAAGTATTTAAGGAAGCGAAGCAGGCTGTCGATCTGACGCAGGCCGAACTCATCGTTGCTGTTGGCCGCGGCATCAAGGAGCAGAAAAACATCGAACTGGCCAAACAACTGGCCGATGCGATCGGCGGCGAACTTGCAGCCTCGCGCCCCATCTGCGATAACGGATGGCTGCCCATGGATCGCCAGATCGGATCGTCAGGCCAGACGGTCGCGCCGAAGCTCTATCTCGCCCTTGGCATCTCAGGCGCGATCCAGCACATCGTCGGCATGAAGGGTTCGCGAGCCATCGTGGCCATCAACAAAGATTCCGAGGCGCCGATTTTCGAGATTGCCGATTATGCCGTAGTCGGTAACCTGTTCGACATCGTCCCGCCGCTGATCGAGGAAGTGAAGAAAGCGAAAGGGTAACCCCACCGCTGTTGGCCGAATCTCTAGATTTCTTGATTACTCGCCCGCTGTGTATACGCCTACTCTTGCGACGGTCAGCCGCAGATACTTGTAGGGGTTCACAGGAACATCGTTGATGCGCACTTCATAGTGCAGATGCGGGCCGGTGGAGCGGCCGCTGGAGCCGACATAACCGATGGTATCGCCGCGGTGAACGTATTGCCCGGCGGCGACGGCGAAGCTGGAAAGGTGGCCAAACCGCGTCGAGATCCCGTGCCCGTGATCGATCATGACGGCGCGCCCGTAACCGCCCAGGAAGTCGGCGTAAGTAACGGTGCCATCCGCCGGAGCGATCACCAGCGATCCAATTCCCGCGGAGATATCCACGCCGGAATGAAACGCGCCCTCGCCGTTAAACGGATCGATGCGCTCGCCGAAAGAAGCCGTGACCTGGCCCTCCACCGGCCAGAGGTTCGGAGCCGAATTGGCGCGGATCCAGTCGGCCGTGGTCGAGTTCCGCGTAAGGCCAAGTGAGATGCCCACGCTCGCCGCCCCGCTTAGCGCCGTGCGTTTCAAGGTGTAAAGCTGGTCGAGCGACGAATCGACTTGCGCTTCCTGAATCTGTTCGCTGGAGGCGACCATGGTCGGATTGGATTTGAGTCCATAAAGCGCCGAAACTTCGCTGGCCAGCGAGCCGAGCGAGGCGACCTGAATATCGCGCTCCTTGGCCACCTGTTCCAGGCGGGTGTAATTGTCTTTGAGCTGGGCTTGCTCGGAGCGGAGCTCGTTGTAATGCTCCACCTTCTGCAGCATCCGCGTATAGGAACTGGCGATTCCCGTCAAGCAGAGTGCGCCAATCGCCACCCCCGCCAGCAGTACATACAAATACTGTACGGGAATGGAGATTTTGCGAAGCTGTCCAGCTTCGTCGCGAGCTACAAAAAATATGTAGAATCGTTTACGCAATATTCTTTTTCCGCGCAACAATTTCAATTTGGGAATCCTGCCTGAGCTGAACCGTCATGCTCTGGGCTCGGAACCCTGATTCCACCAGCCGCTTTTAGATGCGCGCCGGCCTTGCTTTGTAAACCACGGAACCAGGCAAAGCCGAAAGCCAATTTTCTGCAGCTGCAATAGCTTACAGACCTTGGTTCGGCAAAGTAATGTAAATGGCGAGTAAACGGTACCAAACCCGCCTCCGGCTGTCAACCTTCTTACGTCCCTCCGAGTGGTTACCAAGGCAGCGTAATTGGGGCTGCCCGCCTGGGCAGATTACCCTGGAAGATGACCAACGTAAGCGATTTGCTGCCGCTGCCCGGGTTGCGCATCGGCTGCAGCCTCATCAGGTTATATTGATTGGCATGCCACTTGCCGAAAATAAGCTCATCAGCCGGATTCGGCGCCTTGCCTCTGGCGGAGCCTCGGTCATGACCGGCATTGGTATTGGTGATGACTGCGCCGTGATGCGCCTCCCACCTGGGCACGAGTTACTTGTTACCACCGATTTCACCATCGAGAACGTGCATTTTCGCCGCGACTGGCATCCGCCAGAATTCGTAGGACGGCGTTGCCTGACGCGTGGCCTCAGCGATATCGCCGCCATGGGCGGCGAACCTCGGGCAGCATTTCTCTCGTTAGCCGTCGCCAGTGACGTGCCGCAGAAGTGGGTCGATCGCTTCCTCCACGGGCTCCTCGACCTTGCCCGGGAATTCAACGTTCCGCTCGCTGGCGGCGATACCGCGCAATCGGCCGCCGGAATCCAGGCCGACATCGTCGTAGTCGGATCGGTCCCGAAAGGCCAAGCCGTGCTGCGATCGGGCGCGAAGCCAAACCAGTACATTTATGTGACCGGCGAACTGGGCGGAGCCGCGGCTGCATTGGCGTGCCTCGCGGAATCGCAGCCGGCAAGATTGAAGTCCGCCGAATCAATGCCTGACGAATCAAGGTTTGACGAATCGAAGCCCGTCGAATCGCCGCTTCCGCAGCCGCGCATCACCGTCGGCCTCGCTCTACGCCGCCGCGGACTTGCCTCCGCCATGATTGACTTGAGCGACGGCCTCTCCACCGATCTCCAACATATCTGCCAGGAGAGCCACGTTGGCGCCGAGATTGAAGCCAGCCTGATTCCACGGGCCCAGTTCCCACGCGAGCAGATTGCGCCAGAGCAGCTTCGCCAGAAGTGGCTAGCATCGGAAAAAGAACCGGTCGCGCTCGACTTCGCCCTGCACGGCGGCGACGACTACGAACTGCTCTTCACCTCATCGGAGCGAATTTCGGAGCCAAGATCGGAACAACGAATGTCGGAACCAAGATCGGAACGACGACCGGAGCGTATACCGGCCCGCATCCCCGCGCAGATCGTGGGAGTTCGCGTAACCCGCATCGGCCGCACCACGGAATCTCCCGGAATGCGCCTGATCGGCGCCGACGGCAAAGCGCGACGGCTTGAGGTGAAGGGCTGGGAACACTTCAAGGAGAGTTCGTAATCTAGCAATTTTGTAATTGGGCAACTTATCCCCAACGAGGCGGACTGCCGGCCTCCGTTGAAACATTGAAACCCTGAAACCTTGAAACATTGAAACATTGAAAACCGGCCGCCATCTTCTCCCCATGTGACTTTCGTTACCTGCCCGTCGTCACCGCGCAGGGCTAGATTAGGATCATGCGCAAACCATTCTTCTTCTTTTTTTTGCTCCCGGCGCTCGCTCTCGCAACCCTGACTATCGCAACGCCGACTCCCGCCTTCGCGCAAGCGCCTTCCGCGCCGCCCATCAAGATCGATAACGACTTCGTGCACCAGCAGTTCGGCGACCAGTTCACGCTGCTGCCCGAAATCGGTGCCGCATTCGGCGATCTCGACGGCGACGGCGTCGAAGACGTGGTCATCGCCGCCCGCTGCAAGAATCCCATGCTCGATCAGGGCGACCACAATTACATCGTCGCCGATCCCTTCAACGAATTCTTCGGGTACGGCGACCCGCGCTTGACCACCACGTTCAGCGAAGGTGATCCCGCGCTGCGCGGACTGGTGGTGCTCATCATCTACGGCACTGGGCCGAATACCTGGCGCTCGGCGACTCCGAAAGCGAAGTTCGTGATCGTGAATTTGCCTTTCCGCACGCTCTCGGTGCGAAAAATGCGGCTGCGGAAGCGAACCATCGAAGCCGTCTACGTAGAGGAAGCCGGCGATTTTGGCATAAGCTCCGCCCTGTTCTTCGACGGCAAGAAATTCCGCTACGTCCCCATGGGGGGAGATATGCAGTAAAAAATCAAGTTTCAGGGTTTCAGTCGCAGAACTAACCAACCCAAAATTTGTCTCTGTCCTCGCCGTTCAACCGCGCATTCTGCCCAATTACTGCCCTCAACTCGGCACAACGCCCGCTCTTGTGATGGAATAGAATCTAGTCAATAGGATGACAACCAGCTCACTCGCATGGCGCCGCAACCTCAAGGCGCTCGAACGGAACGCTCACGGATTGTGGCAAATCCTGAAGGCGCTGGCGTCGACCGACCATCCTCTGCTGGCGCATCTAATCCCCATTCGCCGCTGCAATCTCTCCTGCACCTACTGCAACGAGTTCGATAATTTTTCAAAACCCGTGCCCACCGATCAGATGCTGCGCCGCGTGGATAAGCTGAAAGAGTTGGGCACGTCGGTCGTCACCATCAGCGGTGGCGAGCCGATGCTGCATCCACAACTTGACGACATTATTCATCACATGCGGAGACGCCGCATCGTCTCCGGTCTCATCACCAACGGCTATCTGCTCACCGCCGACCGCATCCAGCGGCTGAATCGCGCTGGCTTGGAGTGGCTGCAGATTTCCATCGACAACGTGCAGCCCGACGAAGTTTCCAAAAAAAGCCTGAAGGTGCTCGACCGCAAACTGCAACTGCTCGCCGAGCACGCCGAGTTTCACGTGAATATCAATTCCGTGGTCGGCAGCGGAGTGAGCCATCCGCAGGACGCGCTGGCCATCGGCAAACGCGCGCTGGAGCTGGGATTCAGTTCGACCATCGGCATCATTCACGATGGCACCGGGCAACTTCAGCCGCTCAACGACGAAGAACGCCGCGTCTATCACGAGATGAAGGCGCTCGAAAAGCGCAGCTTTACGCGCGTAAATGCGTTTCAGGACAACATCGCGCTTGGCCGTCCGAATCAGTGGCGCTGCCGCGCGGGCGCGCGCTACCTGTACATTTGCGAAGACGGCCTCGTGCATTACTGCTCGCAGCAGCGCGGCTATCCGGCGATTCCTCTGGAGAAATACACACTCGCCGATTTACGCCGCGAGTTCCATACCGAGAAGTCGTGCGCGCCGCACTGCACGGTCTCATGCGTCCACCAGGTCTCGGCGCTCGATGCCTGGCGCGCTCCGCAATGGCCCGCGCCGGCGGCGCAGCCGGCGAACGGATTAGTGAATATCGAGTAGCAGTTCTCAGTTCCCAGTAAAAATCTTTCACCGCCGAGAACGCAGAGTGCGCGGAGAAAAGCTTGGCGAAAAGCAAAAGAAAACACCCAATCCGCTCTGCGATCTCAGCGTCCTCTGCGGTAAGAAGTTCTTGATATTCCTGAGAACTGGCAACTGAGAACTGCTTTTAGAACGTTGTCGCCACGGTGAAGCGGAAGGTCTTTCGCGGCTCGAGCAGCGTGTATTTCGATCCCAAAGTCGACAGCGTGGTCTGGTAGGTATAGAGGCCTGCGCCGGTGAGCACTCCATTAACATTCGGGAACATGCCGGGAGTAATCGGCACAGGCGGAGTTGCGCTGCCGTCGAGGCGCAGCGCGTTATAAGCGTAATAGATGCGGAACGGCGCGTTGACCACCGGAAGCATGGTCTGCAACTCCAGTCCGGTCGACATGCGCGGAACCCAGTTGGTTCCCGGAACCGGCGTCAAGTATTGCGAGATGCCGGTGATTTTCGCGCCACCTTCGCAAGCGTAAGCGGTGCTCAACTGAGGACAGCCGAATAGAGTGCTCTCCAGGTTCTGATACTGCACCGGGTTGATCTGCAACTGTGAGTTGCGCAGAATCGGGTCGGTGCCTATATCGACAAACGGCGCGAGGGCGACCGGACCGGCGATGGTGATGCGGTATTCCACATTGCCGTGAACGCTGAAGTCGCCGCCCGGAGTTACGGGTTGCTCGTAGAGAACGGGAATATTCCAGCAATTGCTGGTGCAAGCTCCAGTAGTTGAGGTTAAGACCGGGAAGCGCGGATTGGCGGGAACATAGGTTCCATCCGGATTCTTGAGGGATACAGCCTGCGCGCTCGGCAAATACGCAATCGGAGATACGGTGCGGATGTCGAAACCGCGCAGATCGTTTTCGCCGCCCAGATAGGCGCGCTCAAAAGGTGGCGCAACCACTCCGGCGTAGCCGGTGATGAACGAGGCCTGCACGTTGTATCCAAGGGCGTTGCGCCTGTGGTTCACCGGGAAAAACTGTTTGTACTGCACGACAGGACGGATGGTATGAATCGTTCCGCCGATACCAGCGAACTCCCCGCCGATGAACAGGCTTCTGCCATGGTGGGGCGAATAGGGGGAATCCAGCGTGTTCATGCTGAAGCTGGGAGTAATCTTGCTTGTGATGATGCCGTTGAGCGCGTTAGGACCGGTGACGCCGCTGAAGTTCAGATTTTCGAACAATAACTTGGAGGCATTGCTGACCGCGACCAGCGACGAGCGATCGAAGGAGTAGGCGATGCCAAGGCGCTTGAAGGAATGGCGCAGCGGATAGCTGACGCTCACGCTCAAGCCCTGGCTGGACTGCGAGTAGTTCTGCAAGTTCTGCGAATAAGCCGAGGGCACATTCTGTCCAGTTAAGATGGCATACTGCCGCGCCTGATCGTAGTTCGTCTTCCTCGCGTAAACGTTGAAGCCAGCCTGGATGGGCCGATCAAACAAATACGGCTCGGTGAATCCGAATACCAGGTCGCGCTGACGGCTGCCGAGGCTGGCATTGACCGAGAGCGTCTCGCCCAGTCCAAGAAAATTGTTGGTGCTGTAATTGAGGCCGACAAAGGCGCCGGCCAAGCCGCTGACGCCGCCCTGCAGTCCAATACTGTTCTTCCCCTTTTCGTGGACCTTCAGGGTGAGATCGACGGTGCCATTCTTTTCGTCGAGATGGCGTTCGGTCGTATTGGGGTCGTCGGGCTTGAGCTGGTCGAAATAGCCGAGCTGGTTCAGGCGCAGCAAGCTCAATTCCCAGTAGCGCGAATTGTAAATCTGGCCTTCTTCAAGGGCAATTTCGCGGCGAATGACTTTATCGCGCGTGGTGGTGTTGCCCTGGAACTCGATGCGACGCACATAGAACTGTTTGCCTTCGTCGACGTCGATGATGAGGTAGACGAGCTTCTTTTCGTCGTCGAACTTGGTGTCGGGAACCGGAGAGAAGTTGATGTAACCGTTCTCGCCATAGGCCTTGCGGAGGTTCTCCAGACCCTTGGCAACTTTTTCGCGGCTGAAGATGTCGCCGTCCTTCATGGGGAAGAGGCTGCGCAGCGCCGCCGAGTTCGGAATGGCTTTGTTGTTCTTGAAGGTGATGGAACCCAGGTGATAGCGCTCACCCTCCTCAATCGGCATGGTGATGTCGACCGCTTTCCCGGGCCCGCCCTGAATCAGCGGAATGTGGAAACCTGTATGGCCGGTGTCATGGATCTCAGTTTTGGCTTCGTCGACCAGCACCTTGAAATAGCCGCGGTCCTGATATTCGGCGCGAACCCGTTCCGTATCCTCTTCGAGCTTGGTTGCGTCGTAAGTCTTGGCGAAGATGTTCTCGAGAAAGATGGAGTGCGGAATGCCGATCGGCTTGAGGTTTTTCATTGCCGCACGCAAAATGCGGTCACTGACATGCCGGTTGCCGCGGAATCGAATGCGCCCAACCTTAACCTTCGGACCTTCCTTGATGACGAATGTAATGCCGACAGCCGAGGGCGGAATCTGCCGCACTTCGGTGCGGATGGTCGCGAACTGGCGGCCGTGCTCGGAGAGTAATTCTTTCAGCGCGACTTCGGCTTTTTTGATCTTGGTGGGATCGTACTGGCTTTCGACCGAAAGTCCGACCTTGCGCTCTTTGAATCGGTCGAGCACGTCGCTGGTGGAAACCGCATTCAAACCGCTGTAGTTGATCTCGCGGATCGTCGGCCGCTCTTTCACGTAAATGTGGAGAATCCAGCCTTTGGGATTCTGTTCGCGCTCGAAGCGAATATCCTCAAAATAACCGGTGTTCCATAATGCATTGAAGTCGCGCTCCAGAGCGGCGGGGTCATATACGTCCCCTGCTTTGGTGAAAATGCGGGCCTTGATGGTATCGACGGGAATGCGGCGATTCCCGTGCACCTGAATGGCGACGATCAGATCCTGCTGGCCGACGACCGTCGAAACCAGCACCAAAAGAGCAACTAGGGAAAGCAGCCAACGCCAAAGGAAATTATCCCGCCAAACTCTCTGGAAGGAATAAGATCGAGACCCATCCGGCTCTCTCTGCGGGCCCGTGTTGTGGCCGAGTCGCGGAGCCCACACAGGGATTACCTGATGACGGCGATGAATTGCAACTACCTCTTAGAACTAGAGTTAGGAAAACGGTAATTATACGGTAGAGAGTGAGAACCGTCCAAGGCGGAGACAATCGCTTTTAGCTCTTAGCGCGTGGCTATTTGGCTAAGAAATGAAGGCCTAGACCCGCACAGCAGTTTGCTCCTTGAAATCTTCGCGAAAAGTCACGCCCGAAAAAGTTCCACCTCAACAGAGACGGAATAGAAGGTCGCCGCGTTGCCCATGTCGGTAAGTTTTTCTGAAGTAAGCACGTTGATATTTCCCCCGCCGGGACTGAATCGCGCCCAATCCAGCCGCGCCGCGACCACTCCCGGCGGCACCGTTCCATCGACGCGGGCTTGCAGCACAATTTCTCCGCGCGGATTGAAAGCGCGAACCCGGTCGCCATCGCGCACTCCGCGCGCCGCCGCATCGTCCGGATGCATTTCGAGATTTCCAATCCCCGGTTCCATCTCACGCACCGTTGGCAGGTTGGCGAACGACGAATTGAGATGATTGTCAGGCTTGCGCGCGAGCAGTTCGAGCGGAAAGCCCGCTGCCTTCGATCCGTGCCGCGACTCTCCCGGCGGCGCGAACGCGACGACGGGATCGAGTCCCTGGCGCTTGAGCGTTTCGCTGTAAAACTCAGCCTTGCCGCTGGGAGTAGCAAAATTTCCCTCGGCGAACGGCAAAAACGGATCGCCGGCCACCTGGGAACAGCCGCCCTCGGTTGTCTCGTCGAGCGCCGCTCGGCCTAAACTCTGCCCGAAATTCAACCTCACGTGAGGGTCGCCTTCCAGCCGCTCGCGCGTAATCCCTTTCAGCCGTGGGTTCGGCGAATCGAGCGCCTGGTCGATCATCGCATCAACGCTTTCGCGGAAACACTCGTCCTCAAGTCCCATTCGCTCCGCCAGCGCTCGAAACGTCTCGACATTCGACCTGCACTCGCCGAGCGGATCCATCGCCTGGTTTGAAACCTGAAGATAGTAGTGCCCGTAAGCCGCCTGCAAATCCTTATGCTCGAAGAAGGTTGTCGCCGGCAGCACGATATCGGCATAGTCGGTCGTATCGGTAAAAAACTGCTCATGCACCACGGTAAACAGGTCGGGGCGCATCAATCCGCGAACCACTTCGTTGTGGTTAGGACACACCGCCGCCGGATTCGAGTTGTAGACGAACAAAGCCTGAATCGGCGGCCCGGTCAGCGTGTTGAGGGCGCTCCCTAGTTGCACCATATTCACAATGCGCGCCGGGCGCCCCAGCGCCTTCAGCATCAGCTCCGGCATCTTGAGTGCAGCGGAATTCAAGCCGAATGCTTCGCTCACCGAAAGCTGCAGCCCGCCGCCAACTTCCTTCCACGATCCAATCAGGCATGGCAGCATGGTGACCGCCCGCATTGACATTCCGCCACGTTCGGAGCGCTGAATGCCGTAATTGACGCGGATCACCGACGGCCGCACCGTCGCATACTCCCGCGCGAGTTTACGAATGTCGTCAGCCGATATTCCGGTCCAGTGCGCGACTTTTTCCGGCGAATACTGCTCTGCCCGCGCCTTCAGCTCTTCGAACCCAACCGTGTAGCGCGTGACATAATCGGCGTCGAAAAGATTTTCGTCGATGATCATGTGCATCAACCCGAGCGCCAGAGCGGCGTCGGTGCCGGGATTGATCGGCAAATACCAGTCCGCGCATTTCGCCGTGCGCGTGCGGTAGGGATCGATGACCACCAACTTCGCCCCTTTGCGGCGAGCCTCCGCGATGAACGGCCAGAGATGAACATTATTGCCGTGAATATTTGCGCCCCACGCGATGATGTAGCGCGAATGGGCAAACTGCTCCGGTTCGGTGCCGAGCTTGATGCCCAGCACCGACTTCAAGCCTTCTTCGCCAGCCGAGGAGCAAATCGTGCGCTCCAGCTGCGAAGCGCCCATGCGGTGGAAAAACCTCCGGTCCATCGAACCGCCATTCAGCGCCCCAAGCGTGCCTCCGTAGGAGTAAGGCAGAATGGCTTCGGGACCATATTCGGCGATGATGCTTCGAAAGCGCCGGGTAATCTCGTCGAGCGCCTCGTCCCACGATATGCGCTCAAAAACCTGTGTGGCGCGGGCGCCCTCGCCCGCATGCGGAGCGCAGCTCTGCGCGTTCCATGGTCCTTTCGGCGCAACCCGCCGCATCGGATAAAGCACCCGCTCCGGCGAATAGACGCGGTCAAGATATTTGGCAACCTTGGCGCAAAGAAATCCGCGCGTAACCGGATGCTGCGGATCGCCCTGAATTCTAGTGGCGCGTCCGTCCTCGATGGTAATCAACACACCGCAGGCATCCGGGCAGTCGTGCGGGCAAGCGGCGTGGACGACGCGCTTCATCGTCAGATTATAAAGCGGATTACGAGGCGAGAGCAGTGGAGATTCTAAGGCGAGAGCAGTTGCCGGCTGACAACTGCCAATACCCAAACGTTGGTTTCTCTGGTAGCTGGCAACTGCTCTACTTAAACTCCAGCACTTCCTTTTCTTTCCCCTTACTCATCTCTTCCATCTTCTTGATCTCGTCGTCGGTGAGCTTCTGGATTTCGTCGAGCGCGCGCTTCTCGTCGTCTTCGGTAATTTTTTTGTCTTTCACCGTTTTCTTGATGGCGTCATTGCCGTCGCGCCGGATGTTGCGCACCGCCGTCCGATGCTCTTCAAGAATCCGGTGCAGATGTTTGACCATCTCCTTGCGGCGCTCTTCGGTTAGCGCGGGAACGGGCACGCGCACCAACTTGCCATCGTTCATCGGATTGAGCCCGAGGTCGGCGCTGCGAATCGCTTTTTCGATCGCGCCCAGTTGCGACGGATCGAAGGGCTGCACCGTGATCATCTGCGGCTCGGGCGCGTGAATCTGCGCGATCTGGTTGAGCGGCATCTGCGACCCGTAATAATCGACCGAGACCGTGTCGAGCATGTGGACGTTGGCGCGGCCGGTGCGGGTGGCGGCCATTTCGCGGCGAAAGTCTTCCACCGCCTTATCCATGCGCGTTTTCAGTTGAACGTAGGTCTCTTTTAGCGCGGGATTCGCTGCCATCGAGGCTTGTGCCATATCGCAACGCTCCGAAATCGGTATGGACCAAAACGCTAGATTATAAACCAGCTACGAGCTGCCAGCTTCGAGCAGGCAGAGGCCGGGTTGCTCGTAGCTCGCGGCTCGAAGCTCGCAACTGGTTTTCAGGCGCTCACCAGTGACCCGATCTTTTCTCCCAGCACGACGCGGCGAATGTTGCCGCGTTCGTTGAGATTGAAAACGATAATCGGCAGGTTGTTGTCTTTGCACAACGAGATCGCGGTCGAATCCATCACCTTGAGGCCCTGCTTCAGCACATCCATGTAGCTGAGTTGCGAGAATTTCTTGGCATCGGGTACCTGCATGGGGTCGGCGTCGTAGATGCCATCCACCTTCGTGGCTTTGAGAATGGCATCGGCCTTGATTTCCATGGCGCGCAGCGAAGCGGCGGTGTCGGTCGAAAAATACGGATTGCCGGTGCCGCCGGCGAAGATAACGACGCGTCCTTTTTCCAGATGGCGGATAGCGCGGCGCCGGATGAATGGCTCGGCGACCTGGTTCATCTCAATCGCCGTCTGTACGCGTGTGTAGACATGTTGTTTCTCGAGCGCGTCCTGGAGTGCCAGCGCGTTGATGACCGTGGCCAGCATCCCCATGTGATCGGCGGAGACGCGATCCATATTTCTGGCTTGGTCGGCGACGCCACGAAAAAAATTGCCGCCGCCTACGACAATCGCCATCTGGATGCCCAGGCTGTGTACATCGGCCAGTTCGGCTGCGACTTCATGAATGCGCGCCGTATCGACGCCGAAGCCCTGCGTGGCCGCCAGGGCCTCGCCAGAGATTTTGAGGAGGATGCGTTTGAAAATCGGCTCAGCCATGAGAAATCAGTTTCCTTCGCTTAGGATGGCAGTCGGCTGGAAGAGAGCATAAATCAAAAGGGGCGCCGCAGCGCCCCTCAATTATCGGCTGCTACTTAGCAACCGGAGCAGAAGCGTCTCCGCCCTCATCCGGCTTCGCGGTAACAAAAGCGACGGTTGCGTTCACATCGCCAACTTTGAACCGCGCAAAGCGCCGCACCGCGATATTCTCGCCCAGCTTGCCGATTTTGGCGGCGATCAGCTGTGAGATATTGACGGTTTGGTCCTTGATGAAAGGCTGTTCGAGCAGACAAACCTCTTCATAGAACTTTTCCATCTTGCCCGCCACGATTTTTTCGACCACAGCCGGTGGTTTGCCGGTCGAGGCGGCCTGCGCGCGATAAATATCCTTCTCGCGCTCGAATGCTTCCGGCGTGACGTCTTCTTTACGCACGTACTTCGGATCGCTCGCCGCGATGTGCATGGCGATGTCGTGCACCAGCTCTTTGAAGTCGTCGGTGCGTGCCACGAAGTCGCTTTCGCAGTTGACCTCGACCAGCACGCCGATTTTGCCTCCGGCGTGAATGTAGCTGGCGACGGAGCCTTCGCTGGTGACGCGCGTAGCTTTCTTGGCGGCTACGGAAACGCCCTTCTTGCGCAACAGCACGATTGCATTTTCCAAATCGCCTTTGGCTTCGGTCAACGCCTGTTTGCAATCCATCATCGGCGCGCCGGTTTTTTCCCGGAGCTCTTTAACCTGTCCAGCAGAAATATTTGCCATAGTCGTGCTCATGAGTGCCTCAGAATTCAGGTTTCAAAGTTTCACAATGCAGGTTTCAAAGTCGCAAGGTTTCAGAGCTTCAAAGTTCAAGGAGACCGATGGGAGGGACACTCAAAGGGCTATCAGGGTCGCCGACCGAAACATTGCAACCTTGAAACTTTGCAACTTTGAAACCTGTGTTTTGCTAAAACCGGCCCGTCTCGGCCTGGAGCTCGTCCACGTCTTCCGTAGCGGCCGTCGGACGCTTCCGCGTACCTTTGCCCAGCACGTCTTCCATGCGGATGTCGTCGCCAACGCCATCTGCACCAGCCGCCGCGGCCGTCCCATCTGTGCCCGCAGCTTCGACAAACTCGCTGTCGCCCTCAACCACTGCGACCGCCGCTTCCGGCTCTATTCCCGCCTGAATATCCGCTGTCTGCTTGTCGTCGCGTGCATGTACGCCTTCGGCAATCGACTCCGAAATTTTCGAGGTGAACAGCCGTATCGCGCGTAGCGCGTCGTCGTTGCCCGGAATTACATAATCCACTTCGCTCGGATCGCAGTTAGTGTCAACCACCGCAACTACTGGAATCCCTAACTTGCGCGATTCACGCACCGCGATCTGCTCTTTATTCGAGTCGATGACGAAGATCGCATCCGGCAGCCGGCTCATGTTCTTGATGCCTGCGAGATTGGCCTGCAGGTGCTTGCGCTCGCGTTCGAGTTTGATGACTTCTTTTTTCGGAAGCAGCTCGTACCGGCCGTCCGTGGCCATGTCGTCGAGTTCCTTCAGCCGCTTCACCGACTTCTGCACCGTGACCCAATTGGTCAGCAATCCGCCAAGCCAACGCTGGTTGACGTAGAACATCGAGCAGCGTTGCGCCTCTTCGGCGATCGCGTCCTGCGCCTGGCGCTTGGTACCCACGAAGAGAATAATTTTTCCTTCGGCCGCCAGATCCTGCACAAATTTCGACGCCTCTTTGAACATCTTCAGCGTCTTCTGCAGATCGATAATGTAGATCCCGTTGCGTTCACCAAAGATGTACTCCTTCATCTTCGGGTTCCACCGCTTCGTCTGATGCCCAAAGTGAACGCCCGCTTCGAGCAACTCCTTCATCGTGATGTTTGCCAATCAACCTCCTTAATTAGTCTGCATCAGGAAAATCAAGGT
This sequence comes from Terriglobales bacterium, assembly GCA_030038475.1. Taxonomy (GTDB): domain Bacteria; phylum Acidobacteriota; class Terriglobia; order Terriglobales; family Acidobacteriaceae; genus Acidiflorens. The sequence continues at coordinate 19,566 of JASHOU010000079.1, read as the reverse complement.
TTCAAAGTTTTAACCTCTCAGAGTCTCAAGGTTTTCTGTCATTGCAACCTTGCAACCATGAAACTTTGAAACCTGTTTCTTCCCAATTGCCATTCCCGTCCACCCCATCTCAGGGGAGGTGGGGGGATGAATTGTACTCCTAAATTCCAAGTTTCAAGGTTTCAGAGTTTCGAGGTTTCAATGCGACCTTGAACCCTTGAAACATTGAACCCTTTCGCTTTACCGCTTACTGAACTGGAACCGCTTCCGTGCGCCCTTTTGTCCGTACTTCTTGCGCTCCTTGGCGCGCGGGTCACGCGTCACCATGCCCTCCGCCTTCAGCTTCTTGCGCAACTCGGCGTTGAACTCCATCAGAGCGCGCGTAATGCCCAGGCGCACGGCATCGGCCTGACCGGCGACTCCACCGCCGCAAACATTCGCCAGCACATTGAAGTTGGCCGTGGTCTCGGTCGAAACCAGCGGAGACTTCGCGCTGATGCGCTGCGAAGGCGTCACAAAATATTCTTCGAACGCTTTGCCGTTAACTTTGAATTCGCCGCTTCCGGGACGAAGAAAAACCCGCGCAATCGCCGCCTTCCGACGCCCGGTTCCATAGTATTGAACCAATTCAGCCATTAGCTCTTAGCTGTTAGCTCTTAGCTTTTTCGCGCCAAGCGCTAACCGCTTACCTTTCCTCAAGATTTCGTACTCATCACGCTTGCTGTGGCCAAAAGCCGAAAGCCGACCGCCGAAAGCCAAGAGCCGTTAGCTAGCGGCTAGGAGCTAGCAGCTAGAAGCTCCGGCTTCTGCGCCGCGTGCGGATGCTTGTCGCCGCGGTAAACCTTTAGCTTCGTAAACATCTGCTTGCCCAACTTGTTCTTCGGCAACATCCGCGACACCGCCTGCTCGATCACCAGCTCAGGCTTGCGCGCCATGCGCTTCTTCATCGCCTCGGTGCGCAACCCGCCGGGATAGCCGGTGTAGCGCTGATAAAGCTTTTGATCCGGCTTCATGCCCGTGATCTTGATCTTCTCCGCGTTAATTATGACCACGTGGTCGCCGGTATCGATAAACGGAGTGTATTTCGGGTTCTCCTTGCCCATCAAAATGCGAGCCACGCGCGAAGCCAGCCGTCCCAGCGGCAATCCCGCCGCATCCACCACAAACCATTTGCGCGCAATATCTCCCTCTTTGGGGAAATAAGTTGACATCGGAAATCTCCCAGAAATTAAAGAACGCTATACGATGAAGACCGCTGAATGCCCTGATCTTATTCTTATGATCTCAACTATGATCTTACTCTAACGACAAATCCACGCAGAACGCGCGCGCTAGGTATTCCAGGCGGGCAGCCGCAGGACTTCCAAAGACTTTTAGGATAGCCGAGCAGTTTCGCCTTGTCAACGACTCATCCGCGCAAGTCCTGTCTCCTTAGTCACCTATGGTTTCCGGCGCCGATGTCGCGTCGACCGCGCACTACCTGGCGAGGACTGAGGTTCGCGGTAGTTTCCCTGTGCGGCTCGGTGAACCCTGTGGTTTAGCCTTTTTCAACCACCAATTCAGAATATCAATGATTAAGGAGCCTGATAGTCGGGAAGACGGATACGAAAACCCGAGAACGTCTATCGCGGATACCGGAAGCATTCCTTCGCGTGGTCGTTCACCAGTCCCACCGCCTGCATGAAGGCGTAGCAGATGGTCGAGCCGACGAAGTTGAAGCCGCGTTTCTTCACGTCTTTGCTCATCGCATCCGATTCCCTCGACCGCGCCGGCAGCTTCTTTGTGCGCCACTCATTCACCAATGGCTTGCCGCCGACAAACTGCCAGATATAGCGGTCAAACGATCCGAATTCCTTCTGCACCGCGAGAAATGCCTTCGCATTCCGGATCGCCGATGCGATCTTCAGCCGGTTGCGGATAATCCCTTCATCGTGCAGCAGCCGCGCAATTTTGCGCCGATCGTAACGAGCGATTTTCTTCGCATCAAATCCGTCAAAGGCCACGCGATAGTTTTCCCGCTTGCGCAGAATCGTATCCCAGCTCAGCCCAGCCTGCGCCCCCTCCAGAATAAGAAACTCAAACAGCACGCGGTCGTCGTGCTGCGGCACGCCCCATTCGCGGTCGTGATAAAGGATCGCGAGCGGGTTGCTCGCCCAGCGGCAGCGCACGACATTCGTTCGGGGAATTTTCATTACTCGCGTATTTTCATCCAGACTTACCTTCACGCCCCTACCGTCCGCGATTTTAACGCAATCGGATGAAATGAGGTCCGTGCCGCGAAACGCGCAAAAAAAGCGGCCCCTTTTCGGGGCCACCCTTTTCAAAGAGGCTAAGTGGCGGGAATCAGAGGAAAGATAGTTTGACGCCGCTCCGGGAGAGTGGAGCGGACAGAGAAGTCGAGAACAAAATTGAGAGTGAAGCAGCTTCCAACGGAACGGCCTCTTTATTACTCTGGGAATGAGCACTTGCCGAACCAAAATGGTAAGCGGCAAACGCGCTCCGAGGCGATTCCAATAACATCCATTAAATCAGTAACTTGCCCCCAATTCACTGGGAAGATTACGCGCTCGTGCGCTCGCGAAATCCCATTTCGGATGCACAAACGTGCACATTGTCAGAAGTTCAACTTCAGTCGGTGAATACGGATGGAAAGCTCCGCGGTCGTCTAACTATCTCCCGCAACCGTTCTTACCTTACCGGGCAGAAAATGATAGGGCGGCCACGGGCCGGTCACCACCATTCGACAATTCTTGAGCTGCTTAGCCGCACTGCTGGACCGGTTCTGGTACTTTTCGATCGACTTGGTATCGATCAGGTGAGCAATATCGAGCAGCATCCCGTCAGCATCGACCTTCTTGCAGCTGACCTCCTCTTCTAGCGGATTGAACAGCTTGTGCACCTGCACTGAAAGCGCACGTGCCTTGGTCTGGCGCTCGCGATCCCGCGACGCCTTCTCGCGCAACTTGGTCAGATACTCGCGGCCGACGGTGTCCGGAAGTTCAATCTCTTCCATGGCGGCGCGCAGCGAACCGTCCCGCACCGTCAGTTTGATCCGCATCTCCGACTTGCCGCGGAGCCGCTCGACGCTCTCACAGAAAGTGCGCCGGTTGGATCGCACCGCCTGCCGGATGGCATCCTCGGTGTCAAAAATCGTTCCGAAGCGGAAGGGCAAGACGGTTGCAGTGCGGAAGCTCTGGCTGACCACACGGGCGTGTTCCAAGACCGATTTTTCATCGAGTTTGCCGGTAGCGCGATCGAATTCGCTGACAATCACCGCGAACTCACCACTCGGATAGCTCATGACGGGAGCGGAGTTCACGCCTTGAATTCCCTCAAGCAGAAAAGGACGTCGGGCGCGAACACCGTTCGGAAGGGTCTGGTGTTCCATGAGGCAGTACGCGTACCACGACATGCATTCTCTCCGAATTGCACCGGGGCGTTGGGCACCCCTTTAGATTTTTTAAACTTAGGGCTGCGTTTCTACCTGGAAGATTTGGTTTTTGGGAACAAGATGAACGCCGGATGACAGCGCCCAAAACTCATAGTACTGCCGTTCCTGTAAATTTGCAACCTTTGTTGAGATATTTGCATCGGCGGGCGTCTCATTTTGCTACAAACACGATTTTGGCGTGCTAGCAAGGCGTTTCCAGCGATTCCGATCGGCCGTGCGCAAAGTCGAAGGGAAACCGCGGCGGCATCCTTCGTGCGCTCTTCATGATTATTACGATTACTATTGCAACGTCCTGACGCTGGTTTGGGGCGGCGCAGCGGTTCTCTGCACTGTCATCCTGAGGCCCACGCTTCTCTGCGGGCCGAAGGACCTATGGAACCGTCGCAGCGTTGGAGGTGTCGGCAAGTTGCACAGGCGCATCGCGTCGCCCTGAATGACAACTGGCCGGACGCAAACGGAATCCACGGCAGTTCCCGTCGCAGGTTCGCCGCATAGCGCTCGCGATACTCCGGATGGTGCAACAAAGCGCCCCCGCGCTTCGCTCTCTGTGCGCCACAATCTCCCCCGCTAAAATGTACATCATTATACGTACATTATTACCAGCACAAAAAGTTTCACGTAACAATTTGTATGCACATTTGGCGTAAACACAGCCCCGCTGCGGGAGTTACGAAATCCAGTTACTTACTCCCGGTTTTTAAGCCTTCGAATGCGCCGGATGAGCGGGTGTTGTGATGGCGCCCTCCGACGCTGACCTCACCAGCGCCGCGTACTTGGCAAAGACTCCTGTCTTGTAGCGCGGCTCGGGAGCCTTCCATTCCGCCAGGCGGCGGGCGATTTCGGCGTCGGAAATTTCCAGCTCCAGCTTCCGGCTTTTGCTGTCGATGGTGATGCGGTCGCCCTCGCGAATCGCGGCGATCGGCCCGCCCAGCGCAGCTTCCGGGGCAACGTGGCCGACCATCAGGCCGCGCGTTGCGCCGCTGAAGCGTCCGTCGGTGATGAGCGCGACACTCTCGCCCAGTCCTTCGCCGACGATCGCCGCAGTCACGCTCAGCATCTCGCGCATCCCCGGCCCACCCTTGGGACCTTCGTAGCGGATCACGACCACGTCGCCGGCTTTGATCCGCTTGCTGGTCACCGCCTGCATCGCCGCTTCTTCGGAATCGAACACCCGCGCCGGTCCGGTCTGCGACGCCCGTTCGTGCCCGCTCATCTTCAGAACCCCACCCCCCGGAGCCAGGTTGCCCTTCAAGATGACCAGCCCGCCTGTCGCCTTCAATGGCTTTGCCAGTGGGGCAATCACCGCCTGCCCCGGAGTCTCCCGTGCGGCGTTGGCCTCTTCGGAAAATGTCTTTCCAGTTACCGTTATTGCCGAACCATGGGCATATTTGCCGTCGAGCAATCGTTTGGCGATTACCGGAATGCCGCCGGCTGCGTCCACATCGGCGGCTACATATTTTCCTGCTGGCTTCAGATCGGCCAGCAGTGGCGTGCGCTCGCTGATGCGCTGGAAATCGTCGATGTCAAGCGGCAAGCCCATTTCGCGCGAGATGGCCAACAGGTGAAGCACGGCATTGGTCGAGCCGCCCGTCGTAGCGACGCCCGCAATCGCGTTCTCAAACGCGGCGCGGGTCAGAACATCGCTTGGACGAATACCTTGGTTCAGAAGATTCATCACCACTTCGCCACAGCGAAACGACACTTCGTCTTTGCGCGGATCCATCGCCGGAATGCCGTTGAAGCCCATGGGCGACAGGCCGAGCAGCTCCATCACCGTGCTCATCGTGTTAGCGGTGTACTGGCCGCCGCATGCGCCCGCGCCGGGGCACGCCACGTTTTCGAGCGCGAGCAGATCGGCGTCGCTCATCTTGCCCGCCGCATTCGCGCCGACTGCTTCGAACACATCCTGGATGGTGACATCCCTGCCGTTGTACTTGCCCGCGGCGATGGTTCCTCCATAGAAGACCAGGCCGGGAAGGTTCATGCGCGCCAGAGCCATGGCAGCGGCGGGGATGGTTTTATCGCATCCGACGATGCAAACGGCGGCGTCGAACAACTGTCCGCGGCAGACCAATTCGATCGAGTCGGCAATGACCTCGCGGCTTACGAGCGACGCCTTCATGCCCTCGGTGCCCATAGTTTCGCCGTCGGAGATGGCGATGGTGTTGAACTCCATGGGCGTGCCGCCGGCGGCGCGAATGCCTTCTTTCACCTTGGCTGAAAGCCGCCGCAAATGGAAGTTGCAGGGCATGGTTTCGATCCAGGTGTTGGCGACGGCAATCAGCGGCTTGGCGAGATCGGCATCGGTGAAGCCGACCGATTTGAACATGGCGCGCGACGGAGCGCGGTCGCGTCCATCGGTGATATTGCGGCTGCGATGTTTGAGGTCCATGAGTGCTGCAGACAGTTTAGCTGAGGGCGAGAGATCGGAGCATCGGGTCATTGAGAAAGCCTTTGACTCTAGATGACCCGATGGCCCGATGATCAGATGACCCGATCCTCTCTAGGCGTTGACCGCCGTCGGCACCGCTGGCTTTGCTTCGGCTGCTTTTTTCTTAGCTTTGTCCCTCGGCAGCTCTTGATTCGCCGGCAGCCACGACATCATGCCGCGCAACTGTTCGCCTACTTTCTCGATCGGATGCTGTTTTGCGGCCTCGCGCAGCTTGGCGAACTTCTTGCCGCCCTTCTTGTTCTCTTCAATCCATTCCTTGGCGAAACTGCCGTCCTGGATTCGCTTCAGCACTTTCTTCATCGCCTTGCGCGTCTCGTCGCCGACGACTATTTCGCCGCGGGTCAGGTCGCCATATTCGGCGGTGTTGGAGATTGAATAACGCATGCGGCTCAAACCGCCTTCGTAGATGATGTCGACGATCAGCTTCATTTCGTGCACGCATTCAAAGTAGGCGATCTCAGGAGCGTAACCGGCGGTGACCAGAGTCTCGAACCCTTTCTGCATCAGCGAGGTTAATCCGCCGCAAAGCACCGCCTGCTCGCCGAAGAGGTCGCTTTCGGTTTCCTCTTTGAAGGTCGTCTGCAAGACTCCGGCGCGGGTCGAACCGATGCCATGCGCGTAGCTGAGCGCGTATTCGTGGGCGCGTCCGCTTGCATCCTGATGAATGGCGAGGAGCGAAGGAACGCCTCCGCCTTGCGCATAGACGCGGCGCAGCAAATGGCCGGGACTTTTCGGCGCGATCATGACCACGTCCACATCTTTTGGAGGCTTGATGGTTTTGAAGTGAATGGCGAATCCGTGCGAAAAGCCGAGAATTTTTCCTCCGCGCGGGCCTTTGTGCAGATGCGGCCGGATGGCCGATTCGTAGAAAGCGGCCTGGGTTTCGTCGGGAGTAAGAATCTGAAGCCAGTCGGCGCGCTCGGCGGCTTCAGCAGGAGCAAAGACGGTCATGCCGTCGGCGTGCGCCTGCGTGGCCGAGTTGCGCCCGGGGTCGAGGCCGATGATGACGTTGTATCCGCTGTCGCGGAGGTTCTGCGCCTGTGCGTGTCCCTGCGAACCGTAGCCGAAGACGGCGATCGTTTTGCCTTTCAGGGTGGAAGGATTGGCATCGTTTTGATAGAAGACAGTGGCCACGGAAAACTCCTTGTTGAAAAATGTCGAGACGCTATGTCGACGCTAGAGACCGACCGGTCGGTCAGGAGAAAATGCTAACAATCATGGATGCCTGTGTCAACCAGCGGGACTGCACGTCGAGCCCGTGGCCCGCGATTAGCGTAATGTTAGAGCCGTCTGGTCCTTACTATTCGGCGGCACGGGCTTTTCGCCGGTATGGGCGTCGATCGAGCGGCTGACTTAAGGAGAACGATATGGCGCAGCGCGCATTGGTGCTCGGCGCGGGCGGACACGCCGCGGTCGCATGGGAACTCGGGGTGATCGCCGGCATGGCTGATGCCGGCATCGAGGTTCGCGATGCCGACGTTATTATAGGCACCTCAGCCGGAGCGCGGGTTGGCGCCTTAGTCGCCGGCGGTCTAGCGCTGGAGGACCTGTTTCAGCGGCAGGTTGATCCGCAATGGCAAACGAAAGAGTCTGCGCCGCCAGTCGACTTTACGAAGTGGCGTGCCGATTTCATGCGCGTCCGGGAGGGCCCCGGCGACGCCATCGCCGTGCTCAAGCGCTTCGGCGCACTGGCGCTACAAACGCCGCTCGATTTGCTGGAGGCGAGACGGAAGATGATTGCCGCAGCGCTACCGTCGCATACCTGGTCCGAGCGGCGCTTGCTGATCGTGGCGGTTGATGTGGAGAGCGGCGAGCGGCGCGCATTCGAGCGCACGAGCGGGGTTGACCTTGTCGACGCTGTGGCTGCCAGCGGCGCTGTGCCAGGGATCTGGCCAGCGGTCACCCTGCGCGGCCGACGCTACATGGATGGCGGCCTCTATTCTATCGAGAACGCAGATCTGGCGGCGGGCTGCGATCACGTCCTTATCCTGACATTGCCGGCTCGTGTACCGCCGCTTTGCGTCGAATCGCTCAACGCCGCAGTCGACAAGCTGAGGCGCGGCGGGGCACACGTCGATGTCATCCATCCGGACGAAACGTCACAAGCTGCGTTTGCTTCGGTCGGCGGGAACCTGCTCGACCCCTCGGTTCGCGAACCAGCGGCCCGCGCCGGACGCGAACAGGGACGCCGTGCGGCCGCCGAAGTGTTAAGTAGACACGGTCACTGAACCGTGGCGGCAAAGAGTGTAAACGCTTGGGGGAACAATGAACCGGAAATCGATGGGCAGAGCGCTCCGACGTTTCAGGCCGATCTCAGTGCTATTGGCAGGTCTGTTGTTAGCGGCTTTTCTGTTGGTGGATTTGTGCGTGCCGGCACCGGTTCGTGCGCAATCCGGGGCCGCAGCGCCGTCGGAGCAACGCAAGACCAGCACGCCTTACACCGGCGACCTCTCCATTTTCGATTCCCCCGGGCGCGATGAGCGCCTGCAGATCAACCGCGTCATGGATATGCTTGGCATTGCGCCCGGCAAAAAAGTTGCTGACATTGGCGCGGGATCGGGTTGGTTCACGGTGCGCGCCGCGCGCCGCGTCGGCGGCTCGGGCACGGTTTACGCAGTGGACATCAACCCGAAGGCGATTGAATACATCGACCAGCGAGCGAAAAAAGAGCAACTGCAGAACATCAAGACGATTCTCAGCACGCCCGACGATCCGCATCTTCCGCCCGACAGCATCGATGCCGTGCTGCTGCTCAAGGCCTACCACGAGGTTGCTCATCCCATTGTGTTGCTCAGAAATCTGCGCGCATCGCTGAAACCGGGAGCGAGGGTTGGCATCATCGATCGCAATGGCAACGGAGAAAATCATGGCGTGAGCAAAGATGTGGTCGTCCGCGAAGCCGCGCAAGCCGGATAGAACTGCGCGACTCGGAGGATTTCGTGAAAGCCGACGGCATGGATTATTTCCTGATCTTCGCCGTGAAGGCGGAGTAGTTCGGCGTTGCGAGATTGATGCTTACTCGGTAAAGCAGTGCCGTCAGTTGTTTCGCGCTTGCATCCCCTGTTGGTTTTTTTTGGGCAAGATAGACGAATTCCGTAACTAGAACTCGAAATACAAGCCGGGGCGCGGGAGAGCGCCAGTGGTTCCCGTAGCTGGGAGCAGAGTTTCTTCGATTCCGTGGAGGCTTTCCCAGGCGGCTTCGGTGAGGGCGGGGTCGGCTCCGACGATGTCGCGAATCATTTGCCAGGCGGCGAGGTTGAGCGCGCCCTCGGGCGCCGGACCCATCGCCAGCGAAACCGAGCACTGCGGACAAAAACAGATGCGTTGGGCCGGAGATTTCTGCCGCGGCTTGACTCCTACGGTCTGGGCGAACAGAAAGACGGCGACCGATTTTTGTCCGGCTTCGAGTTCGCGATTACAGCGAAGACAATACAGGTGGTCCAAAAGTTTCTCCCACGGCCCAAATCGCTTTCCCTACTTTCACCAACGCTGCGCTGTTGAGACAAGTATGTAGAAGGATTCCCATGCGCCGCGCGAAAGGATGAGCGAAGCTTTGGGAACGGCGGCTTTCGATTTGTTGAACCAAGATTTGCTCTAGCCAGAAGGCGATCGCATCGCGCACTCTACTGGCATGGCGCGGAGCGAACCGGGACAGCGAAAAACCGCAAACGCAACCAACGTGGAAGGCGAACCCCGCCAGGCAGCCGCCGTCTGTTATCGCGCTGGCAAGCGCGGCCTGGAGTTCTTGCTGGTGCGAACCCGCGGCGGGCGCTGGACATTTCCCAAAGGCGGCGTCGAACCCGGCCTCAGTCCCGCGCAATCGGCTGCGCTCGAAGCGGTGGAAGAGGCGGGCGTGCACGGCCGCATGGAAGAAATCGCATTCACCCGTTATTTTCGCCCGAAACCTGACACCGCGAGCGGAGAGGAACCTTCCCGCCGATTTTCCGAACGAGTCTTTGTGGTCACCGCGCACCTTTGCGAGGTGTTAAGCCTGGAGCCGCCGCGGGAATCGAAACGCGCTCCCACCTGGTTCGGCGTGGAAAAGACCAAACGCCGCCTGCGTCAAAAGCGCACGCCCGAGTTCGGGGCAGAATTATCGCGCGTGGTCAGTCATGCCGTGTCGCGCATCCAGCGGCTGCGGCATCAGCAGGAGATCGCCAGCCGTAGCGCAAATGCCGCGTATTATAAGGACCCGCTGCACCGAGTCCATTTCGACGCGTCGGTCAACAGTCACGCTCATTTCGCGGAAATTCAGGCAGCGATGCGCGCTCACTTCCACCTGGCACGGCAACTGAGCGCGACAACGATTCGCCAGCCAACTCTGAGCCTGGGCGCAGGCGACGCCTCGGTTTCAGAAACGCCGCGGAACGTCACTCCGATCAACAGCGCCCGCAGAACGGAAGCTCCGCATCGCGCTAGCCCGCCATCGCGGCAGAAGCGCCAGCGCTAGGCGCGGGCATTCGCATCGGCGAATCCCTCGACGGCTATCGACTAGCTGTAGCTAGCGACTGACTTTTTTCATGCCGCAGCCTGATGTAGACAGCTTCGTGTAGACAACTTTTGTTCATCGCGATAACCTCCTCAGCTATGGATGCCTCCAAAATGGATCGCAGAGCTTTTCTCATCGGAAGCGCTGCCACGGCCGCAGCCTTGTCGTCACCGCGTTTCTCCTACGCCGATCAAACCTCGCCCGACCTCGTTCCGGTCTGGAAGGAAATCGAAAAACGCCACGACGAAGCTGTGCAACGGCTGCAAAACTGGATTCGCCAACCTTCGATCGCCGCGGAAAATCGCGGTGTGGACGAAGGATGCGAACTGACCATGCAGATGCTGCGCGACGCGGGATTTCAGTCGGTGATGAAGGCGCCGACCGATGGGCAGCCCGGCATTTTTGCTACGCTCGATGCCGGCGCTCCCCGCACTCTGGGCGTTTACTTCATGTACGACGTGAAGCAGGTCACGCCGTCGGAGTGGTCGTCGCCGCCGTGGGATGCGGCGCTGGTGGAAAAGCCGGGCTTGGGAAAAATCGTCGTCGGACGCGGGGCGGTGAACCAGAAAGGTCCGGAAGCCACATTTTTGGCGGCGCTGCATGCGATTCGCGGCGCGGGACGAAATATTCCTGTGAACCTGGTGCTGGTAGCCGAAGGCGAAGAAGAGATCGGCTCGCCGCATTTTCCCCAGGTTGTGCGCAGGCCGGAGACGCTCGCGGCGCTGAAAAAAGTGGACGGAATCTTCATGCCCGGCGCATCGCAGGAACTGGACGGCAGCGTGACGATCACGCTGGGCGCGAAGGGTGTGGTGGAACTGGAACTCGTTTCGAGCGGCGAAAAGTGGGGACGCGGGCCGGAGCACGACATCCACTCCAGCGAAAAAGCGCGCGTGGATAGCCCGGCATGGCACTTGATTCACGCACTGAACACGCTGGTCTCGGCGGATGGCAACCAGCCCATGGTGCCCGGCTTTGCAGATAAGGCCCGGCCGCTCTCTCCGGCCGAAAAGCAGATGATCGAGGTCGCGGCCAAACGCATGGATGAAGAACTCGACAAAAAAGCTTTTGGCGTGAAGCATTGGGTGAACGACGTGGGATGGGAAGAATCGATTGAACTGCTGATGTCGAAGCCGACGATCAACATCGAAGGGTTGGTCGGCGGTTATACGGGGCCCGGCGGAAAAACAATTCTTCCGCATCGCGCCGTGGCCAAAATCGATATGCGCCTGGTTCCCGACATGACGGCGGCCGAGGCGCTGGCTGCGCTGAAAGCGCATCTGGCGAAGCAAGGCTATGGGGACGTCGAGGTCAACATGACGGGCGGGTACGATCCCAACAGCACCGCTCTTGAAACGGGCATCATTCAGACGCAGATTAAAGTCTATCGCGCGGCGGGAATCGATCCCATCGTTTTGCCGCGCAGTCCGGGATCGTGGCCGGGCTATGTTTTCACGGGCGAACCGTTGCGCCTGCCGGCTACGCACTTCGGCTTGGGCCACGGCGAAGGGGCTCACGCGCCGAATGAATATTATTTGATCGAATCGGCGAACGCGAAAGTGCAGGGGATGGATGGAGCTACGCGTTCCTACGTAGAATTTTTGTACGCGCTGGCGGGATGATTTGTCATTGAAGCCCCGCAAATTGACGTCTGAAGGAGCACGATAACTCAGGCGGCCTGACTTTAGCAGCCGTTCCGCGATACCATCGGTGGTGATGCTCCGCGAAACAACCATCGAATCTCGATCAGAAAACCGACCAGAACACCGGCAGGAGCCGCGCCAGGAAATTTTGCGCACGGCGGCGCGGCTATTTCAGCAGCGTGGGTATGACGCCACGTCGATGAACGATGTAGCTGCTGCGCTCAAGCTTTCGAAGGGCGGGCTGTATCACCACTTTCAGTCGAAAGACGAAATCCTGTTCCACATCATGTCGCACGCCATGGAAATCACCGAGGAGCGGGTGATCAATGTGGTGCGGCGCATTGACATAAGCCGTCCCGTGGGAGCGGAAGAGCGGCTGCGCATGCTGATCCGCCTTCACATTGAGGTGGTGCTCAGTCCGGAAGACCGGGAGATTACGGTGATGCTGCATGAGAATCATCCGCTGCCGCCGAGTCTTCGGCGAAAAATCAACGTGCGCAAAAAGGACTACGTGCACTTTGTCGAGAACCTCATTGCCGAGGTGCAGAAGAGACGTGGTGCGCAGTCTCCGGTTACCCCACGCGCGGCGGCATTTGCGTTAGTGGGCATGATCAACTGGATCTATCAGTGGTACAAGCCCGATGGATCGCTGACCGGAGATGCGCTGGTGAAGCAATATACGGATATTTTTTTTCACGGCGCAGTGGGGTGAATCAGTTGTCGGTTCTCAGTTCTGAAATGTCGTGTCTCACCTTTTCCATGTTGACGATCTCGTTCTGGCTCGCGCCAAGGAAAACAAATCCTATCTAGAATTTCTGCGCGTTCCGGCGATGAGTGCGGGCGTCTATGTGCTGCCGAGAGGCGGAACGGATTCGCAAAAACCGCATCGTGAAGATGAAATGTACTACGTAATCCGCGGACGCGCGCACATGCAGATCGGATCGGAAAGCGCCGAGGTGCGTCCTGGTTCAATCCTATATGTCGCGGCGGAAATGGAACACCGCTTCTACGATATTGAGGATGAGTTGGAGGCCCTTGTTTTTTTCGCTCCCGCCGAAAAAGAATGAAAATCGTTGCAGCGGCAGTGGACGGCAATCTCTTCAACGCAATCTCACAGCCGATTCGCGCTCTGAGCACAATCCCGTGCTAGCATGACCGGGCTACTGACTCGCTCGAAGCAGTGCTGCATTCTCCAGGAACTTGTCGCAGACCTTGATGCACTCTTCTCGAATGGCTGCGCGAACCTCCTGGTCCGGCGCGACAATCAGTAGAGTGGAGCTGCCATGGCATAGCAGGAAGAGCACGTCAAATACGACGGCATATTGCTCGGGTTGACCGCCAAAACGCTCCGCCAATTGTCCGATTAGCCACGCGCGCACCGGCCGCGGCCGCGAAAAAAAATGCCCCCAGGATTGACGCAGCAATTCATACTCACGCGAATGCGCCTCGACGTAGGCCAAATAACGCCGGTGCATCTGCTCTATAGTGGGAGACGAAAACAGCTCGCCTGACAACTCATCGCGGAAGCGTTCGGCCAGCGCCAGGCGCAGGGCTTCCTTGTTGCGAAATCGTTTGTAAAGGGTCGGAGTGGTTGTGCCGGCTTCACGCGCTACGGCGCGCAGCGTTAAGCCCTTCTCGCCGCGGTTCCGCCACAACCGCTGGGCGACCTTAAGGATTCGCTCCTCAAGGTTCTTATCGGGAATCGGCGGCATTCTAGGTCGGCCCTCCGCCTGTTCGATTCACATTGTACAACTAATATCTGTGTGTCAGCAACGGGGATTATTGTCCAGATAGCAAACGAATGTTACTGGTATGTTATTAATTATATTAATGTTAATTGCAAGTTATTTTCAAATTTAGAATTTATGTTGACAATGTTAAACTAACGATGTTAAAGTTTGTGACGCTTTTAACAGCTCTCCCCTTTCTTCAGGTGGGATTTCAATGTTTAGGAGTCCATCGATGGTTTTGTCGGATGACGCGGGCGGCCGCGGCGCTGTCGTGCAAATGAACGCCGAACTCCGTCACGCTCAACTGGAATTGCTCAGCGCACAATGTGCCACCGATCGTGTGCGCCTTCGTTATTCGCTGGAGGACGTCGCCCGCTACGCGCAGCGCGATGTTTTGCGCAAAGCCTGGTCATCGGCCAGCGCTTTGTATGAGTACTACGACAGCATTATCGGGCAGTTGCCGGATTCGCGTGCGGGTGACAAGCAGGATACTCCGGTGTTGAACGAGGCGAAGGTCGAGAAGGCGATCGCTCTCGTGGCCGATTTTCTGCGAGCGCAGCGCGAACTCTTCCGGCCTAACGGCGTTCCGCTGGATCGGGATCGTTGGCAACTGATGGAGCCCTTTTTTTCTCCGACGCTGCTGCAACAGGTTCGAATCGTCAGCCTTGTCGGACAGCGGATGACGAACCCCGCTTTCTATATGGAGGCGCGAGCCATGGGAATCAAGAACCTGCCCGATATGACGCAAATGCCGTCGCTAACATTCGAAGACGTAGTGGTCTTCCAGGGGGAGATCACCACGCGCCCCTTGTTCCATGCTCTGGTGCACGCCGTGCAGTTTGAGGTTTTGGGTCTGGAACGCTACTGCGAGCTTTTTGTCCGGGCTTTCCTGCGAACCCGCTCCCACGTCACCGTGCCGCTGGAGGTTCACACCATCCAGTTGGAATCGAAGTTTGCGGAAAATCCGGGGCAGTCGTTTTCCGTCGAGGAGAAGGTTCGACTGTGGACAAATCAGGGCCGTTATTAGCAGTTTCAGAAGTCGATCAAGGATCGGGGAAAATTACGACGATTTGCGGCGATTTCCCTGATGCTCTGCAGAAGTTTCGGCCACGCGAGCCGGACCCCCGAAAAAAGAACAGCCCGCAAGCTTTTTCAGCCTGCGGGCTGTCCGGTGGACTGTTTGGGATTGACTGAGGTGGTCACTCAACGGGGTCCCCAGCGCGCCGCATTTGGCGTGATGGGGTGTACGTCGTGGCCCCTCGCTCACTCCGGTGCCAGACACAGCCTGTGCCCGGTGGATCAGACGATACTCAATCAGCCCTACTCACGGATGGTTTGCGAGAGAATGTCCCTGTTCGCCCTGACCAAGGGTTCGCAGGAACTCCCCTTAGAGCAACCGCTCTAAGTCTCAGCCACCTCACCTGGTCTACTACTATGACTACAATCAGAACTTGTCATCCGACCACCTCCTTTCCGGTGTAGTTGCAGGGTACAAAAAAGCGAGGGCGCGAGTCAACGGCACGGAGGAGGCGTGCCACGGGAAGCAACAGGGGCGGCTCTCCGTTGTCAGTTATCAGTTGTCAGTTCTCCTTCCTTGGAGTCGGCTGACGCGCGCGGACCTCGAACAGCAAACCAAGGGAAACAAAGTCGATGGCACTTAGGTCCGACTCGCAGTACATGAACGCCAGAGACCTACCGTCGTTATTGCCCCTTCCCTAGACTGAAAAAAGCCTGCAAAGCAGGAAACGGCTTTCCCCGAGTCCACCCAGAGTCATCGATCTTTTAAGAAGTTCTCATTTCTTCGTGTGAGTTCCCAGTTCCTAGTGAACCCTCCCTTTTTGGGTTCGATGGTTTTTGCTGAGAACTGAGAACCGACAACTGAGAATTCGTATTCAGCCTTTCCACTGGTAGGCGCCCGGTTGTGGCAGTCCGATGTGGGCCAGCACACGATTAGCAAATTCCTGCGCCATGGCATCAAGGCTGGGGGGATGGTTATAAAACGCCGGGATGATCGGAAAGATGGTTGCGCCGGCGTCGGCTGCCAGCGACAGGTTGCGAATGTGGATTTTGTTCAACGGCGTCTCGCGCACGCAGAGCACGAGCGGCCGACGCTCCTTGAGGCTGACATCGGCGGCGCGCTCGATGAGGCGCGAAGCGGTGCCGTTGGCGATGCGGCCAAGCGTTCCGACGCTGCAAGGGAGGACGACCATGGCATCGGAAGGATATGACCCGCTGGCGACGTTGGCGCCAATGTCGGTGTTCGATTGCTGCTGAATTTTTCCCGAAGGCGCGCCGATGATTTGACGTACAAGGTCGGAGCGGCCTTCGACGCCGAGTTCCTCGGCCATGACGCGCAAACCGCTGTCAGAGGCGATGAAGTTTACGGTCTTTACCCGAGAATCGCGTTCGGCGGCAAGTAAAAAGTGTTTGAGAAATATCGATCCACTGGCGCCGGTGGTCGCGACGGTCAGGTTTTGCGGCGTGAAAAGCAAAATTGGCGCTCCGCGAGGCATCCAATGCGCGGCCTCGAAAGCTGAGCATAGGGATGCGGCAGAAGCAAGTCAAGGCGATGCGGCGATTGAATTTGTAATTTGAAAATTTGTAGTTGGCAGTTTTCTGATTTGTAGTTTTCGAACATCGGCGCACTGAAAACGAAAAGCGAACGGCCGACGACCAACGACGAACGACTAGCGACTAACGACTAACCAAAGCATTCATGGCAACCACGGGCATCTTACGATCGCGGCGCAGCGCAGCGCAACTGCTGGCCATCGCCAGCGTGGAGCGTGAGATTCGCGCTATCGATCCGGTCGCCGGGCGCAAGTATCTGCGCGACTTTCGCGACGCCTACCGTTCGTATCAGAGAGTTCTGGCGCCAAGCGCCGTTCGCTACGAAATCGCCAAAGCTGGAATCGTGCTGGTGGGCGACTACCACGCGCTGCCCAACTCGCAGCGGTACTTAGCCGCGCTGCTGCGCGATTACGATTTTCACCAACGTCCGGTAGCGCTCGGAGTGGAGACCATTTTTTCCCGCGACCAACACATTCTGGAGGAATGGTTGCGCCGCGAGATCGATGAAGACGAACTTCGCCAGCGCATTCGCTTCGATCTGGATTGGGGATACGAGTGGGCTCCGTTTTACGAACTGCTCTCAGCCGCGCGTGAGCATGGCTCGTTTATCTATGGACTGGATTGCATGCCGCGCGAAGATCTGCGCCGCATCGGAGCGCGTGATCGCCATGCCGCCGACAAGATTGCCGAGATTCGCCACCGGCATTCCGACGCTCTGATTCTTGTTCTGTTCGGCGAGTCGCATCTTGCGCCGCAGCATCTGCCAGCCATGCTGGCGCAGCGGCTCTCAGAACCGGTACTCACCGTTCTGCAAAATGTTGACGCGCTCTACTGGCGCGCTGCCGGAGAACAGCACGACCGCGTCGAGGCGGTGGAAGTGCGCAAGAACGAGCGCGACCATGTGCTCTGCGTTTTTAATGCCACGCCGCTCGAGAAGTACGAAAATTACCGCCTCTGCCTCGATCGCTGGCGGCGCAGCGATCATGACCACAGCGCGCCCGATCTCGGTCCGACTTTCTATAACCTGATCGACGGCATGGTGCGCTTCCTCGGCATCAATCAGTATTCACCCCACAACACGACGCAGCCCCGGCTGTTGGTCGATCTTATGCCTGAGGTATATTCGCGCAGTTCAAATGCCCTCTTGCGCCGACTGTTGTCGCGCAAAGGATTCACCAGCGCAGAGCGGCGCTCTCTTGTCCATCGAGTGCGCGAGCGCGGCAGTGTTTACCTGGCTCCGATCAACGCCATCTATGTGCGCCAGTTTCGCATGATGACTTCGGCCGAAGATGCCACTCGTTTTCTTCATCAGGCTTGCCGCGGGTTGCCGAATCTTTCAAACGGCAGGGCACATGGAACGTGTTCGACGTTGGCCACTTCGCTCGACCGCGACAACGCGTTTTACACGTCGGTGCTGGAACACGCGCTCGCCTTTTTTGGATCGCGGATTTTGTATCCGGTGCGTCCAGCAATGCGCGATGCCGACCTGGCGGATCTGTTCGACGTGACGCGAGAGGATCTCGAACAACAGACTTCGCTGCGCTTTGCCGATGCCGTTGAGGTTCTTGACTTCCTCACCCGACATCGCGCGCTCAATTCTCGCAGGCCGGATTGCACTGCCGAATCGTTTGCCCCGGCTCCAGCTTTTACCGGTCGCAAGTACGAATATGTTGTCGAACAGCTCGGATGTCTCACTGGCAACGATCTCTACGACGCCTACCTTGAAGGCCGCCTTACCACCGCCGCTCTGCGCAAACTATTCCTGGCTCACATCGAAGAGCTGGGCGTGGCGCGCGCAACCTATTTCCAACTGCGCAGCCGCCTGCGATAGCAAGACGCAACACCGAAACCTTCAAGCTCGGCAACTTTGAAAGCTCGCGTTTGTACGCTATCCTCAGCTTTCAATGCCCGAGCTTTCAACGTCCGAAGATCTTCCGCTTCAGCCGCAGACGCCGGATGCGCTCATGCTGTTCGGCTTCTGGTACCGCGCGTTGCCCGCCGATCAGCTTAGCCGCGGACGCCTGACCAGGGCCATACTGTTGGAACAGCCGCTCGTTATTGGACGAAGCCGCGACCGGCAAAGGCAGCCGTTTGCCCTGCGCGACGCATGTCCGCATCGCGGCATGCCGCTCTCCTGCGGGCAATTCGATGGCGAAGAGATTGAATGCTCGTATCACGGATGGAGATTCGATGCTCACTCCGGCCAGTGCAAGCTGATCCCGTCGCTCGTTCCGGAGCAGAATGTGAAAGTCGATCGCATTTATGCCGGCAGTTATCCTTGCGCAGAGCGCGACGATTTTATCTGGGTCTTCATTCCCGATCCCGCGCCGGCCGGAGCTGGGTATTCGAAGCCCGCGCCCGCTCCGATACCCGCTCCGGAGATTCCGAAATTCAGCGAACGTTACAAGCTCGCGTATCTCACCGCCGATCTGCCTTGCTCCGTCGATCACGGAATCATCGGCCTGATGGATCCGACGCACGGTCCGTTCGTCCACCAGGCTTGGTGGTGGCGCTCGCGGCACTCGATTCACGAGAAGCAGAAAAACTTCGAACCCATCCCCTACGGGTTTCGCATGAGCGCGCACACACCCAGCTCCAACAGCGCGCCCTACAAACTTTTGCGGCTCTACGCCGATGCCGATTCGATCACTACGACGATCGACTTCGTGCTGCCCAACCGGCGCTCGGAAATTATTCGCGCGGGCAAATACTGGTTTTCAAGCCTGACGACTGTGACTCCCATTACGCGCAGCCAGTGCCGCATCGATGTGGTGGCCGCGTGGAACTTGTTTCGCTGGATTCCGTTTGGACCGCAGTTGCTGAAGTTTGTTTTCGCAAAATTTGTGGAGCAGGACCGCAGGACGATGGAACTTCAGTCCGAAGGTCTGAAACACAATCCGCATCTGATGTTGATCGATGACGCTGATCGTCCCGCCAAGTGGTATTTCGGATTGAAGAACGCGATGCTTGAAATGAAGAAGAATGGCGGCGAGTTCCGGCACCCGATGACGGGATCGGTCACGCTAAGGTGGAGAAGCTAGCTCTCTACCACATGATCTTAAGGCTGTCGTACCGTGTGAATTGGCGGTCGGGAGTTACAACGGGGACGTCTTCGCACAATGCCTGCGCGATAATCTGGCGGTCAAACGGATCGCGGTGGTGGCGAGGCAAAGCGAACATCTGAAAAGCATGTTCCGCCGTGAAAGGCAGAATATGCAGCAGCATGTCTTCGATTCCCTGCTTCGCCATGCCAG
>JASHOU010000078.1 GCA_030038475.1 Terriglobales bacterium | reverse complement strand
GAAACCACTGCAACCGGAGCCGCACTGGCCATTACTGGCGTGCCCAGATCGCTGGCGGCATTCATCGGAACCACCTGGCCCGGCTGTGGCGATTGCAGGCCGAGCTTGCGCGCCATCGCATCGATCCGCTCCGGATCGCGCAGCGATGCTTCTTCCAGCCGCAGTGCCCGGTTCATTTCCGTAAGGCTGTCGCGCTGCGAGCGCAGCGCTTCGATTTTGTAACCGTATTCAATTGCGCGAAAATGCTGCAGCGCGTAGCCCATCACCAGCAGGAACAGGCAGCACAGCGCCAGCCCGAACTGCTGCATCTCACGCGCGCGGCGCGGATCTTCGATCTTGACCAGACGCGAGTTGTCGATGTTCTTGCGGAAATAAATCTCCGGCGTCCCCAGCCAGCAAGACTTGCGCCGGATCAAAGGAACTGCGCTCTGCATTGCGACGGCACTCATGGTTTATGCCACTCCCAAAAACTTGGAATCGTACTCTACATTCTCCTGAACCGAAGCGAGCCAGGGTTCTGCCATCGCAGCCTCGCCCAGTTGGGCTTCGGCGCCTATCGATTCGCCGAGTATTAGCTGGTTGAGCACGGGTTCAACGAGTGTTGGTTCGACGAGCGCGGATTCAATCTGTGTCGCTCCTGCGACCTTGACGGCTGCAAGATCGCTTCTCTGCGCCCTTTGTTCCGCGCGCTCAACCGTCGCGATCAGATCCTCGATCATGGTGCCGGTGAATGTCATTTGCCGATATCCCAGTCTTCTTCTCGGACGCAGGCCTTGTTTTATTTCGTCTTGGCCGCTCCGGTAAAACTCCACCACAGCCTCGCAGCCCGCTCCACGCTGGCCGCGCCTTCCAAAATCTTTACCCGGCACGCCTTACTATCACCGCACCGGGAGCCCGGCAGTTTCTCCGAGGCAACTCAAACTCAATGCGACCCAAACTCATGCCGGCGGAATGCCTGGCGCTATATTCTTTCCGCAGCTCGCATCTTCGCGCTGCGCGACCGAGGATTGCGCTCAATCTCGTCCTCAGATGCCATCACCGGTTTCTTCGTGAGCAAACGAAAGTGCTTGTCCTTCGCGCCCTCGCGCATCGCATCCTTTACAATCCTGTCTTCGAGCGAGTGGAAGCTGATCACCACCAGTCTTCCGCCCGGCTTCAGCACCCGAGGCGCCGCCTCCAGCAGCGCCTTCAAATCATCCAATTCACGGTTTACGAAGATTCGGAGAGCTTGAAAGGTCCTGGTCGCAGTATGAATCCGCTCATGCTTCATTGACCGGGCCGCGGCCGCTACCACCTCGACAAGTTGCGTCGTCGTGCGTATCGGCCGCGACCGGACAATGGCTCTGGCGATTCTCCGCGACCTCCTTTCCTCACCGAATTCGTAAATCACATCGGCCAGCTTGCGCTCGTCGATATGGTTTACCACTTGTTCGGCGGTCTCGCCCGACATCGGATTCATCCGCATGTCGAGCGGTCCTTCCGCCTGAAAACTGAATCCCCGCGCCGCATCCGAGAGCTGCAAACTGCTCACGCCCAGATCGGCCAAAACTCCGTCGAGGCTCGCCGGTTGTTGCGCGTTCGCGAGTTCCGCAAACGATCCGTGTAACAACGTGATGATTGGCCAATCGGGTCCCACTCGTTCGCTCCCGACTCCTGGCTCTGCGCCGGTTTGCCGACCGCCGTGCGCCGAAAGCCGAACGCCCGCGATTCTCAGCGCTGCCGGATCCTTATCGAAGCCAATCAAATGTCCCGGTGCGCCCAGGCGTCTTGCGATTTCGTAGCTGTGCCCGCCTAAGCCGACCGTGGCATCCAGATAAGTTCCACCACGCTTTACGGCCAGAAAATCGATCGCTTCTTGTAAAAGAACCGGAACGTGGCCAATTGCCGCTTTTTCCGTTGAACCACGCCCACCCCGCTCGGAGATGTCTTGTCCAGAACCTGTTTCCACTAGATGCCCAGTTCGTCGAGCGTCTTGGTGTCGTCATCCGTAAATGCCTGCTCGGTGATCTCCTTTTGCAGCGCTTCCATGTTTCTCACTTCCAGGTAAGTGAGATTGCCGAGCACCGCCACTTCGCCGCGAATCTGTCCCGACTCGCGCAGAATCTGTGGCACCAGTACCCGCCCCTGCCCATCCATCTCCACCACCTGCCCGTAGTAGTTCGACCGGGTCAGAAATTTTTTCTTCGTCGGATTGAAAGTCGAAAGCGATGCCAGCTTTTGCTCGATCCGCTCCCACTCCTCGAAGGGATACACTTGAGCAACAATTCCATCGAGGCTGGTGATGTAGAATTTCTGGGCATATTTCTCGTCGATCACGCGCTTGAATTCCGCGGGGATTTTTAATCGTCCCTTTTCGTCGATGCGCGCTGGATGATTGCCGCGAAACATGCGTCCTGCTCGGTATCGGGCTCCGTTTATTCAGGGCTGCTACCACAGCCAACAGCATGAGTGAGGTAGAAGCGGTCACAAACGCAGTGGATTCGGGTTCGTTGGGCCTCGTTTTGTCGGTGTCAGTCTCAGAAATCACTGGCGCCTCGAAACTTAGGTCTGGTTCCCACGACCTCTAATGCTTGATCCACTTTTAACCACTTTTGTCCACATCCTACGCCTAAACCGTTTGTTGTCAATAAGAAACTTTCAGGTTGAGACCTATGCTGGAAAGCCAATCGAGGAAGCGCGAGATGTTGCGGTGAACCAGAAAGATGACTACTAGGACTTGTGTTTACACTTCAGCTTCATTCGCCATCCATTCGCTACGATTTTTCTTGCATTCCGCGCCCGCCACGGATTTTCCTGTGCAAAACCTTCGCTAACGGTCTGCGTGCTTCTTGTTCCCTGCCTGATTTTTCCACATTCTCTCAGCCGCACCTAACCTGCGACTCCACCGCCTGCGCTCGCCGGGGTACACTTGTGCCCAATTCAACTCAAACGCAAACAGGGGGCACAATGAAGCTGAACACGATTCGAATATGGCTCGGCGGCATCGCTGGCGGCGTAGTCTGGATTGCATGGGGCTTCTTCGTGGGCACACGCCAACATCCCTACTACGAGGCCACGATGAAACAAGGGTTGTTCCTGAAAGAACCGCGCTATTCGCTGTTCACACCGATTTGGATTGTGCTGATCTTCGTCATGTCGATTCTCATCGCGCATCTCTACGCGTGGTCTCGCGCAACCGCCGGGCCGGGGCTGAGAACCGCGCTCAAGGTAGGAATGATCGTTGGTTTCTGTGCCGGCGTCCCCGAAAACTTTGGCCAGGCGGCCTGGTCGCCCATCCCGCGCATGTTGCCGCTGGGATGGATGCTCGACATGTGGATCGGTTCGATCCTCGCCGCAGTGGTTGCTGGCTTCCTGTACAAAGAATAATTGCTTCTGCAGAGAAGCGGCCAACCGCGTCTTCGTTGCGGCTCCCAAAAGACGGGACAAGCCACCCTTTATTTCGCCGCTTCCACAAACACGGCCGTGCCGTAGGCTAAGACTTCGGTAACACCCTGCATCACCTCGGTTGCATCGTAGCGGGCTCCGACTACCGCGTTGCCTCCAAGCTCGGCAGCGTGTTGCAACATCAGGTCGAACGCTTCCGCCCGCGTCTTCTCGCACAGATTGCTCAGCAGCGTAATGTTGCCGCCAATCAGAGTCTGCAACCCTGCGCCAATCGTTCCAAACACCGACCGCGACCGCACCACAATTCCGCGCACCACTCCCAGCGTACGCACAACGCGAAAGCCATCCAGCTCAAACTGTGTGGTCACCATGTTATGCGCAACCATTCGCCCTCCCGCGCCGACCGCATAATTGCCCATCGTTCCTCCTCGTGATGCCATGTAGTATCGCACAAGCCTGTCGCGTCTCTCTTTATAATGGAGACTCTGTCCCGGAGGCTCCATTGTTCTCACGTCGCCGATTTCTCAAGGCGGGCACCGTCGCCGCAACCGCCAGCGTAGCTCTGCCATCACTGGCCCAAGTCGCCGAACATGATAAGTCCCTCCCATCAGCCATTGCCGTTCTCCAATCCCGCGCCGCAGAGGCCAAGCCCATCACCATCGAGGAGCGCGCCCAGCGCCAGGAGAAAGCTCGCCGCTTAATGGCCGAAAACAACCTGTCGGCGATCCTGCTCGCTCCAGGGACATCCTTGAACTATTTCGCCGGCATACGTTGGGAGGGTGGAGAGCGGCTGTTCGCCATGGTATTGCCGGCCGAAGGCGAAGCCTTCTATGTGTCGCCGGCATTCGAAGAAGGCCGCGCTCGCGAGCAGATCGCGCAATCGCCCAATGGAAACAAGCTCGATCTTCGCGTGTGGCAGGAAGACGAAAGCCCTTACGCCCGTGTAGCACAAGGACTCAGCGACCGCGGAATCGCAACCGGCACGATTGGCGTGGAGGAGACGGTGAAGTTCCTCTTCAGCGACAATCTGCGAAAAGCCGCGGCCAGCGCCACATTCACGAGCGCGACTCCGGTCACCGTCGGCTGCCGCATGATCAAGAGCGCCCACGAAATCGACTTGATGCGCCTCGCAGCGAAGGTCACGCTTGCTGCCTATGAAGCGACTTATCACTCCATGAAGGTTGGCATGACGCAGCGCGATGTAGCCAACATGCTCGAAGCCGCGCATCGCCAACTCGGATTCGAGGGCGGAGCCGATGTGCAGGTTGGCGAGTATTCATCCTTCCCGCACGGTTCGATCCAGCCACAACAAATTCGCGAGGGCACGATCGTGATGATCGACGGCGGGTGCTCAGTTCAAGGGTATCAGTCCGACATTACGCGCACCTTCGTGCTCGGCAAAGCTAGTGACAAGATGAAGCAGGTTTTCGAAATCGTCCATCGTGCCCAGAGCGCTGCGCTCGCCGCGGCAAAGCCCGGAGTGGAAGCCGGTTTCGTCGACGCCGCCGCGCGCCAGGTCATCACCGACTCCGGCTACGGCCCCGATTACAAATATTTCACTCATCGCCTCGGACACGGCATGGGCATGGACGGCCACGAGTGGCCTTATCTGGTCCGCGGCAACACCTTCAGACTTCAACCGGAGCAGACCTTCAGCGATGAACCCGGCATTTACATTCGCGGAGAATTCGGCATTCGCCTCGAAGATGATATGCACATCATGGAAAGCGGTGCTGAGTTGTTCACCCCGCAAAGCCCATCGCTGGAGAACCCGTTCGGAAAAACGTAGTAGGTTGGTTTGTGAGAGTCCGCACCGGACAAATGCTCGTGTAGCGACCGGGTTAAGCCCATCCAGGCAACCGAAGAAAACTTACCAAATTACCCGATCGCCAAATTACGAAATCCTCATTCCACCACCCACTCCCGCATGCGCCGCAGCAATGACGCTGGCGCTTCCGCCTCCATCACCACCACACCGTCCAGATACTGGCGAGAATAAATGCGCGCGCCGGCCTGCAACTGTGCCAGAGTTTTCCCCTCTTTTTGGGGAATGCGCAGCAGAACGCGCGCCGGCCGGTCTGCTTCGAGCACAGCATCGATGCGGTCGAGCAGTGTGCTCAATCCGATTCCCTTTGCCGCCGAAACATGAATGGTCGCGTCTTTATCGCGGAGATCGGTGTCGCGCAGCGACTCGCGCTGCTTGGGAGGCAGCAGATCGATCTTGTTCATCACGCGCAGCCGCGGCTTCTTGTCCGCTTCGAGCTCTTTCAGCACGCTTTCGACTTGCGCGTCCTGCTCGGCGGAAATCGGACTGCTCGCATCCGAAACCTGCAGGATCAGCGTGGCGCGCTGCACCTCTTCCAGCGTGGCGCGGAACGCCGAAACCAGCGTATGCGGAAGATGTCGAATAAAACCCACCGTGTCGGAGAAAAGAACCTTGCGCTTGGAAGGAAGTTCAGCGCCTCGAATGGTGGGATCGAGCGTGGCAAACATGCGCGGCGACGCCACCACGTTCGCCTTGGTGAGGGCGTTGAACAGGGTAGATTTCCCCGCGTTCGTGTAGCCCACCAGCGCCACCGTAGCCACTGGAACCGATTCGCGCCGTTGCCGCTGCTGCGCCCGAATGCGCCGCACATTTTCGATTTGCTGTTTGACGTGCCGGATGCGTCGGTAGATCCGCCGACGGTCAGTTTCCAATTGCGTTTCGCCCGGTCCGCGAGTTCCGATTCCGCCGCCCAGTTGCGACATTTCCACGCCGCGTCCTGCCAGCCGTGGAAGCATGTACTCCAGTTGTGCCAGCTCCACCTGCAACTGACCTTCGCGCGTGCGGGCATGCCGCGCGAAAATATCAAGAATCAGTTGCGTGCGATCGATGACGCGCGCCTTGACCACGCGTTCCATGTTGCGCTGCTGCGAAGGCGATAGGTCGTGATCGAACAGAATCAGGTCCGCCGCAACCGACGCAGCCGCGCCGGCAATCTCCTGCAGCTTGCCCTGGCCGATTAGCGTGGCGGGATCGGGCCGATCTTTCCGCTGACTCAATTCGCCGGCTATCTCGGCCCCTGCACTGGTTGCGAGCGACCGCAGTTCGTCCAGCGATTCCTCAGAGCTGAAATCGACCGCATCGGCCGGCAGTGCCGCAGCGCCCACGCTGGTAGCATGATCTCGCGCCGCCTGCGCGCTCTGCGTCATACCCGCAGAACTTGTCTTGCGTGCAGCGAGCGAGCGTCGGTTGCGAAACTCCACGCCGACCAGGAACGCCCGCTCCCGATGCTCGGATGGATTCGCCACTACTCTAGGCCGTTGGCGAGAACCTTTTCGCAAACCTCGTTCCGAACCCTGTTCCGAACCTAGTTCCGAAATATGTCTCGAACTTTGGTCGAAACTATCGCAGCCGCTCAATCTGGAGTCGTCTCGGCGCACCCAAACTCACTTCATCCTTCGGTGCCGGAAGCAGCGCTAGGGATCGATTCCGCTGGTGGCGCCATCGCCGTCGGCTTCGATTCCACGTGGCTGTGCGCTCCCCGCAGAATCACCACCGTCGAGATGGCGTGCTTAAAGATGAGCTGCTCCTGGTTGCTGGTTTCGAGCACCACCGAGTATTTGTCGAACGATCGGATACGGCCCGTCAGTTTCACCCCGCTGACCAGGTAAATCGTGATGTTGTGCCGTTCCTTTCGTGCTGTGTTGAGGAAGGAATCCTGAATATTCTGTTGTGCCGGCTTAGCTTCCATACGCCGATCTCCTTTTTCGGGTTCGTTGCTGCGCCATGAGCTTTAGGGAGGGCAATTGGCACAGCCTTCCTGTAGGCTCCTACAATACGGCCTTGGCTCACGCTTTTCAACCTGCGGCCCAACAATATTCTCAGGCGCGGCACGGCGCTCGGCACACCAGACGCCCTTTTCCGGCTTTCGTAAATAGAATCGATTGTTTTCATTTCCTAACCGGCCATCTACAATCATCACTTTCAACACGACGCTGCTTAATGGAGCCTGCACTTGATCGAAATCAACTTCCCTTCCGACTTCAACACCAACCTGTTAATGCTGTTTCGTTGGCTGCATTTTGTTGGCGGCATTACCTGGCTTGGACTGTTGTATTTCTTTAATCTCGTTAACGTTCCGTTCATGAAGGAGCTTGACGCAGCGACCAAGGGCAAAGTCCTGCCCAGCTTGATGTCCCGCGCGCTCTGGTGGTTTCGTTGGGCCTCAGTGCTCACTGTACTCATGGGCCTGGCCTACTGGGGCAAAATCGTAGCCGTCGACGCCAGAAACGGCGGATTCACCTCCGCCGTTCCCATGGCCAGCTTCTTTGTCATCTGGACCGTCGCTTGGGCCCTGATGTATTCCTGCCTGATTCCCGGCGAAGGTGCGCTCGACAAGGCGCCCGTGCTTACGGTGATTTACATCGTCATCGTGCTCGCAGCTGCCGCTCTGTTCCTGCGGCTCAACGATCATGGCTGGGAGAGCAACGAACTTCTTGCCATCGGCATTGGCGGCGGCATGGGTTGGGTGATGATGCTGAACGTCTGGGGCGTAATCTGGCGCGCGCAGAAGAAAATCATCCGCTGGACCGCCGATAACGCGGCGAATGGCACACCCATTCCAGAGAACGCCAAATACCTTTCGCGGCAGGTTTTTCTTACCTCGCGCGCGAACTTCTGGATGTCATTTCCCCTGCTCTTCCTGATGGGCGCCGCGAGTCACTATCCCATGTTCGGGAAATAGATTTCAGGAATTCTCGATTCAGTCGTTCGCTCTCCGCTACTTGGCCCGACAAAACCATGCTCGTGCTCGAAGGCCGCAAAAAAGTTACGCACTGCCGTAATCTCGCCGCAACTGCCGAGGTTGCCTACAATTGGTTTCGTGATGCGCGATTATCTCGACTCAATTTTGGAATGGTTCGGCGCAGGAGAAGCCTGGCAACCGATGTCGCGTCCAGCCGTCGCCGCATGGCTTGTGTTCTATGTTTGGTTTCTCATCTATGCCTTCAACAAGCATGGCGGATTTCTTTTCATCGACTCCGCCAATCTCGTTGTCCACGAAGGCGGACATCCGCTTTTTAGCTGGTTCGGTCCAACCCTCGGTCTTTGGGGAGGGACGATTCTGCAATGGATGGTCCCGTTCCTGCTCGCAGTCTATTTCTTTCGCGAACGCCAGGCTGCGGGCTTTGCCTTCTGTCTTTTTTTCTTCTTTGAGAACTGGCTGTACACCGCAACCTACATGGCCGATGCGCGCGCGATGGAATTGCCGCTTGTCACCACGGGCGATCCCGAGTTCGCCAAACACGATTGGAACACGATTTTTTCAAGCCTCGGCGTTCTGCCCTACGACACTCGAATCGCCGCCGTCGTTAACTTCCTGGGATGGTGTGGAATGTTAGCCACGACGGCTTGGCTAGCCTCGCGCCTGCGAACTGCGAAGTCACCAGTGCAGCAACGCGTGTCGGCAGAGCAAGTAACGCCAGTGGAGCGAGAGGCGTCCTCGCCCGTCCAACGCTAGGCCAAATCTCTGGTTCTGGTTTGCTGGTGCTGCAGCCACTTACCGCTGTGATGCGCTCCGTTCGACGCGCTCACCCCCGGGGCGCAGCCGCCTTCGCCGCCAGCGTCCACGCCTTGCCATCAAAATGCGCTGGCGGAGTAAGGCCAAACAGTTTCAGCACCGTCGGCGCCACATCGACAATCGCAGGCTTTTCCTCAATAAACTTGTGACTCGAAAACAGCACCCCCGGAACTAGCCGCGGATCGATGCAGTGGTCGCCGCTCCATGCCTTGATGTTGTCTTCAAACACCAGCCCGGTAACCTTGCCCATCACCGAATCCCACGACGCACGATAACCCGCGCCATAACCGACAATCAGATCCGGAGAATTTTCCGAATAGGGTCCGCGATAGACGTTATCGGCAATGAATACACCCGTGATACCGACGGCACCAGAAGCCGGATCGGTCAGCCCATTCAGCTTTTTTTGCAATTCTTTTTTCAACGCCTCGGCTTCCGCCGGATCGACAATCCCCTGCTTCTCCCGTCCTTTGATATTCAAATAAAGTCCGTTGAGGCCCATGGTGTACGCGCGCGTGCGCGACCAATCGACATCTTCGAACCAGTCGCCACTCTCCGTCTTGCCGTCTTTCAGCGCCAGATATCCGTTCTGATGCAACCACGCATTCAGATTCAAGCATCGAGCAAACGACTTGAATCCATGATCGGAGATAATCATCAGTAGGGTGTCGTCGTCGATTCTCTCCATCACGCGCCCGATCAGCCAATCCATGCGCTGATATAAATCCTGAATCACATCGCGCCGTTCGCTCCTCGGCACCTCGCGCGCCGCAGGATGATCCTCTTCCAGATATCGCCAGAACATGTGCTGCACGCGGTCGGTCGTATCGAAAACACACGCGCATAAACCCTGTTTGGTTTTCTCCAGCGCGTCAAACAGCATGCGCTCGCGATCTTCATGATTGCCATAAGCCTGCGCGAGAAACGCATCGTCGTCGAGCACGTGCTCATTCAGCGCCCACGTATCTTCCGCCAATCCCAGCGTTGCATACGGCCCAAAAAGTTTTGCCAGATAAATCGAGTAAGTCACCGGGTGCGAGATCGGCAGATCGGGATGTCCGGGATCGATGTTCACGGGCGTCACATAGACTTCAACCTCGGGCGAAAGTTCCTTGAGATAGAACCGGCAGATTCCATGCGCCGTAAATCCCATGCCGGCCTTGAATTCGACCGTGATCCATCCCGAATACTCTCCGACTTTCAGCGTGAATTTCTCTGATCCCACGGTGAAGCGTGCTTGCTTCGCGCCTTCGGGTTTGACTTCGAAATCCATGCGTACTTCACCGGCATTCTCCTTGACCGGATTGTCCGGCCCCGGAACATACGACCGGCAGACACCGTTCACACGGTCTATCGGCACGCGCACGCCGCCTTCGCGGAACTTGTCATTCGAAGCGCGCGTTGTGCACAGGCAAAACGTACCCTGGCTGCCCTTCAGATCGGGAACGCACATTCCCGACAGCAACACGCCCTGAAATTTCTCCGGCGGAAACGTGACCGGAACGCGAATCACCGAACTGAAAATTCCCGCGTTGCCGAGCCAATGCCAGAACGGCGTGCCCTTGCGCATCGCTTTGATTTCGGTTCTTCCGAATGGAATGGAATATTTGCCGATCTTGATATGCCGCTTCGGTCCCTTGATTTCAGCCGACGAAAGAAACGGCAGATAACTGTTGGTATCGCGCGCCAAAAAATCGTAGATGTTGTGCTTGCCCGGATTCACTCCTGTCATGAACGTCGACCATGCCACCGGAGAAATCGCCGGAAATGTCGTGCGCAGTTTGCTGAATGTTCCTTTAGCACGCAGCTTCGCCAGGTTCGGCAGCCTGCCTTCGTTCATGAAACGCTCGGCCAGTTCCGGATCCATCCCATCGAATCCCAGAACCACCGCGCGCTCAAACGTCGCCTTGCCGTAAGCGTTGCGCCGCCGCAGAAAGCGAAATAGCTGGCGAAATGGCCACGTCATCAGCGCGTAGAACGAATAAAGGAACGCAACAAAGATCGCCCAGAACGACGACAGCACCGCGAATCCCGCTCCCGGCCCGGCGTAGGCGTGAGCTAGCGTGGGCATGAAAATCAGCGCAATCAGCACGAGCCGTGTGGAGCGGGCGCCCGCGCCTGCGAAAAGTCGGCGTTCACAATGAGGCAACGGGCGATCACTCCGCGATTTGATCGCCGCCGCACGCGCGAGCGCGTCCGCCTCACACAGTCTCTGCTTCATATCTTGATCCCCAACAATTCCTTGAAAATAAATCCGGCTACCATCGACAGAATGAAGAACAGCCATATCCAGTTCATGCCGTAGCCCGTGATTGCGATATCGCGATCCGGATAGTTGATCGAGATCGATTCGATCGGACTATTCTCCGTCAGCGCCGGCTCCGCCGACGTAAACACACGCTGCCAGAAGTGGCCTCTCATGCGGACGGTCGAGATGCGCGGCAGATCGCTTCCAACGCACACAGTCTTTTCGGCAATCTGGCCGCCGGCCGCGACTTTCACTTCATATTTTCCCTCTTTTGTTCCCAGCAGGCGCCAAACAATTTCATTGTCTGCCACAATGTGCACCGGAGGCGCAGTCATCGTAATCTCGGCCGGAAGTTGCAGAGTAGCGTCGTTCGCATCACTGCCTGAAATATGCGCGGTCAGAAGAAACGGCGTATTTGCGGGAATCGGCGTTGCGCCCAGATAACGATCGACCTCCACGATCAGTAATGTAATCGGAATAACGACATACAGCAGCGGCTTGAACGCGAGTTTCAAATATCGTCCCGTGCCGCGCAATATCTTTCCGTAAGAGCCCATCACCACCGGAATCTGATCGCGATATAAACGCACCGCCAGCAGATGCGCCTTCAGTTGATCCTTGGCAATGCCGATGGCTTTCTGATCCGACGTGTAACCGAACAAGACCACCATGAGCAATCCAACCGCCAGTGACAGCATGACAACAATTGCTAACGGATTCGTAAGTAACGATAAAGCCAAAGACAGAGACGACTGAAATGACCCGACTGCCGCGGCTTTTGCGGCCGCCTGATCGGTCATTACATTGAAGATTGCGATCAAGCTATTCGATGTACCCCAAACCGCGCAGCCGCTTCTGAATCTCTTCTTTCGAGGTGCTGCTCTCGTCCGGCAGGATCTTCTTTGTCTCTTTTTCCAGCATGTGGATCACGAATTCGTCGATCGATTCGTATCCCGCAGCGTCGGAGCACTGCTTGACTCGCTCCAGCAGCTCGCCCTCAATCTTTACTTTGTGTGAACCAAACATGATTGCTCCCTGTTTCCATTTGCGGCCGCTACCATTCACCCACCGTCGCTAATCTCCGGCCTAGCGTGCCTGGAATAACGAATGCCCCTTCATATCCGTCGTCTTGGCGATTCCGAATTCCGCGAGAATGGTCGGAGCAATGTCGGTCAGCGCCGGAGTCTGCGCCTCAATCTTGCGATTGCTCAGCAGCACGCCCGGAACCTTTGTGTAATCCATGCAATGATCGCCACTCCACGCATTCGTATTATCCTCCAGCACCTCCGGCGGAAATGCTCCCAAAATCGTCTTCCAGCCCGCGCGGTAACCGCGGTTATAGCCGACCAGCGCGTCCGGCCCCGAATGCGCATAAGGTCCTTGATATACTTCGCTGGCAAAATCGATTCGCGTAATCACCTGCGAACCATCCTTAGGGTCGCGAACCGCCAGAAGCTTTTCGCGGATTTCCTGAAGCAGCGCGTCGGCCTGAGCACCCGGTTCGACAATTCCTTCCCGTTCGCGCCCGCGAATGTTCAGGTACAATCCGTTCAATCCCAAACCGTAAGTACGGGTGCGGCTCCAATCCACGTCGGCGAAGGGCTCGCTCGAATCTCCATTGGCACCCGCTTTACGCGTGATGTATCCATTGTTCAGCAACCAGGTATTTAGGTTGAACGAGTGCCGGTACGGCGCAAATCCGTGGTCCGAAAGCACAAGCAACGTTGTGTTATTGTCGATCTTCGTCAGCACTTCCCCCAAGACCTGATCGATCTGCTCGTAGAATTCTTCCAGTGCCCCGCCGTTCTGCGCCGCAAGCGCCGCATCGTAGGCCGGACTCTGCGGATCGGTCAGACGCCACATCATGTGCGCATTCAAATCCAGGCTTGAAAAATAGAAGAAGAACAAGCCTTCGTGAAATTTCGGAAACTCTACGTCGAACGCGCGCCGATGCTCAGCCAACACCGTATGCGACTGTTCCAGAAATTCCTTATCGTCGAGCACGCCGTCGGTGAGCGCCTTCGTGTCTTCGGCAATCCCTTGCGTATGGAACTCCCCAATCTCTTTCGCTAAGTCGCGCGAATAACTCGTCGGAGTCGAAATTGGCAGAGCGGGGTTTTTCGGATCGATATTGATCGGCGACACATAAAGTTGAAAACGCGGATGCGCCTGTTTGAGATAAAACCGGCAAATGCCTTTCACGTTTCCGATAACCGGCATCAGCTCGAATTCCACCGGAATCCATCCGCTCCACTCCCCTTCTTTCAAAACGAACTGATGGTCCTCGACGTCAACGCGAGCCACCGGCTCGAGCGGATCTACATCCACAGTAAACGGCTCCGTCGCCGGCGCCGCATTCTTACGGAACGTGTTGTCGGGTCCAATCAGATTCGTTGCAACCCGATTGTTCTTCACCTCAACCTGTACGACTTCTCCGCCCTCAACCGCGCCCACCGCGGCTGTCGGGTCATCGGTGTAAAAAGTGAATGTGCCATAGGTGCCGCGCAGATCGGGCGTGCCCATGCCAGAGAGGCTTTCCCCCTTGGCCGTAATCGGAGGAAAGTTGGCCGGCATCCGGTAAACATAATTCGGCACGCCGTGCTCGTCCAGAATCTCCCAAAAAGCCTTGCCATACCGTAACTGTTCCGCCGTACCGCTGCCGAGCGGAACTACCCAGTTGCCGAGCGTAAGAGTGTGCTTCGGACCCTCCACCCGCGAGGTGGAAAAGTACAGCTGAAATGTCTTTGGATCCCGATGGATGAAATCGAAGATTCCGTGACCCCCGGCATTCATGCCCGTGATCACATTCGACCACGCCACCGGACTCTGCGGCGGAATACTGGTCGTCAAACGACGGAACGAACCCTTCGCTTCCAGTTTCGCGAAGTTCGGCATCTTGCCATCCGCCATGAACTTCGCCAGCAAGTCCGGGTCGAGGCCGTCGACGCCTAGAATGATCATCTTTCTCGACGCAAATGTGCCGCCCCGAGCCCGTTCGCACGAAACAAACAGGATCAATCCCGCCGCGCACAATCCCAGCATGCACAGCAGACGAAGCCGTTTTCTACAATACGCTAGCATTGAAATATGGTCTGAAGATATACGATCTGCCAATATCCAGCTTCACGAGGCGGCATCGCGCTTGTGGTTAACGATGCGCAGTCATCGCCACATCACCACTAGAGGAGTTCCCGAGTAGCAGGTATATAAATTGTACAAGGCGCGCGGCGAACGTCAAGACTGATCGTCAATAGAAGAAATTACGCGAAAACTTCGGTTTGGGCGCGAGTTTTGCCGATTCACCCGCAGCCTTTACACTAATTTCCATGTTGCGAAATATGACACGAAAAATGCTACGACAAGCCTTCCTTGGCCTGGTTCTGCTATTTCTTTCTGTTTCTTTCGCTGCGTCCGCCTCGAAGCCCAACCTTGTGTTGATTACCATCGACTCCGCCCGCGCCGACCGCATGGGATTTCTCGGCGCCAAAGGTACGCTTACGCCGAACCTCGACCGTCTGGCCAAAGAAGGCATCGTTTTTGAACACGCCTACGCTCAGTCGCCAACTACGGTGGTCTCTCATGCCACCATCCTCACCGGAAGCTACCCGCAATCGACCGGCATGAGCGAGATTGGCGGCGCGCTGCCGACGTCCCTGCCTTACCTGCCCGATCTGCTCAAATCGCAAGGCTATCGCACTGGCGCTTTTGTCAGCTCCATCGATCTCGATCCCAGCAACGGCCCGGCGCAAGGCTTCGATCGCGGCTTCCAGTCTTACGATGCCGGCTTTCTTCCAGCCATCCCCGGCGATGCGCGTCCTCCCGTAACTGAGCGCCGAGCCGACCAGGTTGCCACGCGCGTCATCGCCTGGCTAGATCACAACGCCCAAGGACAATCCCCATTTTTTCTGTGGGTTCAGATCAGCGCCGGGCGCGCAACGACCGCTTCCTACAACTCCGCCATTACCGCGGCGGATTCCGCCGTCGGCAAAATAATTAACACCTTGCTCCAGCGCAACATCGAACCCACCGCCTTGATCGTCGCTGCCGATCATGGTGAAGGCCTCCGTGATCACGGTGAAGGCACGAGCGGCATTTTTCTCTACGACGAGACAATTCACGTTCCATTGCTCATGAAACTGCCTCAAACCCGGGTTGCTACAAAACCGGCAACGACACGAGTCACCGCCAAAGTCCGGCTCGTCGATATCGCTCCTACGCTGCTGGAACTGGCCGCAATCCCCGTGCCACCGCAAATGCTCGGCGAATCGCTCCTGCGAATCGCCAACGGCAGCGGTGGCGAGAAGCCCGTATATTCACGCAGCGATCTGCCGCAGCGCGGCTTCGGCTGGAGCCCGCTCGAATCCTGGCGCGCGAGCAAGTACCTCTACATTCGCGATCCCAAGCCCGAACTCTACGATTTGACCGCCGACCCCGCCGCCGCTCACAACCTGGCCCAGAGTTCCAAGGGCACGCTCGACACCATCGCCGCGCAGCTCGATGCCTTCGACCGACGCTTCAGCGGCGAAGCCAACAAGTCCGCGGAGTTGAGCTCGTCAGAGATGCAGAAGCTGGCGTCGCTCGGCTA
Organism: Terriglobales bacterium; assembly: GCA_030038475.1. GTDB lineage: Bacteria > Acidobacteriota > Terriglobia > Terriglobales > Acidobacteriaceae > Acidiflorens. The sequence goes on along the minus strand of JASHOU010000078.1, from coordinate 33,237 downwards.
CGCCGGTCTGCAAAAATCGGCTCCCACTGCAGCTGCCGTTGCGGGAACCGATCCCAAAGACAAAATCGCAGTCGCCAACAAAGTCCTTGCGGCAATCGCTCTTGATTCCTCGAAGCCCGACCGCGCCATTGCCGCCCTCGAACCCGTCGTCGCTGCTGATCCCAATATTTATCTCGCGCAGTACACGCTTGGCGTCGCGCTGGCCCACAAAGGGCAATACGCCGAAGCGGTGAAGCATCTGCACAAGGCGATTGAACTCCAACCCGATTCCGCCTGGGGGCACTACGAGATTGGCGCCGTCCTGGTCAAGACAGGCGATTACAAAACCGCGGTTGTGCACCTGGAAATCGCCACCGGACGCCTTCCTGCCTTCGCTCCCGCTCATCAGGCCCTGGCCGAAGCCTACGACCACACTGGCCGCGCTGAAGACGCAAAACGTGAGCGCGCAAAGGCTGGCAAATAGCGCAGATGAGCGCGATTCCACTGCACAAACAAAAACGGGGAAAACCGTTATGGTTTTCCCCGCACTGTTCTTTCAATTTCCAGCTAACCGCTAGAAGTCCAGTCTCAGCCCTAGCTGTAGTACGCGCGCACCCAAACCAAAGTTTTGGGATTGGATTCCCGCAGCGAACTGCTGCGTAATAACGCCGAATTCGCCTGGGTTACTGATATCCATGCCATCGTTTGTCAGCGCCGGATTCTGGAAAATCACGTGGTTAAAGATGTTGAAAGCGTCTGCGCTGAAGCTCAAGCCGATGCCTTCAGTGATTGGGATCTTCTTGCCGAGCGACATATCGAAGTTCCAGAACGCAAACGTGCGCATCTGGTCAACCGAGTTGTGGAAGCCCGGCGCCAGCGCCGCGCTTACCTGCGGATAAGTCGTACATTGGGTACCGTTCCAGCCGCACACGTTGGTGAGGACTGCTGTCGGGTTGGCAAAAACGTTCTCTTCGCCGTTGCTGAAATTCTTGCTCCAGCTTGGAAGCGAGCTGGTCGCGTAGGTACATGGGGCGTTGATATTCGCCAGCGAACCGTATGTGCCATCCTCGTTCTCTGCGCACTGGGGCGAACCCGTGAAGAAGTTGAATATCCCCGAGTAGCTCCACCCGCCGATGATCCGGTCGAGCACGCCGCTCGAGGTATTAAAGGTCTTGCCCTTGCCAAACGGCAGCTCGTAATACCACAGGCCAGTTATGGTGTACTTGTGGTCGAAGGCTTCAGCGCCGTAGTCGATGTTGTAGTCGTAGGGATCGTTATTGGAGTAAATATACTGCTGGTTGATTCCCTGGTTGCCGATCGCCTTGCTGTAGGTCCAGTTGAACTGGTACTGCAAGCCGTGCGTCAACGGGCTGCGCAGGGTCAGGATACCGGCATTGTAGTTGGACCATCCACCATGCGTCACCTGCTGCAATAGCTCGACTTGCGTGTTGGTCGTCCCCACGCCCGAGAAACCGCCAAAAAGGTTCATATACGCGTCCAAGAACCAGATATTGCCTGGCGCTTGAATAAAGTTGTTAAAAAGGAACTGGGCGAAACCGGTGCACGAAGTCCCGCTTGGGCCCGGTGTGCCGTTGGGCGTGCAAACTGCAGGGTTCCCCAGGTCTTCAAAGAAAGGCTGGTTTGGGGCGGTTGTGCCGCTAACAAATGCATTGCTCACCGCATCGAAGGCCGTAGCGTACCTTTGCCCGCTGGCCGGATCCAATTCCTTTAAATCCGGAGAATTCAGCTCCTCGTCGTTGGTCAGGTTGCGGCTGAAGCGGCCGATATAGCCGACTTCCAACAACATGTTGTGGGGCAAAGTGCGCTGAACTGTGAAGTCGAGAGCGTGAGCGTAACCCGGAGTATAATACGCGTCCGCACCGTACGACCGGGTCAAGCTGAAACCGGCAGGAACAAGCGGAATCGGGTCGGCGACAGGTGCCGGAAGAAGAGCACCCGGACCGTCCACCCCCACTCGGTACGCATTCACGGGAGTGGTCGGTACCCCCGAACCCAAACAGGCCGCGGGGCTGCCCGCAGGTCCAGTGAAGGTCGGACCTGAGCATGTAAGTACGTCCGCTAATCCGCCAGCCAGCAAGCCGCTTAGCACGCTGGTCACGGCGCTGCTCCGATCAAAGACCAGCGAATAGCCGCCGCGAATCACCGTGTTGGGCTTAACCTGCCACGCTACGGCAACGCGCGGGCCAATGTTCTTCCAGAACGCCTGCCGCATGCTGTTCTTAAACGGCTGCTGCAGGGACCCCACCGGGGAAATACCGAAAGTCGGGTTGTAGAGGTTCCCTGACTCTAAGGCAGCGCCGCGACTGTCGAGATACTGGATCGCATTCACGGGATTGTTGGAGTCCGCGTAAACCAGAACCGATTCCAGGTTATTCTGCTCGTGCGGTACTAGAGTGACGCCCCAGTTCAATCCTGCCGTGATCGTCAGGTTCCGCTTTGCCTTCCACACATCCTGAAAGTACAGATTGAACGCCGGTAAGGTGACATGCGCGGCCGTGTCCGTACCGAGCGGGTAAGGCTGGAAGGCTCCGTTGCGGACTTCCACCTGGGCGGAGTGGTCTTCCATGCCCATGAGGGATGCATAGTAACCATCCCAAAATGGAGCGGCCCCGGGTGAGAGACCAACCGGCTCAAAATTTGGGCCCACCGTGACATTTTCGGTGCCCTCAGCGAGCGTGCCGGTTTGTACGTAGGCTATCGGCCCCGTCGTCAATCCACCCAGCACCTGATCGGTGCGGATGTGGTAATCATGCCAGACGCGCCCGTCGCCGCCGAACTGGAATGTGTGCGCGCCCAAAACTTTCGTGAAATCCTGGGCAATATACCAGTCGTGGCCATCCCAGACTCGGGCGCGGGCCTGTTGCGTATTGATATTGATGGGATCGGAGATCAGCTTGCCGGTACCGCCGAAACCGCTGCTCGCCCCCGTTCCCTCACCCGCCATTTGGATAGCATAAGTGCTTAGGTCCGGATTAATCAGGGGACTCGGAGATTGCCGGGTCCAGCCCCACCAGTTCTTCAGGAACGATCCGTGCGTTACCGACAGGAAAGTCGGGCTAAGCTGACCCTGCACCTGGAAGGTGAAGAAGTTGCTGAAGTAGGGGTCACCGCTCACCGAAGTGGGGGCACCCGTCAGCAGGCTGATCTGCTCGCTACCAGTGCGCGCTGTGCTCGAGTACTGCCAGCTTCCAAAAGCTGACCATTTGTTGTTAACGGTGTAATTCAGCTTGAATTTGCTCGTGTCCACGCTGATTGGAGTTTTCGCCGGCGCGGTCAAGCCGATCGTGTTGATACCATCCCCTTCCGCCGGGTTGTTTCCGGTTGGCAGAAGGGCCAACTGGGCGATACTCGCGGCACTCATGCCAATGTCGCGTGGGTCGCAAGCACCCGAATAACCATTGGATGTCGGGCAATTCGTGCTCAAAGGTCCGTTCGCTGGATTGAAGTTTTCCAGAACAGTCGCTCCGGAAGCGTTCGTCCAGCCAATCTCACCATCCTTGAAGCTGGGAGTAGCTACCAGGCGGTCAATAATGGTTTGGTCGTGGAAGCGGCGTCCTTCATAGAAGCCGTAAAAGAACAGTTTGTTCTTGATGATCGGGCCGCCTACGCCCGCGCCAAAACGATTGTCGACCGATGGGGGCTTGGGCACATTGTCAAAATTATCCGTCCAGCCATTGGCGTCCAGTCCGTCGTCAGAATGGTACTCATAAACGCTGCCGTGAAAGCTGTTGGTGCCAGACTTGGTGATAAACGCGATTTCTCCGCCTGAAGAGGAACCGAATTGCGCGTTTTGGCCGTTGGTTGACACCCGGAACTCGTCGATCGAATCTTGCGGCACCGGCACAACCGGCGATAGCGCACTCGAGTCTTGGCTGGGCGAGTTGTAGTTGTTCGATCCTTCCAGATCGCTGGTGGCGTCGCCGCCATCAATCGTAAAGGTTGCCTGGTCGCTGCGGGCTCCCGCGATCTGCCCGCCGCCTTCGTCACCCATATCTATATCCGGTGAGACCCCGGGTTGGTAGAAAATGAGCTGGGCGGCGCTTCTGCCCTGCACCGGCAGGCGATTCAACTCCGTCCCGCTGAGCACTTCGCCCACGCTGGCATCCGTAGTCTGTAGTTCGTTCATCCCCGAAGCTGTGACCTCGACCACTTCGGATGCGGTTCCGACCGTCAACACCTGGTCAACGGTTGCCGACTTGGCTACATCGATGTCCAGCTTATTTACCGTAGTTTTGCGAAATCCCTTTGCCGTGATCGTGAGCGTGTACTCCGCCGGCGCTACCGAGGGGAAAATATAGCGCCCGCCTTTATCGGTCGTTGCGGTCAGCGTGTAGTTGGTACCCGATTGGACCAAGGTAACAGTCGCACCGCTGACAACTGCGCCCGTCGGGTCCGTCACAGTTCCAAGCACAACGCCCGTGGTGGCGGTTTGCGAGTAAAGCATGCTCGAGCTCAGCGCCAATAATCCGAATAGCGCCATCAACAATGCAGCCAACCGAAGATTCCGCACGCTCTGCTTCATGGTGTCTCTCCTCACTGACTCTGGTGAAAACCTGGGAAACCGTTACCTTAACGCCAGTCGAACTGTTGCTGGCGTGTAAACGCAATGCACCACACTGAAAAACCGCTTAAGAAGCAAGTGGCTGGCCACAAAACGTGGCGATAAAGTTTGTTTCCTATCAATCACTTACACAGGTAGGCTTTGTTTATGTCTTCTAAAATCTGTACTGACTGCAGGACGATCTATGGATTTCAATAGGCCCGGTCGCGAGCTGACCTGGCATCTCGTCGACAACACCGCCACGATCCCGACTCGCCTGCTAGAATTTGCGGAAATGCGGACTGAATTGTCACAAAAAGGATTACCCCAAGATCGGTCATCGCAAAAACGGTCATCGCAAACGCAGCCAGCCGGACTCGAATCCGTTCCGCTGCTCGACCTGCGTCGCCAGTACGAAGGCATTCGCGAACAAGTGCTCACCGCCATCGAGCGCGTCTGCGATTCGCAGAGCTTCATTCTCGGCCCGGAGGTAGAAACCCTCGAACGCGAGATTGCCGCGCTGACCGGAGCGGCCCACGCCGTCGGTTGCTCGTCCGGAACCGAAGCGCTCTGGCTGGCGCTCGTCGCCGCTGGTGTAAAACCCGGCGACTCGGTTATTACTACGCCTTTCAGTTTTTTCGCTTCGGCGAGCTCCATCGTGCGCGCGGGCGCGACTCCGGTATTTGTCGACGTCGATCCCGGCACGCTGAATCTCGATCCGGTGCTGGTCGAGCGTGTGCTCCGCCAGTGCATCCGCACAAAAGGGATCGAAAATCTGCGCGCGATTCTTCCCGTGCATCTTTATGGGCAATGCGCCGATATGGAGTCGTTCGCCCGCACCGGAAAGGAATTCGGCATCGCAATTGTCGAGGACGCGGCGCAAGCGATTGGCGCGGAGTGGAACGGACGCGGCGCCGGCTCGATGGGCGAAACCGCCGCATTCAGCTTCTATCCCACAAAGAATCTCAGCGCCTACGGAGAGGCGGGGATCGTTACGACGAATCATCCGGAGATGACCGAGCACATGCGGCAGCTGCGCAACCACGGCAGTCCGCAGCGTTATTACCATAACGAATTTGGCTGGAACGGACGCATGGACGCGATTCAAGCGGCAGTGCTCCGCGTGAAGCTCGCCCACATCGCCGACTGGAACCGGAGCCGTGAGTCCCACGCCGCAACCTACGACCGCCTGTTTGCCGCGGCCGGGCTAACTGTTAATCTGAGCCCAGGCGGCGCGTCAAACGAGCCCAGCGCGCCGGTGCGTTTGCTCGCACGCAGTCCGCAAGCGAAACATGTGTTTCATCAATATGTGATTCGCGCTGTCCGGCGAGACGACCTGAAACGATTCCTCGCCGAAAGAAAGATCGGGTCGGAGGTCTACTATCCTCTGCCGTTGCATCTGCAGCCAGTGTTCGCTTATCTCGGCTTGAAAGCCGGAGATCTGCCCGTCGCCGAACAAGCCGCGCAGGAAGTGCTTGCACTGCCCATGTTCCCGGAGTTGACCGAAGCCGAAATTGGTTGGGTGGTCGAGAGCATCGCCGAATTTTATTCCTGAGAGTGTCTTCACAGCGCGGTTTCACCGCTCAGACGCTCGCCGAGAAAAAAGCGGTCCTTCGCTTCGCTCAGGATGACAATTCTTGTTTAGGATTTTCTTGCGCACCAGACCCCTCGGCGGTGACCGCTACGGCTTCTGCCGAGCTGCCCGTTTCGCTGACGTCCGCTTCGACGACGTCCTCTGCGGCTCTTGTCCCGGCGCCAAGACGCGCCGCACAATCGGAGTATTCAACTTGTACTTGCGCTCGCTGACGTTGCCATTGTCATCGAGCACGCGAATCGTGAAGACCGGCAACACGCCTTCTTTGTCGAAGTTTTCCTGCGAAACGGTCACGGGCAGCATGCCCTCGATACGCTCATGGTAAGCGGTTTCGTAGCGATGATGCCTCACATTCCAGGTGAAGACGCGAATCTGATTGAAGTCGAATGGCAATCCATCTTTCGGCTCGCTCATGACGGTCAAATACTGCGGCACCTTCTTATCGCCATCCTGCACCTGGTCGAGCACAAAGTAGGCGACGATGCGCTGGCCTTCGGCATATTGCGCGATGTCGAGCGGAACGTCGAGATCGACCATGCGTGCAAGTACCCATCCCACTCGATCATGCGAATCGCGCACCAGCCACCAATCCTCGACAATCGGAACCGGCTTTTTGTCTTCTTCTTTTTGCTTGCCAGTCACCGCGGCCACGCGCGGCGGCGGCGCAACCACTCCCGGCTTCTCGGCCGTGCCGCGCTTCAGCAGCGCCAGCTTTTCGCCGGAAGAAATCTGATAGAGGTGTTCGGTGTCGCGTCCCGGCTCAACGTGCAGATTGGTGTCGTTGCGCGTGGTTCCCTGGGCCTGCACCGGATCGTTTTTGTTATCGGCCGCGAGCTTCTGGATTTGATCGAAGACACCCTGATCGACCAGATAACGCTGTTCCACCCATCCCATAGCGCCATCCTGAGTGCGCACTTTGACGAAGCGGCGATCGCGGTCGAGCACCTCCACGCGCTCGCCGTTTTTCACCACGCCGGTTTTTTCGTACACCGCGGCAACATGATCGCGCAGAACAGCCTGCACCGCGGAGACGTAAGCGACTTCGACGCGTCCGCTGCCGCGATTGCAGCCGGCAAGAAACAGTACACTCGCCAGGCCGCAGGCAAGCATTGCCGGTCGGAACCGTGCCCATCGAAGCACCGTCGATCGAAGAACTGTCGATCCAAGCAGAGTTGTCGGGAGGAACTTCACAGGGTCAAAACTTCACTATAGCGCGGCTGCGGATGCTGGGGAAGGTGAATGGCTCGTCACCCGTGGCCCCAACCTTGGCACTCCCAATTTGTAGCCGACCGTTGGACTATGAACGGGTTTATCGGCATCCCTGCAGCAACACGCTTCCTTAAGAGCTACTAGTGATCGTCAGCGTAGCTGTGGCCGTCAGCGTTGTGCCGGGATAGGTTGCAGTCAACGTGTAGGTGCCGGGTGTTGCATCGGAGGAGGTGCAATCCTGCTCTAGATCGGTACTGTCGTAGGAGCAGCTAATCGTGCTTACTGTGGCCCCGTTCTGAGTCACCGTAATCGTCGCGCCGCTGCTTATGTTGTTAGCCTGACTACCGTTCGCATACACCAGGTACGAAACAGTATCGTTTTCGCCCATGCTCTGCGATGTCGGGCTGATGGCAATTGACGAAACGGAAATGAACACCGTGGCGGTGGCTGTATTGGTAACGCTCTGCGAACTGGCAGTGATGGTCGCCGTGCCCGTCGAAACTCCGGTCAGCGTCGCGCCGCCACTCCCGGCAACGGTCGCTATTGCGGTGTCGCTGCTTGACCAGGACACACCACTACTCAAATAGCTGCCCGTGCCATCACTGTACACGCCATAAGCCGTCAATGTGGTGGTATCCCCCACCTCAACCGATGGAGCGGTGGGATTGACCGTGATCGAGGTGAGCGTGGGCTGGACGAAGAAGCCCTTGCAACTGATACCGGCGGACACTGCAATGAGAACCGCGAAGGCAAGCGTCAACGCCAGTTTGCGCCCGGTCAACATAAAAAGATGATCGCCTCAGATAGCGTAATTTTAGCAGAACGCGCGGTTCCCGCCCGCCTACCGATAGTGCATGGCTAGAGTCTTACTCCAACCGGGTGCCGCGCTCTTCTCGAATATTAAGAACGGGATGCCGTTGGTAACTTGCGTAGTGTTTTGTAAAGTTTCCGGCCGCAGGACGCTCCACGATGACAGCGCAACTTGTCGATCTCACATCTCCCGTTTCCCAGCCTTGGCGATGCGCTCGTCAATGGGCTTACGGCCAGCGAAGCCCTCGCTGGCTCCGTGCCAATGCGTGATCGAGGTCTCACCCAGCTTCCAGCAAAGCAGCAGAATCTCGCCATTGACCTTGCAGGGAAAATCGAGCAGGCCGATGTCGAGGTCCTTGACCTGCACACCGGTCGCGTCAATCTCGGCGAGAGCGTCTTTCACGCGCCGGATCGCCTTCTCGCGCTCGGCCTTGCGCCGCGCCAGATGAACCACATTAAGAAGCGTTCCGCCATTCAGAAAGACGCGATGCGCCGTCGCCTGCAATTCGGCGTCAACGCTCTCAATCAGCTTTTTGCCGTTGATGGCCTGCTTGAGCAGCGATTCAAGAATGGGCAGAAGCGACTGTGCTTCTTCAAGGGTAAAACTACGGTCGGACATAACTCTATTTTAGCGGAATTTTGTAGGAAGAACAGGGCTTAGATCACCGTCTTAGGTCCGAGGTCTCAGCCCTCAATCCCAAACTTTGATTTGCGGCCACGCCTCGGCCATCGGCGCTTGCAGCCCGTGGCAGATCAGGATGTTGTAGTGTTCCCAGCTCATGGTGTAGGGAAAATCGATCTTCGGGCCTTCTACCACGTTCCGGCACCAGGATTGGGCGTCGTCTAAATTCCAGTTGAGCATGATAATGCTCTCGCCCGTGTATTGCCGGAATCCCCAGTAGTAGTAATTCTGGTGGGCGCTGATCGACGCCGGCAAGCCATAGCGCGGGCCGAAGAAATCGATCGCGCCGGCCGATCCGTAATTTCCCGCTAGAATCGCGGTTTTTGCCCGTTCGTCGGCCGGCATGGAGTTGTAAACCTGCGCCACTTGCGCGACCATCTCCGGCCACCCGAATTCGTCGGCGAAATGTTGCGGCAGAGCGCTGCTCATGTGCGTCTCCGTGCGCGAAACGCCGATGCCGAGCGCCTCCATATAAGGACCGATTCTGTCGGGCGGAAGAATGGGAAGAACCAGTGGGAAGGCGACGACGCCAAGCAACGCGATCAAAACCGGCAGCGCCACCTTCGCCCAGCGCAGACGCGCGTGCGATTCGATGAATTTCTGCCAGAAGACTCCGCCCGCGGCGAAGAGCATGGGGTAGATCGGCGCAAGGTAATAATCTTTGCCGTGGAGCGCCATCATGATCACGAGAAATATCACGTAGGTTGCGCCAAGCACGCGGTAGCGGCTGCCTTCGCGGTGAAACAGCAGAAAACCAAACCCGGCGAGCCAGACGATTACGCTGATCGGTAGCAGCATCATGATCTGCTGCTTCAGGAACGCGAGCGGCGGCAGTTCCACGTTCTTGTGAATCTTTTTGACGTTGCTCAGGTCAACCCAAGTAGGAAATCCGTGCCGGTATTGCCAGATCAGGTTGGGCAATGCGAGCAGGATGATAATGCCGGCGGCCATCCACAGATACCGGCTGCCAAACCAGCGGCGCTCGGGAGTGGCGAGCAGTGCGATGACGAGGCTGATAAGAAAAAATGCGGTCGAATGTTTATTTTCGAGACCGAGGCCAATCAGCAGCCCGCACCACAGCAAGAGCTGCGGCCGATTGCGGTTGATGGCCGCGAGCAGAAAGTAGATGCTGCCCATCCAGAACAGAGGCTCGAAGGGATTCATGGAAAAGCGCGTTGCATTGCCCAGAATCACCGGCGCCATGAAAACCGACAGGCACGCCAGCAGCACGGCAAAGCGCTTGCCGCCGAGTTCGCGCGTGATCAGGCCCGTGATCAGGATTTCCGCGCCCAGCGCCAGCGCCGGCAACAGACGAATGGCATGAAGGGATTCACCAAACAGCGCTGTGGACATGCGCAGCACGAGCGGTGCCATCGGCGCGAGGTCGACGTATCCCCAGGCGAGATGACGCGACAGCGCGAGATAGTAAAGTTCGTCGCGAAAATAGCCATAGCGGCCATTGACTGACATTTGCAGTAAAACCGCTGCCGCAGCCAGCAACCACGCCACCGACATGTCATTGGAAGACGAGCCTCGCTGCCTGAGTTCCGCCATAACTGAGCACTTCCTCTGCGACCGCCGGATTCGAGTTCAAGTAGACGGCTGATCGGCGGAAAAGTAAGCCACGCGGCGCTCCGGCCCCCGCGCCCACGTGCTATTTTCAGTGGATCGCCATGCCACCCGCTTCAATGGATCTTCAAGCATCAACTTCCCGAGCATCGGCTTCGCGAGCTACGCCACGCAATATATACGTTTTCGGGCTGACTTCGTTCCTTAACGACACAGCCAGCGAAATGGCGTACTGGGTGCTGCCAGCGTTCCTCGCCTCGCTCGGCGCCGGGCCGGCCCAGCTTGGCGTTATCGAAGGCATCGCCGAGAGTGTGGCTTCGTTTGCGAAACTTTCTTCGGGTTACGTCAGCGACCGGGTTTCACGTCGCAAACCGATCGTGGTGGGTGGATATTTTGTCGCCAACGCGGTGAAGCCGCTCCTGGCGCTGGTTTCGTCGTGGTGGCAAATTCTGGGAATTCGCTTCTGCGACCGCTTCGCCAAAGGCGTTCGCGGAACCGCGCGCGATGTAATGGTGGCGGATTCGGTCGATCGATCGGCACTCGGCTCGGCTTACGGACTAATTCAAGCCATGGACTCTGCCGGAGCCATCGCCGGACCTTTGTTGGCCCTCGCCGTGATCGGGCGCTTCGGGATGAGAGGAGTGTTTGCGTCGGCGGCTTTTCCCGGAGCGCTGGCCATTTTTGTTGCCTGGGCGGGGATTCGCGAAGTTCGGCACCACGGCGGCAGTCTGCGCGGCGCAAGAAACTCAGAACAGCAAAAGCCGAGGTTGACCGCCGAACCGCACTCGGCTGCACAGCCGGAATCGACCGTCCCTACGCAGATCGTCTCTTCGCAGACCCCGACACAGAATCGCCGATGGCTGCCGGAATTGCCGCTCGCATTCTATTACGTGCTCTGTATAGTCACGCTGTTTTCGCTGGGAAATTCGAGCGACATGTTTCTCGTGCTGCGCGCCGGAACCATCGGCATTCCGGCCTCGCGCGCGCCGCTGTTGGGACTGGTTTTCAACGTCACCTTTACTTTGTTCTCCTGGCCGGCGGGACGGTTCAGCGACCGCTTCTCGCGCTCTACGCTCGCCGCCGCCGGATATCTGGTTTTTGCCATCGTCTATTTTGTCTTCGCGCTGGCGCCTTCGCAGCCGGCAATCTGGGCGACCATGGCTTGCTACGGGTTGTTTTATGCGCTTACCAATCCCGTGCTGAAGGCGCTGGTGGTTGAAAGCGTGGCTCAGCAGGTTCGCGGGCGCGCGCTGGGCGTTTATTTCTTTCTCACCAGCGTGACTACGCTGCTCGCGAGCATGATTACCGGAGCGCTCTGGAAGCTCTACGGGCCGGCGGTCCCGTTCTATGTGTCATCCGGAATTGCGAGCGTATCGGCCTTGGCATTGGCAGTGCACCGATCTCCGCGCAGAAAGTAAGCACATAGTAAAGAGCGTTATCCCGCCCTTGACGTCTGCTCGATTGCAAATTCCTCCGACCGCCGCAGGCGCCAATAGGCGACCAGCAGAAACATTAAGCCCGCGGTCGAATCAAGCAGAACATCCCACGGTGTGCCCGTACGTGAAGGAATAAAGCTCTGGTGCCATTCATCCATGGCGGCAACAAAAAGCGTGCCCAACCACGAAAGCAACGCCGCGCGCAGCAATAACGCTCGCGTGCTGCCGAGTGTCGCCCGGAAACCACGCAGCAGAAGCAGGCTCAAAATACCATAGCCGATCACGTGGCCGGTTTTGCGCAAATAGTGATGAACGATGAAGAATTCGTCGATGTTCACCGGACCAAAGAGTTTGGTCACCAGACTGTACAGCATGGAACTGGTGCGGTCGGACGAAAAATAGTCGGTGGACTCACAGCAAATGAGTCCGATCCAGACGGTGGCAGGCCACCAGGCGCGCAGAAGGTTGGATCGGGAGGCGGTCAAGTAGGTCGTCGGCCTCATTCCGCCGCGTAATTCGGAGCTTCGCGCGTGATCATCACATCGTGTACGTGGCTCTCGCGCAGGCCGGCCGCGCTGATGCGCACAAAACGCGCCTTCTGCTGCAACTCGGCGATGGTCTGGCATCCGCAATAACCCATGCCCGACTTCAGCCCGCCGACTAGCTGATGCACGATCATGGCAACCGATCCGCGATATGGCACGCGGCCTTCAATCCCTTCCGGGACGAGTTTGCCGAGGCGATTCGAATCTTCGCCGATGATCGGCGTCGCGGCAGTCGAGGCGTCTCCGTCGGAGTTCTGGAAATAGCGCTCGCTCGATCCCGCGGCCATCGCGCCGAGCGACCCCATGCCGCGATATGCCTTGAAGCTTCGTCCCTGATACAGAATCAACTCGCCGGGGCTCTCATCCGTTCCGGCAAACATCGATCCAATCATCACCGCCGCCGCGCCCGAAGCAAGCGCCTTGCTGATATCGCCAGAGTACTTGATGCCACCGTCCGCAATCACGGGAACGCCCGAGTCGCGTGTGGCGCGCGATGCCTCGGCAATCGCGGTGATCTGCGGCACACCAACCCCGGTCACGATGCGCGTTGTGCAGATGGAACCGGGTCCGATGCCGACTTTCACTCCGTCCACTCCGGCGCGCACCAGATCGCACGCGCCATCGAAAGTTGCCACGTTGCCGGCGATCAAATCCACCTCCGGCAGTTTGGCTTTGACTTTTTTAACCGCTTCGAGAACCAGCGCCGAATGCCCATGCGCGCTGTCGATGGCGAGAACGTCAACCTTCGCCTTCGCCAGCTCCTGCGCGCGTTCCAGAAAATCCCCGGTTGCGCCGATGGCCGCGCTCACGCGCAAGCGGCCCTTGTCGTCCTTGGCCGCGCCCGGGTATTTCAATTTCTTCTGAATGTCCTTGACCGTGATCAAGCCCTTCAGGATGTACTTGTCGTCGACGACGAGCAGTTTTTCGACGCGATGCTCGTGCAGAATCTCTTCCGCTTGCTCGAGCGTGGTCCCCACCGGCACCGTGATCAGATTCTTCTTCGTCATCACCTTACTGATGGGAATATCGAAGCGCGTTTCGAAACGCAGATCGCGATTGGTCAGGATGCCGACCAGCTTTCCATCTTTTTGCGTGATCGGCACGCCGGAAATCTTGTATTTCTGCATCACTTCGAGCGCATCGGAAACCTTGGCCTCGGGCGACATGGTCACCGGATCGACAATCATGCCGCTCTCTGACCGCTTCACCTTGTCGACCTCATTCGCTTGCTGCTCGATGGTCAGATTGCGATGAATAATGCCCAGCCCCCCCTGCTGCGCCATGGCGATCGCCATGTGCGACTCGGTCACCGTATCCATGGCGGCGCTGATGATGGGAATGTTCAAAGAGATGTTGCGCGTCAGCTGCGTCTGTGCGTTGGCGTTCGCAGGCACGACCGCGGAACGCGCCGGCAGGAGCGATACATCGTCGAATGTGAGCGCTTCAGGAACCGGGAAATGAATCATGGATTATTGTAATTGAAAAACTATTGTAGGGAGCGCGAATACGATCAGGCAAATCGAGCAGACAGTAGTTGTAACCTCAGCTTGGTTTCATCCCAAAACTCCGATTGCGATCAACTGTAGATAAAAAGAGCATCCCGAGGCCGGACGCCATTGCTTTTGTTTCCAAAACTTTTAGCATGTTGACGCAGAGACGCGGCAAGCCTGGACGTTTGACTTACTCTTTCTTGTCTCCGCCCTCGGTGGGTTCAACGGCGCCACCCTCGGCTTGCGCCTGCGCGTCGGCCTGTTCCATCGCCTTGCGGGTCTCTTCGGCCTTTTTGGCCCGGATTTCCGCGCGCTTCTGGCGCTTTTCATCGAGCACCTGCTCGCTGCCCAGCAGTTCGATGAACGCTTTCTCGGTGCCGTCACCTTTCCGCCACGCACCGCGAATGATGCGCGTGTATCCACCCTTGCGGTCGCCAAAGCGCGGAGCCACAGTATCGAAAAGCTTGCGCACGGCTTCGTCGGTCATCAGATAGGCTGCCACCTGCCGCCGCGCCGCTAGGTCGCCGCGCTTGCCGAGCGTGATCATCTTCTCGACCGACGGACGCACCGCCTTCGCCTTGACGACGGTCGTTTCGATCCGCTCTTCCATAATGATCGACGTGACCATATTGCGCAGCAGCGCGCGCCGATGCGAAGTGGTCCGTCCGAGTTTGTATCCCGCAACTTTGTGACGCATGGAAAACCTCAGTGGCTCGTGATTAGTGGTTAGTGATTGGCCTGAATCGCGGTTTGCTGGCCGCGAATCACCAACCACTAACCACTCGTTCTTATAGATCGCTGTCGCCGTAGGCCGAAGCCGGCAGTATCTGGTTCGAAGTCGGCCCGGGCACGGCATTGCCGTGCTCGTCGATCTTCATCCCCAGGCTCAAACCCATCGAGGAAAGAATCTCCTTGATTTCGTTCAGCGACTTGCGGCCGAAATTTTTCGTCTTCAACATCTCGGCTTCGGTCTTCTGCACCAGCTCGCCAATCGTCTGAATGTTCGCGTTCTTCAGGCAGTTGTAGCTGCGCACCGAAAGCTCGAGTTCCTCGACCGAACGGTTCAGGTTCTCGTTCTTGATCTCGGGCCGGCGCTCTTCGCTCGACGAAGCGGTTTCGATCTCTTCTTCGAAGTTGATGAAGATGTTCATGTGATCTTTCACCAGCTTCGCCGCCAGACCCAGCGCATCGCCCGGAGTGATCGAGCCATTCGTCCAGACCTCGACCGTCAGCTTGTCATAATCGGTGATCTGCCCCAGACGCGCTGGTTCGACCGTGTAGTTACACTTGCGCACCGGCGTGTGCACCGAATCGATGGGAATAAACCCAATGCCCAGATCCTCTTCGAAATTACGGTCCGCGGAAACGTAGCCACGGCCGCGCTTCAGGCGCATTTCCATTTCCAGTTTGCCGGCTTCGCTGACGGTCGCGATATAGATCTCTTTGTCGAGCACTTCCACGTCGCCATCGGCTTCGATCATGCCGCTCGTCACCACTCCCGGCTCCTCGGCACGCAGATAAATCGCCTTCGGCCCATCGCCCGCGAGTTTGAAGGGAACCTGCTTCAAATTCAGGATGATGTCGGTCGCATCCTCAACCACGCCCGGAATCGACTGGAACTCATGCAGCACGCCTTCGATCTTCACCGCGGTTACGGCAGCACCTTCGATCGAGCTCAGCAGCACCCGCCGCAGCGCGTTGCCGATGGTCGTGCCAAATCCGCGCTCGAACGGCTGCGCCCAGAACATCCCGTATTTATCGGTCAGCGAACTGGCGTCGCTCGCCAGCCGCTTCGGTTTTTGAAAACCTCTCCAAAGCATTTGTGTTTCTCCTTTCGGCCATGTGGCTCATTACCGGCTCGCTCAGTGGTCCAACTGAGGTCAGTGTCGGCAAAGGCTGATCTGGCGCGAAGCAAAAAACCAGATTGAGTAATTGTGTAATTTAGTAATTGAGTAATTGAGTAATTGAAAGGCGGTTCAGAATTGGTTTTTAAATTACCCAATTAGCCGATTTCACTATTACTCAATCTCCTAACTTCTTACTTGCTATACAGCTCAACAATCAGTTGCTCGTTCACCGGCAGCTGAATATCTTCTCGTTTTGGCAGCGCAATCACCCGGCCTTTGTAGTTCTCGCGATCGATCTCCAGCCACAACGGAACCGGCTGATGACTGGCAAAGTCCCTCGCCGTTTCGAGAATCGGCACCTTGCGGCTGCCCTCGCGAATCGCAATCTCTTCGCCGATGTTCACTTCGTACGAGGGAATGTTGACTTTCTTTCCATTCACCTGCACGTGGCCGTGACGAACCAACTGGCGCGCCTGCCGGCGGGAGATGCCAAAGCCCATCCGAAAGACTACGTTGTCGAGCCGCCGTTCCAGTTGCTCGAGCAACTTCGCGCCGGTCACACCCTTGAACCGGACCGCGTTCTCGAAGTAATTGCGGAATTGGCCTTCCTGGGTGAAGTAGATGCGTTTGGCTTTTTGTTTTTCGCGCAACTGCAGACCGTAGCCGACGACCTTGGTCTTTTTATCTTTCCCGTGTTGCCCAGGAGCGAAGTTACGTTTCTCAATCGGACATTTGTCGCTGAAGCACTTCGTGCCTTTAAGGAAGAGCTTGATGCCCTCCCGGCGACAAAGACGACACACTGCATCGGTATAACGTGCCAAGTTGTTCTCCTTTTAGATGACCGGTTTACGCGTCTGGCTTCACGCTTCTTCCCGGACGGAATCTCGAATGTTTCAAAGTTTCAAGGTTTCAGAGTTTCAAAGACAGCCGTCGAGGCTCCCTTGAAACCTTGCAACTATGAAACCTTGAAACCTTACGACTAAGCCGCTGCGAACTTACACACGTCGACGCTTTGGCGGCCTGCACCCGTTATGCGGAATCGGCGTCGTGTCTTTGATCGACCGGACTTCGATTCCCGCCGAGGCCAGCGCGCGTACCGCCGATTCGCGCCCCGATCCCGGACCGCTCACGCGAACGTCCACGCTGCGTACGCCGTGATCGCGCGCCATGCTTGCGGCATTGGCCGCCGCCTGCTGCGCGGCGAACGGAGTCCCTTTACGTGACCCGCGGAAGCCGAGCGACCCCGAACTCTTCCAGGCCAGCACATTACCGGAGAGATCGGTGATGGTTACGATTGTGTTGTTGAAAGACGCCTGCACGTGGACCAATCCATGCGGAACGTGCTTGCGTTCTTTCTTTTTGAAAGTCTTCTTCTTGCCTTTTTTCTCCGGCGCCGCGGCGCCGCCTGCTGCTGCTGGTTTTGCCATAAAAACCTCAGGTTTCAAAGTTTCAAGGTTTCGAAGGTCCAAGGTTTTTTCATTGAAACCTTGAAACTCTGCCACCTTGAAACCTGGTTATGTCTTTGCCGTCGACTTCTTCTTCTGCGCGACGGTTCCTTTGCGCGGACCTTTCCGCGTCCGGGCGTTGGTGTGCGTGCGCTGGCCGCGAACCGGCAGGTTGCGGCGATGCCGGAACCCGCGATAGGAGCCGATTTCGATGAGGCGTTTGATGTTCATCGAAACGTCTTTGCGCAGATCGCCTTCCACCGCGCCTTCGGCCTCGATCACCTGGCGGATGCGGTTGACCTCATCCTCGCCCAGGTCCTGCACTTTTTTCATCGGGTCTACATTCGCCGCGTCCAGAATGCGGGCCGATCGCGAATGGCCGATGCCGTAGATATAAGTGAGCGCGATATTCGCGTGTTTGTTTCGCGGAAGATCAACGCCTGCAATACGTGCCATGATTCTTGGTCCTTCCTGACAGCCTCTTTGCCGGTTGCTTCGAGCTATGAGCTTTGAGCTTCGAGCAGTCTGAGTTCGCTCGTAGCTCGCGGCTCGAAGCGCGTAGCTTGTTATCCCTGGCGCTGCTTGTGTTTCGAGTTCTCGCAGATCACCCGCACCACTCCCTTGCGGTGGATGACCTTGCACTTGTCGCAAATCTTTTTTACTGAAGCCCTGACTTTCATAACTCTCCCAGCCTTTAGCTCTTGGCCTTTAGCTAATAGCCAAAAGCTAACAGCTAATCGCTCATTTATATCGATAAACAATCCGGCCGCGATTCAGGTCATAAGGAGAAAGTTCAACTGCGACTTTGTCTCCCGGCAATATTCTGATGAAGTTTTTCCGCATTTTCCCGGAAACGTGCGCCAGCACCTGGTGTTTGTTTTCCAGCTCCACCTTGAACATGGCGTTGGGCAGCGGCTCGAGAACCGTCGCCATCACTTCAATCGCGTCTTCTTTACTCATTACCCTCCAAAAATTTCTCTAACCAGAGATCCCTCGCTCCCCTCGGGATTTCGGCAGCGGGCTCCCGCTTCGCTCACGCCCGCTAGACGCCTCAACTTCAATCGCGTCTTCTTTACTCATCGACCTCCAAAAGCAGTTCTCAGCCTTCAGCTCTCAGTTACAACTTTCAACTCGGCGCTTTAACTGAAGCTGAGAGCCGATAGCTGAAAGCTCCTACTGCGTCAAAATCTCCGGACCTTTGCGCGTTACCGCTACGCAATGCTCGAAGTGTGCGCTGTAACTGCCGTCGAGCGTCACCGCAGTCCACTTGTCGCCCAAAACTTTTGTTTCCGGACCGCCCGAGTTCACCATCGGCTCAATCGCCAGCACCATGCCTTCGGTCAACTCCGCGCCCTGGCCCTTCTTGCCGAAATTCGGAATCTGCGGCGCTTCGTGCAGCTTGGTGCCGATTCCGTGCCCGACAAATTCCCGCACCACGCTGAAGCCGTTCGCCTCCACATGCTTCTGGATCGCCGACCCCACATGCCCGATCGTGTTGCCGATCTTTACCTGCTCGATGCCTTTGTACAGCGAAGCCTCGGTCACTTCGAGCAGTTTTTTCAACTCCGGCGTCACTGACTCGCCCACCGGCACGGTCACCGCGGCATCGCCATAATATCCATCGCAAACCACGCCGCAATCGATCGAAACGATGTCTCCCGCCTTCAGCGTCCGCTTCTCCGACGGGATGCCGTGCACGATCTCTTCATTGATCGAAGTGCAGAGTACGCACGGATAACCGTAATAACCCTTGAAGGCCGGAGTCGCTCCTAGATCCGAAATCATCTTCTCGGCGGCTTTTTCCAGATCCATGGTCGTTACGCCCGGCGCCACCAACGCCTTCAAATGATTCAAAACCTGGCGAACGATCTTTCCGCTGCGCCGCATTTTTTCAATTTCCTGCGGCGACTTGCGTATGATCCGGTCTTCTCCACGACTCATCGTTAACTCTAAAATCGTCGACTCGAACTTCGTTGACTCTAACTTCGACGCTTAACTCTGCCAACTCTAACGCGCTAGTCCTTTAATTCTTAGTCGTTTGCAATTCCAGTTCGAACGCGAATGCCTTGGCTAACGACTAACTAACATCCCCGATGACTGTCAATCGCACCGAAAACCTGCCCCGTAACCTCTTCCACCGGACGATCCGCATTCACCGCCACCAGCCGCTGCTGCGCGCGGTAGTATTCCACCACTGGGCTGGTCTGCTTCTCGTAGGCGGCGAGGCGTCCGTAAATTACCTCCTCGCGATCGTCGTCGCGGATCACCAGCTTCGATCCGTCCAGATCGCACAACTCATCGACCTTAGGTGGCTGAAAGTGAATGTTATAGAGCCTGCCACAGGTGGGGCACGAGCGCCGTCCGGTAAGCCGTTGCAATAGCTGATTATAGTCCACCATCAACTGGATCACAACCGGCCCGCACGGCTTCGATTTACCCGATCGGTTGTCCGATCCATTATCAGATTTATTGTCAGCGTTGTTGTCAAAGAGCTCTTTCTCCAGCAAGGCGCTGAGCCATCCCGCCTGAGCGGCCGTGCGGGGAAAGCCATCCAGCACAAATCCGCGGCGGCAATCCGGCTTATGAAGACGATTCGTCACCATCCCATACATCAATTCGTCCGGCACCAGCTCGCCCCGGGCCATGATCGCCTTGGCTTCAAGACCAAGTTCGGTGCCGCGCCCTACATGATCCCGCAACAGATCGCCAGTCGAGATCTGCGGAATACCGTAGCGGCAGACAATTTGTTTAGCCTGTGTGCCCTTACCCGAACCCGGAGGTCCGATAAGAACCACCGGCCCGATATTTGCAGTTCGAGCAGTCTCGTTCGCCGTTTGCCTGGCCATCGAAATGGCCCCTTTTGCCCAGTATTCCCCATCGCGGAAAAATACAGCCTCGGCTCCGCGCGCCCCAAAACCAACTCTAGCCTTGTACCACGCTTCCTGCGATCCGAACGTGATCCCAATCACCCAATCCAAATCACCAGCGGCGTCCGCGAATCCGGCCGCTCTTCGGCGTAAACCCGTCATAATGCCGCATGATCAGCTGCGCCTCGATCTGCGTGACCGTATCCATGGCCACGCCGACCACGATCAGCAGCGACGTTCCGCCAAAATAAAAATTCACTCCCAAACCGTTCGTCACCCAGGTGGGAAGATTCTCAAACACTCGCCCCAACAGTGGGAGATGGTTCAGCTTGATGCCAGCAATCATCCACTCCGGTATCAGCGAAATCAGAATCAGGTAGAGCGCGCCCACAAGAGTAATGCGCGTAAGCACGTCGTTGATGAAATCCGAGGTCCGCTTGCCCGGCCGGATGCCGGGAATAAACCCGCCCCACTTGCGCATGTTGTCGGCAACTTCGTTCGGGTTGAAGACAATCGAGATGTAGAAGTAGGCAAAGAAAATAATTCCCAGCGCGTAGAGCAGGGTATAAAGCGGTTCGCCCCAGCGCAACGCATCCAGCATGGGGCCGATCACCTTATTATTATGAAAGGCCGCGCCCAGCATCTGCGGCAAAGCCAGAATCGAAGACGCGAAAATCACCGGCATGACGCCGCCCGCATTCACCCGCAGCGGCAGGTGCGTCGACTGCCCGCCCATCACTTTGCGCCCAACCACGCGCTTCGCGTACTGCACCGGAATCCGCCGCTCGCTGCGCTCAACATAGACGATGAACGTCACCACCGCAATCATCAGCACGATCAGCAGCAAAAGCGCCGGGGCCGTGAACGGTCCCCAAGCCGCGGTGTTCGCCTTCTGGTAAAGGTCGATCACGCCGCGCGGCAGCCCGACCACGATACCGGCAAAAATCAACAGCGACATGCCGTTGCCAATGCCGCGTTCGGTGATCTGCTCGCCCAGCCACATGATGAACGCGCTGCCCGTGGTCAGCGTCAACATGGTCATCAGTATGAAGCCCGGCCCGGGATTAAGAACAAAATCGCCCGCCTTCTGCAGGCTGATGGCGATGCCGAACGACTGCACCGCGCTCAGGATCACGGTGAGATAGCGGGTCCACTGCGTGATCTTCTTGCGCCCCAGTTCGCCTTCTTTTTGCAGCTTGGCCAGCGGCTCATACACCACCGTCAGCAGTTGCAAAATGATCGACGCCGTGATGTAGGGCATGATGCCGAGCGCGAAAATCGTAAGCCGGCGCAGGTTGCCGCCGCTGAACAAATCGACAAATCCCAGCACTGAGCCGCGGTTCTGCTCGAAAAACGCGGCCAGCCGGTCGCCGTTGATGCCCGGCGTCGGAATGTGGCCGCCGATGCGGTACACCGCCAGCAGTCCAAGCGTAAACAGCACCCGCTTGCGCAGATCGGGAACGCGGAAGATGTTTGCCAGTTTCTCCAGCATTACTGCAATACCTCAAACTTGCCGCCGGCCTTGGCGATTTTCTCCTGCGCCGATTTGGAAAATTTGTGCGCCCGCACCGTGAGCGCCGCCGTCAGTTCGCCATTGCCGAGGATCTTCACCGGCTGCCGGCCGTTCACCACGCCCGCTTTCTTCAGCACCTCGGGAGTGATCTCTGTTTCGCCGAGCGCGGCCAGCCGGTCCAGGTTCACGACCGCGTATTCCTCGCGGAAAATATTCCTGAAGCCACGCTTGGGCAAACGCCGGTGCAGCGGCATCTGCCCGCCTTCGAAGCCGCGCAACAGCCGCGAACCCGAACGGGACCATTGCCCTTTATGTCCGCGGGTCGAAGTCTTGCCCATGCCGGAACCCATGCCGCGGCCAACCCTTTTGCGTTTTTCCGAAGCCTTTTTCGGTGCCCGTATTGTCGATAAATTCATATTAGATTCCAGGTTTCAAAGTTTCATGGTTTCAGGGCTTCAGAAAACAAATCAGGGAACATCTTCTCCTTGAAACTTTGAAACCTTGCAACATTGAAACATTCTTATCCAACAATCTCCACCAAATGCGGCACCTTTTTCACCATGCCGCGAATGGCCGCCGTGTTGGGCCGTTCGATGACCTGGTTCAGCCGCGTGAAGCCCAATCCCTTCACCACTTTTCTGTATTTTTGCGGAGTGCAGATCGCCGACCGCACCAGCTTGAGCTGAATGGTTCCCGATTCTGTCGTCTTCACTGTCATCTGTATCACGATGTTTCAAAGTTTCAGAGTCTCAAGGTTTCAAAGAGACCGTGACTTAACCTCTGACAAATACCTGAGCTTTGAAACTCTCCTTCTTTGCAACTTTACAACCCGAAAACTTTGAAACCTTGAAACTCTGAAACCTTCTCTTAGAGTTCCTCAACCGTCTTGCCTCGCAGCGTCGCCACGTCTTCCCGGTTCTTCAATTTCTTTAACGCCTCAAACGTCGCCTTGATCACGTTGTGCGGATTGTTGGTGCCAATCGACTTGGTCAGAACGTTTTGCACTCCCGCCGAGGTCATCACCGCCCGCACCGCGCCGCCAGCAATCACGCCTGTGCCCTCGGGAGCCGGTTTCAGCAAAACCATTCCCGAACCAAACCGTCCCAGCACCGTATGCGGCACCGTCGTCTGCGTCAGGTTGATGCGCATCAGGTTCTTCTTCGCCGACTCGATCCCTTTGCGAATCGCCTGCGGAACTTCCTTCGCCTTGCCCGATCCAAAGCCAACCACCGCCGCTGTCGGATCGCCGACCACGACCAGCGCCGCAAACGACATGTTCTTCCCGCCTTTGACCACCTTGGTCACGCGGTTGATCGAGACCACCTGGTCCTTCAACTGATACGCACCCGCATCGAGTTTTTTCGTTACTCTTGGCATTCAGAAATCCATTTCTAATTTGCAATTGGTAATTTGTAATTGGAAATCCAAAACCCTGGGCTTTTGAAATTACCCATTACAAATCACCAATTACAAATTCTCAGAACTGCAGTCCCGCCTCGCGAGCCGCATCGGCCACGGCTTTTACCCGCCCGTGGTAAATGTAGCCGCCGCGATCGAACACCACCTTGGTATAGCCCTTCTGCTTGGCCAGTTCGGCAATCTTTTTGCCCACCGCTTTCGCCGAGGCCACGTTGCCGCCGGTCACGCGCGCACCTTTATTATTCTTCCGGTCATCGGCAGTCGAAGCCGCCGCCAGCGTTACTCCCTTCAGGTCATCGATCAATTGCACATAGATGTGGTTCAGAGACCGGTACACATTCAGTCGCGGACGCTCCTGCGTACCCATAACCTTTTTCCGGATGCGATCGTGCACCCGCTGCCGTGTTTCGTTCTTCGAGGCTCTATTAAGCATGGATCAATCCTATTTCGTAATCGGGTAATTGAGTAATTTGGTAATCGAGAAGCCCATGTCCTCCGGATCTCAGATTACCCAATTTCAAAATTACCCAATTACCAAATCCTACTTCGCTCCCGTCTTGCCCACTTTCTTCTTCAACCGCTCGCCCGCGTAACGCACGCCCTTGTTCTTATAGGGATCGGGTTCGCGCAGCGACCGCATCTCCGCCGCCACCTGCCCGACTTTCTGCCGGTCGATGCCATTCAACGTCAGCCGCGTCTGCTTCGGATCGACGGCGCACTCGACGCCGCTCGGCAGCGGATATTCGATCGGATGCGAGTATCCCAGATTGAACACCACCGTCCCTTTGCCCTTCATCTCGGCGCGGTAGCCGATGCCGACGATTTCAAGTTCGCGCGTCCAGCCCTTGGTCACGCCATCGACCGCGTTATTCACCAGCGCGCGCGCCAGGCCGTGCACCGCCGCCTGCGAATCGTTTTCGCGCAGTGCCACCAGCGTGCCGTCCCTCTGTTCCATCTTGATGCCGGCGGGAAGCGCCGTGTCCAGCTTGCCTTTCGGCCCCTGCACGGTCACCGTATTGCCTTCGATTTTTGCCGTCACGCCCTTGGGGATCGCGATCGGCTTTTTTCCGATTCGTGACATAGTAGCTTCTAGCTTCTAGCCCCTAGCTTCTGGCTAAGAACTGATTTGATCTTCCTGCTTCCTGTTCGGGAACCTCGGCGAGCATCTGCGGCCGATATTCCGTCTCGAAAATCACTAGCTAGTAGCCAAAAGCTAGTAGCTAGCAACTGTTTCTCTACCACACCTCGCACAACAATTCGCCGCCCAGGCCCTGACGCCGCGCTTGCCGTCCCGTCATCACGCCCTTCGGCGTGGTCAGGATGTTGATGCCCATCCCGCCGAGCACCCGCGGAATCTCAGTGCGGCGCACATAGACGCGACACCCCGGACGCGACACCCGCGCCAGGTTCGTGATCACCGCCTCATTGTTGTTGCCGTACTTGAGATACACGCGCAGCACTTTTTGGCCTTCTTCGTCGGCCGGCTTGAAGTTCGCAATATAGCCCTCTTCTTTGAGAATGCGGGCGATCTCGCTCTTCAACTTCGAAGCCGGTATATCCACTTTCTGGTGCCGTGCGCGGATCGCGTTGCGGATGCGCGCCAGCATGTCTGCGACCGGATCGGTCAACCTCATCGTTTGCTTCTCCTCGAGCCGCTCGTTCGCTCCGCGTTCCGCGGAGAACCTGTCAGCAGCTTGCTGTCGGTCGTCAGTCGTTGGTCGCTAGTCGTTAGCAAACAATTCCCGACGGTCGGCCTTTCTACAACTTTGCGCTGAACCCACGCCGTTTTCGCCACTCGTGATTGCGAACGACCAACGACCAGCGACGCTTCTACCAGGACGACTTCGAAACGCCCGGAATCTCGCCGCGCAGGGCCAGACCCCGGAAACACAGCCGACAAATGCCGAACTTCCGCAGATACGCCCGCGGACGCCCGCAAATCCTGCAGCGATTGTGCTTGCGCGTCGAAAACTTCGGCTTCTTTACGTTGTGCGGCTTTACCTTGCTCTCCGCGCCGTCCTTCACCCGTTTTGCTGTAGTCGCCAAATTCGCTCCTAAATCCAGCTGTCAGCTTTTAGCCGTCAGCTCTCACCGAAAACCTCTGGGTTCGGCCTTGCGATCACCCGATGCCAGATGGCCCGATCGCTCGATCCTTCACGCCCTGAACGGCATTCCCAGATGTTTCAGCAACGATCGTGCTTGATCGTCCGACCGCGCCGTCGTCACAATGGTCACGTTCATGCCTTTCAGCTTGTCGACCTTCGCGTAGTCGATCTCCGGGAAAATCAGCTGATCGTGCAGGCCCAGCGTGTAATTGCCCCGCCCGTCGAACGACTTCGTCGAAACTCCACGAAAATCGCGCACTCGTGGCAGAACAATCGTTACCAGACGATCGAAAAATTCATACATGCGATCGCCGCGCAGCGTCACCATCGCTCCGATCGGCATGCCTTCGCGCACTTTGAATGCCGCGATCGACTTCTTCGCCTTCGTCACTACCGGCTTCTGCCCGGTGATCTGTCCCAGTTCATTCACCGCCGGATCGATCAGCTTCGCGTTCTGCGTCGCCTCGCCCACTCCCATGTTGACCACGATCTTGTTCAGCCGCGGCACGGCCATCGGATTTTTTAGATCCAGTTCTTTGGCCAGCGCCGGTGCTACCTCTTTTTCGAAGCGCGCCCGCAACCGCGGACGCTCCTTTGCCGCATGACGTGGAGCCTCGGCAACGGCTTTTTCCTCAGCCGCCGCGTGACCCCGGTCGCCCTTCGGCGGCTTCGGCTTTTTCTGCTGCTGCTGCTCGGCTTTTTTCTGTTCGTCTGCCATCTTCGTTGCTGCCTTCTCCATCACGGCTTCGGAGTGATTACCGGTTCGTGAGGACATTTTGTAATTTTGTAATCGGGTAATTGTGTAATTTAAGGGCCTTGCGGTTTTCAAATTACCCAATTACCAAATTCCCAATCACAAAATCTATTTCTCGAGCGTCGTCCCACACTTTTTGCAAACCCGCACCTTGCGGTCGCCGCGCACTTCATGTCCCACGCGCACCGGCCCGCAGGTCGCGCACACCAGCGCCACGTTCGAAAGCGGAATCGCCCGCTCCTGCTCGGCAATTCCTCCCTTGATGTTGCGCTGCGGATTCGGCCGCACGTGCTTCTTCACCATCATCACGTGCTCTACCAGCACCCGGCCGTCGTCGGGAAACACGCGCAGCACGCGTCCCTCTTTGCCCGCGTCACGCCCGGTCATAACCTTCACCGTGTCGTTCCGCCGGATATCTACTCGTTTATGTGCGCTACTAGTTGCCGTTCCCATAGCTAATCCCAGGTTTCTAAGTTTCAAGGTTTCAGAGTTTCAAAGTCCTCATCGATTTCACGAAAGATTTCGCAGTCCCGCATTTCAAGGCCCTTGAAACCTTGGAACTTTGCGACCTTGAAACCCTGCCTCTACAGTACTTCCGGCGCCAGCGACACAATCTTCAAAAATTTCTTCTCGCGCAGTTCGCGTGCCACCGGACCAAACACGCGCGTGCCCACCGGCTCCCCGGCTTCGTTGATCAGCACAGCCGCATTCTGATCGAAGCGGATATATGTCCCGTCGCGCCGCCGATGCTCCTTGCGCGTGCGCACGATCACCGCCTTCACCACTTTGCCCTTCTGCACCTGGCCGTCGGGCGCCGCTTCCTTTACGCTCGCCGTGATCACGTCGCCCAGCTTGGCGCGCAAACCGGTCGAGCCGCCGAGCGGCAGAATCATCTGCAGCTTGCGCGCGCCGGAGTTGTCGGCGACTTCGAGCATGGTTCTCATCATTACGGCCATGTTCGTCTCCTTCCCGTTCCCTACTGCCCGATGCCCGTGCCGGCGTCGGCATCGACCTCGGGCACCAGCACGGTCTTGCGCACGATCTCTTTCAGCGTCCAGCGCTTCAGCTTCGAAAGCGGCCGCGACTCTTCGATCTTCACCACGTCTCCGGCATGCGCCTCGTTTTTCTCGTCGTGCGCGTAAAACTTCTTGCGAATCGAGATCACCCGCGCATACATGGGATGCGCCTTCTTGCGCGTCACTTCGACCACGATCGTCTTCTGCATCTTGTTGGAAACGACCGTGCCGATCAGTTCCTTGTGGCGCGGCTTTCTTTCTGCCTGGGCGGTTTCCGCCATCATTTCTTCTCCGTTTTTTGGGCGGCCAGTTCCTGCTCGCGCAGCACCGTCTTCACCCGCGCGATGTCGCGGCGCAGCCCGCGAATCTTTTTCAGGCTCTCGGTCTGCCCCATATTCATTTGGAACTTCAGCTTGAAGAGCTGGTCCGCCAAATCCCGCTCCTGATGCTTCAGTTCAACGTCGGTTAAGTTGCGAATCTTTTCCGCTTTCATTAAGTCAGCTCTCAGTTCTCAGTTGTCAGTAAAAGCTGTGTGGCTCAGACGCTGCGTAAACGCATCAACCTTTTCTGCAATCTGACTTCTAACTCCTGCAATCTCTAGAGCGTCTCGCGCTGCACAAACGAGGTGCGCAGCGGCAGCTTGTGCGACGCCAGCCGCAACGCCTCTTTCGCGTCCGTAATCGTGACGCCTTCCATCTCGAACAAAATCTTTCCCGGCTTCACCACCGCGACCCAGTGATCGGGCGCACCTTTGCCTTTGCCCATACGGGTTTCGGCCGGTTTCTTCGTCACTGGCTTGTCGGGGAACAAGCGCAGCCAGATCTTGCCTCCGCGCTTGATAAAACGCGTCATGGCTACGCGGCTCGCTTCGATCTGGCGGTCGGTGATCCAGCCCGGCTCGAGCACCTTCAGCCCGTACTGCCCAAACGACAGCTCTCCGCCGCGCCATGCCTTCCCGGTCATGCGCCCGCGCTGCTGCTTGCGGTACTTAACTTTTTTCGGCATCAACATAAAATCGCTCTTAGCTTCTAGCCTTTAGCTCTTAGCTCTTTCTTGCTGGGTACTGGCAACTGGGTACTCATCTCAAAACGCTCCCGTCGTCGTGATCTCACGCGCCGGCGTGCCTTCACGTTTCTTCGTCGGCAGAATCTCGCCCTTATACACCCATACCTTGACTCCAATTACGCCATACGTCGTGCGCGCCTCGGTAAAACCGAAGTCGATGTCGGCGCGCAGCGTGTGCAGCGGCAAGCGCCCCTGCAAATACCACTCCGAGCGCGCGATTTCGTTGCCGTTGAGCCGCCCGCTCACGCGAACCTTGATTCCCTTGCAGCCGAAGCGCAGCGCCGAATCGACCGCCTTGCGCATCGCCCGCCGGAAGCCGACGCGCTTTTCCAGTTGCAGCGCAATTGATTCCGAGACCAGTTGCGCATCCAGCTCCGGCTTGTGCACCTCCTGGATATCGACATGCACCTCGCGCGAGGTCCGCTTCTGCAGATCCTGCTTCAGCTTGTCGATCTCTGCGCCCTTGCGCCCGATAATGATGCCCGGGCGCGCCGTCTTAATAATGATGCGCAGCTTGTTGCCCGGACGCTCGATCTCGACCGAACTCACGCCCGCCGACTTGAGCTTGTCCTTCAGCTCCGCCTTGAGCTTCACATCCTCGAGCAGCAGCTTGTCGTAGTCCCGTTCGACAAACCAGCGCGATTTCCACGGCTTCGTGTAGCCGAGCCGGAATCCGTATGGATGAACCTTTTGACCCATGTGCGCTCCGTAGACTCTGCAACCTTGAAACTTTGAAACCTTTCTTCTACTTCTTTGCCGCCGCTTTCTTGCCCACCGATTTCTTCTTCGTCGGCGCTTTGACCTTGGCCTTCACTCTCGGTCTCGGAGCCGCGGCCTTCGCCGGCTTCCCGGCCGCAGCCGGAGTCGAGCCGGCCTCAGCCGCCGCTCCATTCCGATTCTTTTCCGCCAGCACAATCTCGAGATGCGCGATCCTCCGCACATAATGGTAGGCGCGTCCCATCGGCGCAGGACGAATCCGCTTCATGCGCGGACCATCGTTCGCTACCGCATGTTTTACGTACAGGTTGTCGAGATCGACATCCAGCCCTTTTTCGTTGCTCAAAAAATTCGCATTGTCGATCGCCGACTGCAAGAGCTTGGCGACGGTTGGTGCCACGCGTTTCTTGGTGAAAGCCAGCGTGTTGCGAGCTTCTTCCACCCGCCGTCCCTTGATCAGGTTGAGCACCAGCCGCGCCTTCTGCGGCGAAACTCGCATGTATCGTGCTTCCGCTCGAAATTCCATGTGTCAGCTCTTAGCCTTTAGCCCTTAGCTCCGCGGCTCCCAGCTAAAAGCTAAGAGCTAACAGCTAAGAGCTGGTTTTCTACGCCTTCGGTGCAGCCGGCGCCGCTGGCGTTGACGGCACAATCGCTCCCGGACCGCCGGGCACGCCCGCCGGTTTTGCCGCCGCTTCGGTCGCCGCCTTCATCGAGTGCCCTTTGAACTGGCGGGTAAAGCTGAATTCGCCCAGCTTGTGCCCCACCATGTTCTCGGTGATGTACACGGGAATGAATTTCTTCCCGTTGTGCACCGCGATCGTGTGCCCCACCATCTCCGGAACAATCGTCGAGCGCCGCGACCAGGTGCGCAGCACCTTTTTCTCGTTGCGCGAATTCATGGCTTCGATCTTCCTCGCCAGAGGCGCATCCACGAACGGCCCTTTTTTTGTCGAACGTGCCATAAGTCGGTTCTCAGTTCTCAGTTCTCAGCAAATCGAACCCGGGCTTCTGATTTTTCCTTGCAACCTTGAAACTCTGAAACTTTGAAACCTTAACTCTCAACCCTTCTGCCTGCGGTCTTTCACAATAAACGCATCCGTGCGCTTGTTATTCCGCGTCTTGTAGCCTCGCGTCGGCTGGCCCCACGGCGTCACCGGATGCCGTCCGCCCGAAGTCTTGCCTTCGCCGCCGCCATGCGGATGGTCGACCGGATTCATCGAAACGCCGCGGTTATGCGGACGCTTGCCCACCCAGCGCGTGCGTCCCGCTTTGCCCCAGGTTACGTTCTCGTGGTCGGTGTTGCCGACTTGCCCGATTGTCGCTAAACAATCGAGCAGAACTTTGCGCGTCTCACCCGAAGGCAGTTTCACGAGGCCGTAGTCGCCTTCTTTCGCCACCAGTTGCGCCGCGCCGCCCGCCGAGCGCACCATCTGCGCCCCTTTACCCGGGCGCAATTCGACGTTGTGAATCGTCGTTCCCGGCGGAATATTGCGCAATGGCAGCGCGTTGCCCACCAGAATGTCCGCCTCCGGCCCACTCACAATTTTCTGTCCAACCTTCAGCCCGTCGGGCTGCACAATGTAACGCTTCTCGCCGTCGGCATAGCTGAGCAGCGCAATGCGCGCCGAACGCCCGGGATCGTATTCGATGGTCACCACCGTCGCCGGAATGCCGTGCTTGTCGCGCTTAAAGTCGATCAGGCGCAGCTTGCGCTTGTTGCCGCCGCCGCGGAAGCGCATGGTCACGTCGCCCGAGTTGCGCCGCCCGCCGCTGCGAATCTTGCCCTCGACCAGCGGCTTGTGCGGCTTGGCCGCGGTGATGTCGTCGGTCACGAGCGTGGTGCGAAAGCGCAGCGTCTGCGTCGTCGGTCTATAGGTCTTAATTGCCATAAATCAGCCCTTAGCTGTTAGCTTCTAGCTCTTCTCTTTTTCACCAAGCGATTCGGCCCGTTTGGCGCCGAATCGCGCTGCCGCAAGGCCTCCCTGCTATTCGCTTGAGCAACGGCCTTAAGCCGCTTGTCCTATTAAAGATTCTGCGCGTACTCCGGCATCTTCTCGCCGCTTTTCAGGCGCACGTACGCCTTCTTCCAATCCGGACGGTAGCCGGTAAACTTTCCCCGCCGCCGCTCTTTTCCCGGATAATTCGCAGTGCGCACCGACTCAACCTTCACCTTGAAGATGGTCTGCACCGCTTCCCGAATCTCGGTCTTCGTCGCTTTCGGCGCCACCTGAAACACCAGCGTGTTCTGCGTCTCTTTAATGCCCAGGCCTTTTTCCGTGATCACCGGCCGGCGAATAATCTGATACGCGGATCTCATAATTGGTTAGGCCCTAGGCCACCTCCGTCTTCGCCTTCGCCTTGCGCGCACGCCGCGCCGGTTTCTTCTTCGCTTCATTTTCCCCCGGCTCCGTTTCATGCTGCCGCCGCGAGGCCGACTTCTTCAGCGCATCCTGTAGCTTCTCGAGCGCTGGCTGGGCGAAGATCACGTGCGTGTAGCGCATCAGGTGATACGGATGCACCTCGTTCGCCCGCACCAGTTCGAGACCGTCGATGTTGCGCGAGCTGAGATCGAGGTTTCGGTTTTCGGAAGACGCCATGTCGACCAGCAGCGTCGTGCCCTCGACTTTCAGCTTGTCGAGCGCTTCGCGAAACAGCTTCGTCTTCGGTTCTTTCACGTCGAAAGCCTTCACCACCGTCAGCTTGCCGTCGGCAAATCTCGCCGCCAGCGCCGAGCGCAGTGCGCCCAGAAGCTTTTTCCGCGGAAACGCATAGTCATAGGAGCGTGGCTGCGGCCCGTGCACCGTGCCGCCATGCCGCCACAGCGGCGAGCGGATCGAACCGATGCGCGCCCGTCCCGTGCCTTTTTGCTTCCACAGCTTCTTGCCCGATCCCGAAACCTGCCAGCGCGCCTTGGTGGCGTGCGTCCCGGCCCGCGCCCCGGCGCGATAGTGCCGGATCGCCTCCCACAGCAGGTCTTCGTTGACCGCGCCGAAAACTTCGTCGGCCAGTTCCAGCGTCCCCGCCTTGGCGCCGCTCAAGTTGTAAACATCGATAGTTGCCATTGTCTTTTGCTTTTTCTGACCACTGACCACTGACCACTGGTCACTGTAGTTAGGCCTTCTTCGCCGCTCGCTTCGCCGCCTTCAACGGATCGACCGTCGTCGCCCCAGCAAATCCTCTGCGCTCACGCGGAGGCTTCTTCGCCTTGCTGATCACGATGTAGCCGCCGTTCGCGCCCGGCACGCTGCCTTCGACCACCAACAGATTCTCTTCTTTATCGACGCCCAGAATCCGCAGGTTCCGCGTCGTCACGCGCGTGTTCCCCATGTGGCCCGACATCCGCATTCCCTTAAACACGCGCGACGGAAACGCCGAGGAGCCAATCGAGCCTGTAATCTGAAACATCGAACCGTGCGACTTCGGGCCGCCGCCAAAATGATGCCGCTTGACCACGCCCTGAAAGCCGTGCCCCTTGCTCACTCCGATGACGTCGACAAAGCGCTCGCCTTCGAAAATATCCACCAGCACCCGCTCGCCAACCTTCAGCGCACCGTCGCTTGCCTCGCCCGCGCCATCCACTTCGATGCCCACTTCGCGCAGAAACTTCACCGGAGGCAGGTTGTGCTTGGCAAAATGTCCTTGCATCGCCTTGGTCAGTTTCTTTTCTTTCACAAACTCAACCAGGCCAATCTGTGCCGATTCGTAACCGTCGCGCGTCTGCGTCTTGTGCTGCGTAATCACGCACGGACCCGCCTGCAACACCGTCGCCGGCCGCACCTCACCCTTCGAATCGAACAACTGCGTCATGCCGACTTTCTTGCCCAGAATTCCCGTAACTCGCGCCATTTCCCAATCTCCATTCCCAGCATGGCGTTTCGCTATTGGCTGGTCATGTGGTGACGGGGCTTTGCCCCGTCCAAGCGGGGCGGAGCCCCGCTACCACACTACTTGTGCTCTTTCCCAAACGCCTTAATCTCCACATCCACGCCCGCCGGCAGATCGAGCTTCATCAGCGCGTCGACCGTCTGCTGCGTCGGCTCCAGAATATCGAGCAGCCGCTTGTGGGTGCGGATTTCAAACTGCTCCCGTGATTTTTTATCGACATGCGGCGAACGCAGCACGCAATACTTGTTCTTCATCGTCGGCAGCGGAATCGGCCCGGCAATCTGCGCGCCGGTGCGTTTCGCCGTCTCCACGATCTCACCCGTCGACTGATCCAGAATGCGGTAGTCGTAGGCTTTCAACCGTATGCGAATTCTTTCTTGTCCACTCACTGTGTCTCTCTCTAACCCCTCCCGGCCGTCTTCATTTCGAAGTTCGGGAAGAAAGAACTGGCGGCGAGTTGCAAGCCGCGTTTGTATCTTATGTGGGGACGGCGCTCAGCGCCGTCCAAGCGGGGCAAAGCCCCGCTACCACACTACTGCACAATCTCCGCGATCGTTCCCGCTCCCACCGTGTGCCCGCCTTCGCGAATCGCAAACCGCAGCCCCTTCTCCATCGCCACCGGCGTGATCAGCTCAATCACCAGGCTCACGTTGTCGCCCGGCATCACCATCTCCGTCCCCGACGGCAACTCCGCCACCCCCGTCACGTCCGTCGTCCGCAGGTAAAACT
>JASHOU010000077.1 GCA_030038475.1 Terriglobales bacterium | reverse complement strand
TCTCTACGAGTTTTTCCGCAACGACGCGCTCAACGCCAATAATTTCTTTCTCAATGCTTCCAACGTGCCGCGCCCGCCCTACAAGCGCAATCAGTTCGGGGGAACGTTCGGCGGACCGCTGCTGAAAGATCGCGTTTGGTTCTTCGTCTCCTATCAGGGGAGCCGCGAGCGCAATGGCACCTCGCTGCTGAATTCCGTGGGCACGGTTTTTGTCCCCGACAATCTCACCAACGACCGCTCCGACGCCGCCATCGCCGCGTTGGGAAGTTCCTTCGGGGTTCCCGTGGTCGATCCCACCGCGCAGTTTCTTTTGCAGGCTACTTTGCCCAATGGCTCTTTCGTGATTCCCTCAGCGCCCAGCAATTGTGTTCCGGCGAATGGCGTTTGCAGCACGCCGGTGGTAGCCGTCTCCAAGTTTCGCGAAGACCAGTTCAATACGAATCTGGATTTTCAACTCACAAACTCCAACCGCTTCTCCGCCAAATTCTTTGGAGCTAATAATCCCACGCTTCAGGGTATGTTCAATTTGTTCGGGCTTACCAATGCGCTGCCGGTTCCCGGTTTCGGCGGGACTGCCAACCTGAATCAAAGGGTGCTTTCGCTGGAGGATACCGACGTTATCTCTCCGCACGTCGTCAACGAAGCCCGGTTCGGGCTTGGGATCATCACTACCGGCTCTTCTCCGCAGGAACCGTTTACCTCGGCACAATTGGGAATTTCGTCGCCGCTCAGTAACTTGTTTCCGGGGATGCCGGAAATCTCGGTAGCAAACTACTTCGACTTAGGGGCGAACCCGTTTTCAGACAATGGCGCTATCGAAAAGACGTACTCTGCCGGCGACACTTTGAGCTGGCAGAAAAGCCGGCACAGTCTGAAGTTCGGCATGGAATACAAGCATCATTCGCTGGACGAATCCTTTAATCTCTATACGCGCGGGCAGATGTTCGATCTCGGAGTTTTTAACGCTCCACCCTACACCAATAATGGCTTTTACACGTTTCTTGGCGGCGCTAACGCGTTCGGGGTAGGCGACGTTGCGGATTTTACGATCATGGGCTCCGGCGTGAACAACCGCGATGTTCGTGCGCAGGATTGGAGCGGCTTTGCCAATGATGACTGGCGTGTGACGAATCAGCTGACGCTCACGCTGGGCCTGCGCTACGATTTCTTCGGCCCGTTCACCGAGGACCAGGGACGCTTCGTCGGATTTGATCCAACTCGTCTCCAGACAGTAACAATTCCCGGATTTCCTGCCGGCGACAACGTAGCGATTATCGGCGGATTCGTCCAGGCATCTAACGCTCGAAACCCCATACCCGGAATCCCACTGGTACGATCGTCGCTGGTCGCGCCTGACAAAAATAATTTTGCGCCCCGAGTCGGTTTTGCGTGGAACCCGCGATCGGATAGCACCCTGGTGGTGCGTGGCGGCTATGGGGTCTACTATGACCGGGCCAATTCGCGGCTGCTTAACAACCAGCTTCTGAACTTCCCCTACTACACATTGGCGCAGGCGTATCTTACGCCGGTCGCGACCCCGTTCGTTGACGTTCCCCAGCCCAGCAGCTTTCCGCTGGCTTTCAGTAACTCGGCAATCTTTCCGTATGGCGGTCCGCCAGCGCTGTTTTTGCAGGCGCCCACGGTGCTCTCACCGTTTGGCATCGCAGTCGTTCCGGCTAACGGCATCTATCCCGATCTCCACGACTTTCGCACGCCTTACATCCAACAATACAGCTTCGGAGTGCAGAACGAATTCGCCCACAACTGGATGTTGGACGTGGGCTATGTTGGTTCAGCCGGGCGCAAGTTATACCGTCTGGTCGACCTCAACCAGGCAGTCATCCCGTCCGCCGCCGCGAGCGGGCCGTTAAGTCCCGGTTTGTCGAGCCTCGCGGTGCAGGGCTTTGGGGTTCACGCCATGCAGAGCTCCTCCAATTCAAGCTACAACTCCCTGCAAGCGAGCGTGACCAAGCGATTCTCCCACGGGCTGCAATTTCTCGCCTCTTACACATGGAGCCATTCACTCGACGATTATTCCGGCGACCCGACGGGCACCAGCGACGTCACCGTGGTGCCGGGAAATCAAGCTCCCGGTTTTCTGAATAACTACGCCAGTTCGGATTTTGACCGCCGTCATCGCTTCGTCTTCAGCGGCATCTACGATCTGCCAAAATTCTACGGCGGCAATTCCGGCTTCGTTCGCCAAGCAGTCAACGGGTGGGAACTGGCCAGCGTACTCACGCTACAGAGCGGGACGCCGTTCACCGTCCTGACCAATGCGACTGCTTTCGTTCAGGCGCGCGCCGACTCCGTCGCCGGATGTAATCCGGCAAGAACCGGGAGCGTGGAATCGCGATTGACCGAATATTTCAACACCAGTTGCTTCACGGCTGCCACCACCGACTTCGGTACATCGGGACGCAACATCCTGCGCGGACCCGATCAGCAGAATGTGGACATTTCCATCATCAAGCACTTCCCAATCAGTGAGCGGACGAACCTCGAATTCCGAAGCGAATTCTTCAATGCCTTCAACCTGGTGAGCTTCGCGAATCCGGTCAACATTGTCGAATCGGACACTGTGGGGCAGATTGTGGAAACTTCGACCGGGCCGAGGGTGATTCAGTTTGCTCTAAAAATGAATTTCTAGGAGGGCCATCGTTGTTAGACTGTCAGGGCTAAGTGTGAAACCGGCATCATGTATAAGCTGAGATCGTCTGTTGGCATCACATTGGCCCTTAACATGCCCTCGCTCAAAGAAGACGAATTGACTCCCGCAGGCCAAAATACGAACGCTCTCCGCGTGACGCGAGAAGCGCGAGGACGCGTGGCTGGAGACGGCGTCGAACTTGCTTTTGGTTTTTGGCCGGGAAGCGGCAAGCCGGTTGTTGCACTTCACGGCTTGACCGCGTCTTATGTCAACTTTATCGGCGTTGCCGAATGCCTGGCAGGGAGACTGCCGCTGTTCGCGCCCGATCTGCGGGGCCGCGGCGATTCCGATAAGCCTGAAGGACCCTATGGCATGGCGCAGCATGCACGCGACGTAGCGGTCGCCATGCGGGCCATGGGGCTGGGCCCAAGCATTGTCGTTGGCCATTCGATGGGGGCTTTTATTGCTGCCGCGCTCGCCGCGCAGAATCCTGAGCTCGTGGCGGGCCTGGTTCTGATCGATGGCGGCTATGCGCTGGCTGTGCCCCTTGGCATCGATCTGAACCAAGGCCTGAACGCTGCCGTGGCAGAGCGTATCGCGCAGTTGCGCCGGACCTATCCTTCGCGAGATGACTATCGCCGGTTCTGGCGAACCCAGCCACATTTTGTGGAATGGAACCGCTGGGTTGAGGCCTTTCTTGACTACGAAGTTGGAGGTGAGTCGCCCGTACAACCGAAAGCGTCGGAGGCGGCAGTGCGCGCAGATCTCGGAGAAGCTTTTCAGCGTGACGCAATCGTGGAGCGGCTGCGATCCATTCGCGTGCCGACGATTCTGCTTCGTGCCGAACGCGGGTTCACTCAGGATCAGCCGCCTCTGTTCCCGGATGTGCTCGTGGAACAAATTAGGGCGTGCGTTCCGCAGGTTGAAGACCACAAGTTCAGGGGCACAACCCATTACACGATTGTGCTGGGCGAGAGCGCCGCGACAAAGGTTGCCGATCTGATCTGCGAATTGGCCACCCGGCTACGTGCGTCGAAGCCGGCGTGACGCGGCAGAACCAGCTGCCAAAGGTTCGGAGGACTCTCCAGCCAGATGACAAAGAAGGGATGGATAACTGGCCGCGTTCATGCTGCGGGCGGCTCGCGTTCCTACAAGCTGTGGTTTCCTGCCAGTCTGGATGAGCAGAAATCTTTGCCGCTGCTGATGGTGCTTCATGGATGCACCCTCAATGCTGAGGGCATGGCTGAGATTTCCGGTATGAATGACGTGGCAGAGGCGAACCAATTTTTAGTCGTCTATCCCGAGCAACGTCGCCGAGCGAATCTGATGAAGTGTTGGAACTGGTTTGATCCGAGGCACCAGATCCGCGATAGCGGAGAGCCGTCAATTCTCGCCGCGATCGTTGAGCAAGTGCGATCAGCGCACAATGTCGATGCGGATCGTGTGTACGTTGCCGGCGTTTCCGCTGGCGGCGCGATGGCCATCATTGCCGCGGCAGCATACCCCGATCTTTTCGCTGGCGTTGCCGTCTGTGCGGGAGTGGAATTCAAGGCTGCGAACAAACTTTCCGGTGGACTGGCCGTCATGAAACACGGCGGACCCGATCCTGCGCAGCAAGGGCGGGCCGCGTTTGAAGCCATGCAGCAGGGCATTGCGCGCAAGAGCAAACGGCGCATGCCAGTAATCGTGTTTCACGGCACCGCGGATACGCGTGTAAATCCCATCAACGCAGATCAGATCATTGCTCAATGGACCGCAACGAATCAGTGTCTCGCCGCTGAACAGGGAGAAAGCGCGTTTGCTTTGTCCGAGCAGGTCGTTAACGGGCAAGTTCCCGGCGGTTACGCTTACTGGAAACATATCTACACCGATCAATCTGGCGAATTACTTATGGAGAAATGGATGGTCGAGGGATTGGGCCACGCCTGGCCCGGTTCGCCGTCTGCTCACAAATATGGTGACCGTAAAGGTCCGCCAGCCAGCTCCGAGATATGGCGCTTTTTCAGTGAGGCGGAATCGAAACAAATGGACTCCGCGCTTCCGCAAACTTCGCAATCCAAAATCGAGTGAGACGACGCCATGAATATCGGTACGCTTCTCCCTACGCACGCCCGCAATCGTGCAGAGCACATCGCCGTGGTGTTCGAAGATCGACGGCTAAGCTTTCGCGCATTCAATGCCTGCGTCAACCGGCTGGCCAACGCGCTCCTGGGTCTAGGTGTCAAGAAAGGCGACAAAGTCGCAACCATCCTGCCCAACTGTTTGCCCTTGCTCGAAACCTACTGGGCGGCAGCCAAAATGGGCGCTGTGGTTGTTCCGCTCAGTCCTCTTCTGCGCGAAAAGGCTTTGGCGACGCTCATTCGCGATTCCGATACGGAGACCATCATCGCGAGTGCAGAATGTGCCGAGCAGCTTGCCTCGATCAAAAAAGAACTACCTGCGGTCAGGGATGATCGCACGATTCTTATTGGCAAGCCCCACGTGAAGGGGTTTCAGAACTACGAAGAATTGACGGAGCGCGCAAGTGAAGCGGAGCCTCCGGAAACAAAAATTGCGGACGATGATCTCTACAACATCATTTACAGCAGCGGTACAACGGGATCGCCCAAAGGAATCGTTCTTACCCACTACATACGGGCTGTTTATTGCATGCTCTTCGCTTCCACGTTCCGAATCAGCCCGGAGAGCGTGGTTCTTCACTCCGGATCGATCGTGTTCAACGGTTCCTTCCTTACGCTCATGCCGGCGATGTACCTGGGCGCGACCTATATTCTGCACAAAGCCTTCGATGCGCGCGCCTTCGTCGAGACCGTCGAGCGCGAGCGCGTTACGCACGTGATGATGGTGCCCTCGCAAATTGTCGCGCTGCTTAACTCGCCCTATTTTTCCGCCGATGCTCTCCATTCTCTCGAAATGATCGGCACCGTCGGCGCTCCGTTGCACGCGCAACACAAGGAGAAGCTCAACCGCAGCCTACCGGGCAGGTTTTATGAACTCTATGGACTGACTGAGGGATTCATGACTGTTCTCGACAAAACGCATTATGCGGCGAAGCCAAATTCCGTTGGTCCACCACAGCCGTTTTTTGAAATGCGTATCGTGGATGAACAAGGCCAGGATTTGCCTCCCGGCGGAATTGGCGAGATTGTCGGGCGTGGCCCCGCGCTTATGCCGGGATATTACAAGCGTCCGGACTTGACCGCGCAAGCGGTGATCAATGGTTGGCTGCACACGGGCGACCTGGGATACGTCGACGAAGACGGGTTTCTTTATCTGGTCGATAGAAAAAAGGACATGATCATCAGCGGCGGCATTAACGTTTTCCCCAAGGATATCGAGGAAATCATTGTGCAGCACCCCGCGGTGCGCGAAGCAGCGGTGTTTGGCATCCCCAGCGAGAAATGGGGCGAGACCCCGCTGGCTGCCGTAATTCTCCGGGAATCGGCATCCATCGCCGCCGAAGATCTTTGCCAGTGGATCAACGAGCGAGTGGACGCCAAGAATCAGCGCCTGCACGCGGTGACCATCCTGGAGGATTTCCCACGCAGCACGGCGGGAAAGACTCTCAAGCGCGTTCTTCGAGAACCCTACTGGGCGGGGCGAGAGGAAAAAATATAGCGCGACCGTGTTGCCGCGGTCGCGCGTGCAAGTTCCAGCCCTTAAAACTATTTGCTTGACCCCGCCGGTTTCAACACGGCGGTGTTGCGCTCATCCGCCGCTATGGCGCGATAGAACCTCTTCAAATCGTCCATTTTGCCGACGGGCACGCTGAGCTCTCTAATTTCCATAGTGCGCGCGTAACACAGAGTACGGCCTCGCACTTCGGTCTTGCTGTGATAACTGCCGAAGCTGTAGTTCACGTCCGCCGGCGGCGGCAACTCGTCCACGTCGTAGCCCGGGGGCAGCGCAATGTTGAAGGTGTCGGTGTCGCGCACCGGACCCTCGAATTCCAATGGAAACTTGCGCGTCTCCTTCGTTTCCAGCACTCCGGACGATTTGCTTCCCAGCACCCGCGGCCGCACCAGCAGCAGATTGCCCGCGGCTTTGGCGTAGTTGGGCGACTGAAAGCTGTATTTGAAGCCGAAGGGCAGGTCGGTCTGATCGAGATTAACCAGGGTCGCTTTTGTGATTTGAAAGCTGGAGAGCGACCCACCAAGCAGGCTTTCGATCGGCTTGATGCGGTCGGCGTTATTCGTCACAAGGTGTAATTGCCTGCGCTCCACCCACGCGCGGTTCCCCAATCGCGCCTCCTCGACATCGCCTTTCAATAGGCCGCTCGCGTCGAGCGTCAGGTTGCCCACACGACGAATGCTGTTCATGGCCGTCGGTTGCTGCGGCAACTCCACCAGTTCGCCACCCTCTGGCGCCACCAGCAAGCCGTAGTTGGCTTGGAGATAGCCACCGATCTGCCCAAAGGGTGTCAACTCGTTAGTCGGATCGAAGAATAGAATTCGCCCCAGCTTAGGATGCTGGATCAGAGCAATCAGCGAGGGATCGTTCACATTGTCCGGGAGCTTGATCGCAAGGATCACGTGGTTGAACGCGTTGTGCGCGGGCGTATCGTGTGTAACCGAGCCCCGTTCCGTGTTAATCACAACATGGTAGGAGTCAACTCCGATCTCACGCAGCATGGTGCGCATTAACGTCGCTTTGTCTTTGCAATCCCCGTAGCGATGCGAGAAAACATCAGGAGCGGCATGAGGTTGCCAACCCCCAATACCAAATCTGATCTCAACATAGCGAATATCGTGCTGTACGAACTGCGCTATAGCTTGCATCTTCGCTAGCGCGTCGTTCTTCCCAGCTACCAGAGTCGCGACTTCCTGTTTGATCGCTGCGGACGCATCCATTCGCCCGTTTACCAGATTGTTATACCATTGCCCGATCTGCTGCCAGCTTGCGAACTCATTGCTCTGCGCGGTGCCGCCGGGAGGGAAGAATGAAACGATCATCTTGCTTGCCAGGCCCTCCCAAGGCGGCATGTCCGCTTCAGGCCTGATTCCTTTGACGTCGCTCACCTTCCACTGCAACACATTGCCCCCTGCTTCCTCGGGCTTAATCTCATCATGAAAAAGCCATGAAGCTTTGAAGACCCAGCCGGGAGGAAGCTCCAGCGAATAATAACTTTCCCGCACTGGATCGATTTGCTGAAACTGCCAGGCATCCTGCAACCAGAAGGGTTGCTCCTCAACTTGATATTCGAAGCCCACAATGTTGCCTGGATCAGGTGCGGGAATCCGCAGTACCCGCGAACGAATGTCCTCTATCAGATAGCCGCCCTCAGCCGGAGCGGCAAAATCCACCGCATCCTTCTCCTTCACCTCATAATCCTTGCCCTGCGCCGGAATGCACCAGCCATGCAGACTTGTGATTTTGATCGACGGGTCGAAATACACACCCACTACCCCGCGCTCCCGTCCTTCCGGCCGCAGAATCTTATAAACCTCGCGCACATGTGTCCGGATTTTGTTTGCTGAAAGCACCGTCACATCCTTTTCCGAATAGAGCAACACGGCGTTGGTCTTTTCGTCATAGGCAGGCAATGACGCGCCGACCAGTGCATGCATCCACTGCGGAGCATCCCCTCCGACTGCTTGCGGCACGAGGGCCAAGGCCACGACCCAAAAGAAAAATGCCAGATGCAGCCGATTACCTGGTCGCATGTATCTCACCCGGCTCCAACACAACTTGCTCGCCATCGCCATTTCTGACTCCCTCGAAGAAATTGCGCAATGCCGCGTAGTACTTCGGCTCAATCACTGTAACCAGGACCGTCAACTTTCGCGTCAGCCGCACAGTGCCGGGGCCTTGTTCGACCTTCAAGTCATAAAGGATGGCTTTTGTGTTCTGTTCCCGCGAAGCTGGCACACCGCTTACTCGCCAGCCCGCAGGAAGCGCGATCGTTACATCCTCCTCCTTTATGTAGGGATGAATGAAGCAGACTGGATGCACACGCTTGGTGTGTTCAAACAGTCCCTTCTCAACGCTGGTAAAG
The DNA here is from genome assembly GCA_030038475.1 of Terriglobales bacterium. Taxonomy (GTDB): domain Bacteria; phylum Acidobacteriota; class Terriglobia; order Terriglobales; family Acidobacteriaceae; genus Acidiflorens. Next base: position 43,762 of record JASHOU010000077.1, on the reverse strand, counting down.
ATCGCGGCCGGAACCATCGTCCGGCGACCGGCGCCCGCAGCCCAGCCCGGAACCTTCAAATCGAATTCCGCGACCAGCGGCATCTCTGAACTCGTCCAATCCGGTTTATTGGTCAGCACAGCCTCCGCCGCCACCGGAATCTGTTCCTTCAGCGAATCTTCCAGAAACTTCTTCCGGTCCACTTCATCTGTGTTTAACTCCTCCCAACGCGCCGACAGCGCTTCCAGCCCGGTATATGTAACTGTTATTTTTCCTTCGAGATCGCCGGTTTCGGAAAGATCCAGCTTTCCCACGCGTGCGATCTTCGATTCCGAGGCTTCCGGCATCGGAGTCACGATCCAGTCTCCGCCGTCCTTATCGAGCCGCAACCCTGTTGCCCCGGATTCCGACCAGGTCAGCATCCCAAACGGCGCGAACGGAATGCCGGGATCGAGGTAGAGCTCTTTGCCGTTCAGTTTCACCAGGGCAACGTTGTCATTTAGTTTTGAGGTTTGCCTCGAAGCTGGACTAAAAAGATATTTTCCGCGATCTGAAACCCAGCAGCCATAGGTTTCAAAACCCGCCGCCCGTGACAAGCCTACAAATAGCCACGTCAGTTGAATAGCCGTCCCATAGCCACGCTTCCAAACGTCTTCAACGTTTTCTTCCCACTTCTCTTTTTCGCGTTTTTGCTCCTGTTCGGTTCTCCGTATTTCGTAGGACGTGTTCCGAATCTGCTGCACTCGATCATAGATTTTTCGCAGCTTCACCTCCGGCGAGTCGCTCGGCGAGACGATTTGCGACACCGCCTGCTGCATTGCCTTTCGCTTGTCCACATATTCTTCCAACCATCCGTTCCACTTTTTTCCCTCTGCCTTCCAGTAGCGTTTCTCGTCTTGCTCGACGACGCCTCTTTCATAGATAAAGTCCACTCGCGACTTCAATTCGTCCGCGGGAGGCATGTATTCTTCGGTCTCGAAGGCCGGGATATTGCTGGTCTCCATCCTGACTATGTGGTCGGGCCCTTCCTGCGGCGGAGACGACCCTGTGGGCAGCGTATTCCAACTCCAGCGCAGCGAAAATGCTTCATAGAAGCTGTCGTTGAAGGGTTTGAGCGAGAACACCGCCTTTTTTGTGAACAGCTCATCACTCAGGACCCAGTGCGAATCGTAGAGCAGGTGTTCATGAAAATCCCTTGTGAACGAGTACTCGATCACGCTGCCTACCTGCACATCACTAAGCGTGAAAGTCTTGGCCAGATACTTTACGGTTGTTCCGCTGAATTTTCCTTTGACCAGTTGCTTTTCGAAAACTTTCCCGTCAAAGTCGGCGACCGAGCCGTCGGGTCGAATGGTCCGGGCCCGCACGGCTACGATTTCTTCGCTCCCCTTGTAAAACGGAATCTCCATGTCGGCGTACTTCCGCCCTTCTTCGGTCAGGATCTTGATGCGAAGGTAATTGTCCTCATGCGGCGTATGGATGTTGTCGTCGCGGTCCACCTGTCTGTACAAAATGATCGCGGGCGCTCCCGGCGCTAGCGGCTCGCTTGTCATCTTCAGCTCATCGGATGAAACGGGCTGGAATCCTACGCTCGCCCTCGCCTGCGCAGCCGCCAACGTGCACAGTACAAGCCCGATTGCCGACCACTTGGCCCACCGGTACATGATCGTCCTCCGAGAATATTTTCCGTTTCCACGGCGTCGAAAAAATGCGATGAAGTACAGGCGGGAATCACAGGGGGACGCGCGGCGGTTTTCGCGGCGCAGCAACTCCGCCTCCTCCAAATTCCGGGCCCCCTCAAGCCAAAATCCGGAGAACTTCGACTGAACGCCTGAGTATAGCCGGAACCGGCGCTAGGTCAAGAGCAGAAATCGTAGCCGGTGGTGTTCTTTGGTTCGCTTCGTCAAAGCGTATTACGCCCTTGCAGCGCAGTATTGATGCGACCAGCACGTTCGCCTCCGGAAATCACGGGTCTGGTATCATGTTCAAGACGACTCAGTATGTTGCGGCAGAGCCGGTAGCTTGGTGAATGGTCTTTGAAGTAATCCATACGAAATCTGCACGACTTTCCGGGCCGCCACATTGGTAGATAGAGTGTTATGGTGAGGGCGCGTAGCTCAGTTGGTAGAGCAACGCCCTTTTAAGGCGTGGGTCGCAGGTTCGATTCCTGCCGCGCTCACCACCCCTCCGCTTGCCTCGTGGACTTTATCCCCACAGCAAACAATTTGCGTCCACCCACTCAGTCAACTAGAATCCAAGGTTTCTCTGAAGCTACCCGTGAGTGCCGCGTGAAGGGCGAAATGCGGCGGCTCCGGATCTTGATTAATAGCGACTGTTAATGCGACGAGAATGGACAATGAGCAATGAGAATCGCTAGAACAGGCGGGATTTCGTGATCATCGGCGTTCCGAAAGAAACTTATCCGGGCGATCGTCGAGTTGCCCTTGTGCCGGCGGTTTTGCCGGCGCTGGCCAAAGCTCGGTTCGAAGTTCATATACAGTCCGGCGCCGGCATTGAGGCTGGCTATCCCGATTCCCAGTACACCGACAAAGGTGCGAGGATCGCAGCCGACCGCCTGGCGGTGTTTTCTGCCGCGGACATAGTGGTGCAGGTTCTTTGCTACGGCGCCAACGACATCACCGGCAAGCAGGATTTGCCTCTTTATCGCCGCGATCAAATTCTCGTGGGCTTTCTGCGCCCATTCGGCGAGAGGGAAGTGGCTGATGGCGTCGCCCATTCCGGCGTCAAAGCATTTTCCGTGGAACTGATGCCGCGCACCACCCGCGCTCAGAGCATGGACGCGCTTTCCTCCATGGCAACGTGCGCGGGGTACAAAGCGGTATTGCTGGCCGCCGATTCTCACCCGCGCATTTTTCCCATGCTTACAACCGCGGCGGGAACCGTCACTCCCGCCCGCGTCTTTATCATCGGCTGCGGCGTTGCCGGACTGCAGGCCATCGCGACCGCGCGCCGCTTGGGCGCGGTGGTTTCGGCCTACGATTTAAGACCCGCGGTGAAAGAGCAGGTGCAAAGCCTCGGCGGACGTTTTATCGAACTTCCCATCGAAGCAAAGGACGCCCAGGACGCGCGAGGATATGCTCGCGCACAGGATGAGGACTTCTACCGCCGGCAGCGGGAGTTGCTCGGCAATGTGGTGCAGGAAAGCGATGTGGTCATTACCGCAGCCGTGATTCCGGGCAAGAAATCGCCCGTTTTGGTCACCGAAGACATGGTGAAGGGAATGGCTCTCGGTTCGGTAATCGTCGATCTGGCCGCCGAGCGCGGCGGCAACTGCCAGATTACCGAGCCGGGCAAAACTGTAGTCAAGCATGGCGTGACCATCGTCGGAACCATCAACCTGGCCGCCGACGTGCCTTACCATTCCAGCATGATGTACGCCCGCAACATCACTGCGTTTCTGACGCACTTGATCAAAGATCAAAAATTGAACCTGAATCTCGAAGACGATATTGTTCGCGAAACTCTGCTCACCAATGGTGGCGAGATCGTAAACGCTCGTGTCCGCGAGTTTTTCAAGTTGCCTGCGCTGGAAAAACAGGGCTGACCGTCTCCGGAGCAAAAATGAACGCCAGTTCAAACCTGATTGACGCACTCTTTATTTTCGTTCTCGCCGGATTCATCGGATTCGAAGTCATCCGGCGCGTCTCGCCCCTGCTACACACTCCTTTAATGTCACTTACCAATGCCCTGGATGCGATCGCGGTGGTCGGTGCGATTGTGCTGGTGGGCGAGCACAAGAGCACGCGGGCCGCAGTTTTCGGCTTCATCGCCGTGGTCGCCGCCACCAGCAACATCGTCGGCGGCTTCCTCATCACCGACCGCATGTTGAAGATGTTCAAATCCAGCCGTCCTGCAAAGCCGGCGGACAAATCGGTGGGCCAATAATGACAGCCGAATTCGCCGGGGGTCAGGTTGCAATCGAAGTTTTGTATCTGATTGCGAGCGTGCTTTTCATCCTCTCGCTGAAATGGATGAGCTCGCCCACCACCGCCCGCCACGGTATCTGGGCGGGCGAAATCGGCATGTTGCTGGCCGTCTGCGGCACGCTGCTGCACCACGGCATTGTCGACTACAAGCTGATCGGCATCGCGTTGGTGCTCGGTTCGATCATCGGCGTTCCACTTGGAAAGGTGGCGATGACGGCGGTTCCGCAGCGAACCGCGCTCAGTCACGCCTTTGGCGCGCTCTGCGTGACCATGGTCGGTTCCGCCGAATTCTATCTCCGCTCACCCAACATCTCGCCTTTCATGATGTCGGTACTGTCGGTCGAGGTGATTCTGGGCGGCTTGACCGTAACCGGCAGCCTGATGGCGGCCGGTAAACTGCAGGAAATCCTGCCGCAGCGGCCGCTCACTTATAAAGGCCAGAATTTCGTCAATTTCGCGCTGCTTGCCTGCGCCGTGGTTATTGCGGTTCATCTGATTCTGCACCCTGAAGCGCAATCGCTGTTTCCGTTCATGATCCTGATTGCGCTCGCCTTCGGCGTATTGTTGATCATTCCCATCGGCGGCGCCGATATGCCGACGGTCATTTCGCTGTTGAACGCCTATGCCGGGTTGTCGGCGGCGGCCATGGGATTCGTGCTCGACAGCAAGCTGCTCATCATCGCCGGCGCGCTTGACGGATCCTCCGGTCTGATCCTCTCCATCATTATGTCGAAGGCCATGAACCGTTCCTTCACCAATGTTTTGTTCGGAGCCTTTGGCCAGGTGCAAACCTCAGCTGCCGCCGGAGAAGAAGCCAGAACCGTTCGCAGCGCGACCCCGGAAGAAGCGGCCGTCATTCTCTCCGGCGCCAACCGTGTCATCGTGGTTCCCGGATACGGCATGGCGGTCGCCCAGGCGCAACACAAAGTGCGAGAACTTTACGACGCTCTCAGCAAACGTGGCGTAGACGTGCGCTTTGCCATTCACCCCGTTGCCGGACGTATGCCGGGCCACATGAATGTCCTGCTGGCCGAAGCCAATATTCCCTACGATCGCCTGGTCGAGATGGATGAGATCAACGGCGACTTTCCACAAACCGATGTCGCCTTGGTTATTGGCGCCAACGACGTTACTAACCCCGCCGCCCGCACCGATGCTTCCAGTCCCATCTACGGTATGCCTATTCTCGACGTTGACAAAGCTCATACCGTCATGGTCATCAAGCGCAGCATGAATCCCGGTTTTGCTGGCATCGATAACCCGCTCTACTATCTCGATAACACCCTCATGCTGTTCGGCGACGCCAAGGCATTTGTTGGCAATATTGTGCGGGAACTTGGCGGAGGGCACGGCTAATAGCAGCCGCTTCGGGGAAGGTAACAATCGCGCGCGCTGAACTATACCGTAGGTTAGCTAGCTTTCTTCAGGTCGATCGGTTCCGGCGAAGTATTCGATTTCCAAAACCCGGCGGGCTCCAGTCTCGCGAAGCGAACCTCACGCAACCTGCAGCCCGCCTGGTTCTCAGGCTGCTTTCTTCATCTGCCGGATTTTGGCCCAACGTGCTTTCTGGGCCAGCGAGATTCTCCGGCGTCCGGCTGCGGAGAGTACACGCTTTGCGCGATGTGCCGCGGTGTGAACGGTTGCGCCCGTCCCTCGGGTCAGCCTCTCGAGAACCGAAATAGCTTCCCCAAGTTTCTGGACTTGGTTCTGTGCGTCCCGGCGTTCCTCACGGAGCCGGTCAATTGCCTTAGCGATGTTTGTCATCAATACCCCCTCGGGTAATTTACCGTCGGCTATTGTATTACTAACTCACCGTTTCTGTCACAAATTAATTTATTGCTCGTTTGGGGAAGTCTCGATATAGCTGCGCTATGCAGAATGATGACCTGAGGATAACTTTTGTTAGGCATCGGGATAGCATCATCCCGGTAGTAGTTAATAGGCTCGCAGAGCCGACCTAGATCGTGGCAAGCGCAGCTATACCAGAATGAAGAGATTTGCGAAGTTAAGCCGAAAATCCTGCTTCCATCACTTTCTCCATCACTGCTGCAAGAGTCACAGCTACCAGATGCCTGCCGCTAAGACAATGGTCGACCTCGCGACGCAAAAACCGCTCGTTCGGAATGACAACCAAACTAGCACTTTGACTGGAAAGTAAAACGTCGAGCGCACGGTTGATTCTGACTGTCCGTGCCTTGGCAATGGTCGTGGTATCCCATTTACGACCTAATCCCCCTTACCAAAGACACAGACGGTACAACATCAGCTATCCCCCTCCGGACAAGATTGCGGCTACAATGACCGCAATCCAGTCATTTAACGGAGGTCGCTGTGAGGCCCAAGCATCTTGGTGGCATGGTTGCAGTGTCGTGTGCGGTCTTCTTTGCTCTTGCACTGAGCCTGTGCGCTCAGGAGACTGCTCCCAGGCACATCGGCTTGGTTCAGGATTGGTCGCAGCGCCACATTATCTTCAGCCGCGATGCCCTCGCCCTACATCCGGACCTGATTTATCGCGAACCGCGCATTTTGCAGCAGTTGATCGAGCGCGGCCAGGCTCAGGATTGGGGAGGCTTCCCAGCCCCTGCTTCCATCTCGAATTTGCCGCCAAAATCCAGACTGGGGCGCGATTGGAACGTAACGGATTTGGGTGCTCATCTGCGCATTGACATGTTTCCGGTTAAGTTTACGTACGATCCCAGCGCGCCGCCCAATTGTACCAACGACTTCGTCGTGATCGGACTGCCGGTCGCTGGCTCCGCCACTCAAGCTAATCTTGTCGCCTTCAACAATCTTTACGTCAACGATGCCGGCACCGGGCTTTGTCCCGGCGACGCACCGAATGTGATGTTTGCCTATAACGTCAGCACCGGCGGCGGCGGCGTGTTCACTACGCCGGTTCTCTCGGAAAATGGGACACAGATCGCCTTTGTGGAGAGCGGAGCGGGATCCGGCGGTCCTGCCATTTTTCATGTCCTAACCTGGACCGCCGGTCAGGGCTCAATTGGTAACCCTGCCACCCCAGCGACAATGAGTTCGGTGACCTTATCCTCTACCGTCAGTAGTACGTTGTCCTCGCCGTGGGTGGATTACGCTTCAGATGCCGCCTACGTGGGAACAAACAAGGGAGCTATTTATCAGGTTACACCGGTTTTTAATGGGTCTCCCGAGCTAGGCGGGGCGCCTTGGCCGGTTACTCCCGCCGCTTACAACGTGACCGCTCCTGTGCTCGACTCCTCTCGCGGTTTGCTCATGGTGGGCAGCGGCAACGGTAATCTCTATCAGATCGATGTCTCGACAGGCACAGTCGTGGGTACTATCCCTATTGGAGAAGATACCAGTGACGCTATTCTCGCCCCGCCGATTGTCGATGTCACTAACGGCACCACTTTTGTGGTCGACCCCGATAACGGAAGTTCTGCCGTTCTTGTCCAAATCGACACGAGTAGTTTTACGGTGATGATGACAGCGTCACTTGGTATAGGCGCCTCGGGAGGCACCGCCGTGCACCTTTACGAGCCCGCCTTCAGTTACGACTACTTCAACAGTCCTTCGACCGGAGTCGTCAGTCTTTGCGGAACTGGCGCTACGACTACTGCGCCCTACCAATACGAATTTGGTTTTACCGGCATCACCCTGAATCCAACGCCTGTCACCGGATACCCAGTAGAACTTTCCAGCAGCACCACCGACCGTTGCACGGGATGGACGGAATTCTTTAATCCCAATGTTGGTCCTGCCGACACCATCACCGCTACATCGATCCTGGCAGACACCCTCACGGTGGTTGCAAACAACAGTTTCGTTGTTGGGGAAGCGGTATTCCTCCAGGGCACCGATGAAACTTTCCTGAACGGTCAGACCGTGACCGTGACCAGCCTGATAGGCGCCGGTCCCACATATACAGGATTCACCGCGAATTTCACCGCTTCGAGTTACTCTAACCTCGACGATACCGGCACAGTATCTCCCATCGATCCCATCACAGCTACATCGATCACGTCAAACGTTCTCACGGTGACAGCGAACAACAGCAATCTTACCGTTGGAGAAGCGGTATACCTACAAGGCACAGCGGAGGATTTCCTGAACGGTCAGACGGTGACAGTTGCGAGTTTGATAGGCTCGGGTCCCCCGTATACGGGATTCACCGCGAACTTCACGGCTGCGAATTACTCCAACCCCACAGACACCGGCGTGGCATCCGTGCCAACCGATTTCTTCTTCTTTGGTTTGACCGGAGATTGCACCTTGATAGGAGGAGTCGGCGCCTCAACCACCGGCTGTGTAGTGGCGCTTGCCAACAACAACGGCACCACGACTACCACCACGGCGGCTGTGGATGGCGGACCTAGCGGCATTGTCGTCGATAACTACAGCACGGCCACGGCAGCCTCCAGCATTTATCTGATGTCCTTGACTCAGGACACCGCGTACAAATTTACCCAGGAGGGTCTGCAGTAACGTAACGAACCTGACGACAGTAACAAGGGCGTATTGCAACTTCTTTCACATCTTGCCAGCTAAAAAATCAGGCGTATACTGGCCTAGCTTTCATACGACAAACCGACCCCCGCTCGTTGAAGAACGATTCTTCCCATCCCCCGATCCCGCCGCACCAATAGGGAAGCAGTCCAAAACCGAGTCTGCTGCACTCGCCCGTCCTTTGGTCAGTGACGATGTCGGGTGCCGAGCCCGCCACCGTTCCTCCGGCTATGCGACTCTCTTCGCCACCTTTGCAACGGATTGCACGCGACTTGAAGTACTTGATCGGGGAGTCCATATAACTTATTGCAATAGCTTGGTTAATTTCAATCAAAAATGGAAACTGAATTGCCCGCAAATCCGCGATGCGGTGTCTCTGGCCGAGCCCGAAAACCGCGAGCACCACGGTGCTCGCAACCGTCGTCTCGCTCACGGCGCTGAGCGGTATTCTCGCTTGGTGCTCTGCAACTGTCCCGTTTCGCGTCATTTCCCAACAGGCACCGCTTGCGAAATTAGAAACAAGCTTGCGTCACGCCCCCGCACATATTTCCGAATTCGCACCCTTATCGGATCTGCTGGCCGTACCGAGGTGTGGAAGCGTGCAACCCCCTGAAGCCCTGCTCACTCCAGACCCGCTGCTCGAGCTTCAAAGCGACGATCGGAACGTGCGCGTCAGCTTTATCGTGGGGTCGGACGGACACGTGCACAGCCCCTTTATCCTGGAGAGCGGTGGTCCGGGCGAGGATCAGATTGTTTTGCGCGCAGTCCGCCTGTGGCGATATCGTCCCGCCCTCTGCAACGGCGTCCCCACCGATTTTGAAGCGCGTGTAAGATTCAGCATCCGCTAGCGCGCGAATTCTCCTACAATGGCAACAATAACGGTGAGGTTGCCGTGACCCAAGACAATCCCAATCGCCCAGATCTAAACCAACTCGGGCGTAATGACGAAGCAAAGGACCACCCGACTGCAAAGCCAGAGGTCGCAGCCGAGAACCATTCGGAAGACGATCTTCCCGGCCACGAGTTTTCCGCGCAGGATCTTCCCACACAAGATCTGGGGGATTTCTTTCAACGATTTCCCGGCACGTTTCGCTGGCCGAAGCCGGACGCCCAGGCTGTAGCGGCGGCGGTGGAAGCGATCCAGCGCATATCAGGCAGCGTGGTCGCGTCAGCAACTGACGATATTGACGAAGCGGCCAGCGCCTGCTCCGGCTGCGGACGTTCGCTGCCCGCAGGCGCCCGTTTTTGCGTATGGTGCGGAATCCCGTTTCAGCCCATTTCGGCGGATGCCGTCGATCCATCTCAACCCGCTGCCGGCCAACATCATTTTCACCACCACTATCATCATTTTGTTCCCGGCCCAGGTACGTCCGCCGCTTCTGGCACGGAGTCCGGGACCTCCACTCCACGTGGTCGCGCTCCCAGCCCGGCAGGCGCCGGTTCACAAGGAGCTACAGCCGGTGGCCGCGCCGAAGCTGGCGCCCGCCAGGTTGTTCAGGACTGGGCGCAGGCTTGCAACACTAAACACATCGACGATCTCATCGAGCTCTACTCCGCCGACGCTACTCTGATTCGCTCCAGCATTCCGCCAGTGCGCAGCTTACCCGCGATTCGCGAATTTCTGGTTTCGCTGCTCGAAGCCGGGTTAGGCGACGTAGAAATGGAATCGCTCCGCGTCGAAATGATGGGCGAAGTCGCGATCGATCTCGGCCGCTGCAAAATGCTTGTGCCCGTGGCCATGGGCAAGCGCCGTGAAGAGCGGGGAAAATATCTGATCGTGCTCGTGCGTCAACCCAACGGCACCTGGAAGATTCTTGCGGATTGCTGGTCCACCGATCTCGCCCCCAGCGTGTCGGCTCACGAACTCCCCGCCCGCAAAGCAGGCGAACCTGCCCCAACCGTTCGCAAACCCCGCTAATCTCAGATGGGACGCTGCTGAATAGAATGCCTTTGCCTGGCAGCGACTAACGACCCACGATTGATGACCAACGACAAACGACTGCTGACCAATAAAAACCCCGACCCTTGCGGATCGGGGTGATTTGGATTGATTGTTAGCTTCAGTTGCTCTGCATCAGTAGGTGCGTGTCGTGAACAGTTGCCTGTAAGTCAGGCTTTCTACGTCGCGGAACATCGGTGTTCCGGGCGGCAGGCCTGATGGAAGGGTAAAGTCACTGTCGAAAATATAGTTTCGCGTCGGCGGGATATAAACCGAGTACGAACAGCACTTGAATACCCCGGTGTTATAGGTCGCGTAGTACAGGCTCACGAGCGAACCGCCATAGTTCAGCGTAGCCCCGGGGTTACTCCAATCTTCCAGGAAGCGCAGGAAGTTGTGGACGCCACCATCGGTCCCGAAACCGTAGTCGGTTGAGTTCTCCCATGACGGGAACGGGAATGCCATGTTCTTTCCACCAGCGACCGCCAACCGATAGTAGGTTGTAGAACCCGGCCGGTTGCCGACTTGATCCTCGTTAGGAGCATCGCAGGACGGCTGCGTGGGCGAGTAGTTGCACAGCGACGGGTTGCCCAGCGTGCTGTACTGGTCCACCCAGTTGTTGGAGAGAACTGTGACCGCATCGGAAATGACCGATGCTGAGGAGTGGCCAGACAGGTCCGCTCCGCCCGACCAGAATGGATCGGAGGAATTGCTGTTGTAATTGCCCTGGACGTACACCGGATTCTCCGCTGCCACGGTGAACCCGCCCGGGTCCGCCACCGTTCCCACTGGACTCAAGGGCACATTACCGAAAGAACCATCCACCAATTTCAAAACGTGGCGCGCGCCACTGACCCAATTCTTACGCGCACTGCTGCAACTCGTAATTCGCGCATTGTATGCCGAGGTATTAAAGGGGTCCGGACTCGTGACGTTGGTGTCGTTGGTGGTGATTTGATACCAGAGGTTCAACCCAGCGGTAGCTCCCGTACCGTAGTAACCGAGCCCCAGGTTTTGCACTCCGAAGTTTTCCAGCTGTGCGACTCCGGTTGGCAAAACGTACAAAGTCTCCTCGACGTCCTCTGGGGATAATGCTCTTCCGGTCGGAACCGGTTCCAGAACTCCGTCGGGCGTGCCCGCGGCCCCATCGGCGGAGCCGTCAGCGTTAATTACGTCTTCCAGACCTGAAGTACCGTTCTTGGTGAACGTGGTACCGTATTCGACCGGATTGGGCAACATGCCACGGCGATCGGAATAGTAGAGCACGTATCCGTTTTGCTGGACGTAATCGACATTCGTGCCGCTCGCCCCAATCGATCCCGCCAGCCACCGTTTCAGGTTGCCCACGTCGATTTCGACGGCGTTCATGATTCCGTTAGAGGTGCAACTGTTATCGCTGGTGTAAGTCTGCGACCATTGCGTGTCCCGAGGCTCGCCTTCGCGGGTGTCGTAAAAGTTGATGGGATACCAGTTGAAGCGGGTGCCGCTCTGCCCTAAAGCCCCCGACAGCGTGGAAGACTGCGGTGCAGCGTTTTCCGCGGTGGTCGTGCTGCCGAACTGCCAGACTGTACTCCCGACGGTGTCCACCAGAACCTGCGGCGGCGTGATCGACCACGCTGTGCAGTACTTGGTGCCGGAACCCGTCGTGTGCGCCGTACATACCGGTGTGGTGCCCGAGATCCCGGTGCTGCTCAGCGCAGTTTGCGCAGAGGCTATTCCAGCTGCGGTGCCCGGGAAGGTGTCGTTGCTGTTATTAGCCCGATCTGCGGGCTCTTGAAATAGCAGGATTGCGTTTGGATTGACCGGATTGGTCCCTGCGGCAGGGGCGCTGCTGCCAGGAAGCGTGGGAGGTGTAAAACCCCGCGCAAATCCTAAGGACAGCCACTCGTTGGTTACCGGGTGCCAGTTGCCCGACGCATCTATGTATTCCACCCGCAGCCAGCCGTCGATCAGGTTCCAGGTTGCGGTCAACGAGCTCTCTGCGACGGTGGTGGGATTCGTATAGGTAGTGCTGCTTCCTACCAAGTAGTAGGGATAGGCAGCCGTCCCCGCTGAGGTACAGGCCGCAGGTATATCGGCTGCCAGCGGAGCGTAGGTGCCTCCGCCTGACCCGGTATAGGTCATACTCGACGTGGGACAGAGAGTAAACGCGGGCGGTACTGTTGTGCTGCCGCCTGACCCGTTAAGTGTGCTCGCACCTGTGATCGTCGTGCCGTTGTTCGAAATAAACGGCGCGCCGGTTGGATATCCACATAGCAGTATGCAACCCGGATAGCTTGAGTCCGAATCGGTTCCCGCGTTCAATTTCGCTATCATTGCAGCCGTCCACGGCGCCGGCGGGTAGGGTGTGTCGGAGGGGCAGGTGGTGGTGCCGCTGCTCGAGATGCAATAAGCCGATGGTATGGCGTTCGTCGCGGTGGCGAAGTACAGGTTATAGGTATTGGGCGAGGGCGATGGCAACGCTGCGGGATAATTGCCAGCAGCCATCGTAATACCATAGGGAAGGTTATAATTCGCGCCCGAGGAGTTCGCCGGTATGTTCGCCAGCCGCACATTATTTACATCCGATGCTCCGCCCGGTAAATCCGCCGGATCGTCGCTCAGCAATACGTGAATCTGAGCCAGATTGTATTCGCGGGACTCGCTTAGCGCGGTTGAGTCGGTCGACATGGGCCGGCGAAGAATCTGGTAGGGCTGCACGCCAGCGCTGACAAAGGGCATGGATAGCTGCTTGGCGCCTGTTCCCGGAGTCGTAGTGCTTCCATAGTTTCCGTTGATCAGCATGTAGTTGGTGCTGGTCTTCGAAAACGGGTTCCAGTTGGTGGAGTTGTAATTCGACCCCGACTGCGGCGTACTGCTTCCTGCCCCTGTCACGCTGCCGTCTCCGTATTTAGACCCTCCGTTCACAGCCTTGAGTACGCAGTTGGTCCCCGTATTCGGAATGCAGCCGCCGACGGCAGTTGGAACGTACACGTTGCCCGTGTCGCTGTACGAGGCCGTTGCCAATCCGTTCGGCAGCACCTCGGTGACTACATTTCCGTAGGCCTCCAGTTTGTTGTTAAACGTCAAGGTGCAGCAGCTGTTTACGCCCAGGTACAGATCGGAGTTGGTATGCACACGTCCGGCAAATGTGAGATTGGGGCTGTCGAAAAATCCGCAATCGCCTTCGCAAAACACGCCGTACTGAAACACCGGTATGAGCGCGACTTCGGCGCCTCGCGTCATGCTGACTTCCTGCCCGGCCAGTGTGCTCGCCGTGGCCAGCATATTGATGGGAATGACCTGTGCCCACAAGCCCTGGTTGGGTCCACCGCTGATCTGTCCCCAGGAGTGCGAGGGTGGCTCGACCGAGCAACCCGACGCCGGCTGTATGGAGTAATCGGACCAATTGATCCCCACGATCGAGGGCTGATAGGAGGCGCCGCTCAGAGCGCAAATGGCGCTCGCGGTAGGCGACTGCGCGTTCTGGAACGTCGTCGACAGGTCGGACGCCATTTTCTCAATGCCACCCTCCGCCGCGTGAAAGGTATAGTCGTTTTGCAGATCGGTAACACCCACCTTCTGCTCGGTGTTGACCATCATCATCAAACCGATCGCAATCCCCGTCATCAGCAACAGCATCAGCATCGATGCAATCAGCGTGAATCCTGCTGCGTTCACTTTCGCGCTTTTCATACTGTGGCTCCCCATCGTCTTAGTCCCCATCGTTCCTTCCCCTATCCCTCTTGTGCGCTTTGCCATCCCGCCGCTCAATTGGGATAGTTATTCACGAACGTCAGATTCCGTGCGCAGACCGAGGTCTGCAAATCAATTCTCTGATACCCGTTGGACAGGCCGAACATTCCCGCCTGTTGTGTGCTGTCCATAGCCATATTCTGGATATTGGTCTGAGTGATCTGGTTCGGCAGAAGTCCGGTCGAAGCGCCGGAACAGCCATCCGAAGCAGCGCCCGGGTTGGAACATCCGATGGCCGGGGTATCGGTGGCGTCGTTGAAAAGGTTATAAGTTAGCTTCAGGTAAACCACGTTTTCCGCGATGGGTACGGGAGTGTGCCCGCTGACCTGCTGCATCAGCCGTGGCTGCGCCTGGGTGGTGTCGATGTAGTAAGTGATTACAAAAATGCGCACTCCGTATCCGGTTTTGTTTCCCGTCGAGAATTGGTTGGCCAGGCTATAGGTAACGCTTGACGCCTGGTTGAAACCGAGCACATCGGCGGGAGCGAAAGTGGCAACGCCACCGGCAGTCGCTGCCGTGGTGACTTCCGCGATCACATTGACCGTACCCAGCGAGAACCAGACCAGATCGCCGGCCACCAACCCATTCGCTGAGTTATTCACCGCTTGCGCCCCGGCGTTGCCGCCCGGCGCCGTACAATTGCCGCTCGTCGAGCCCGGGAGTGTGAAATCCACCGTCGTTGTGCTCGTGACCGTCGCTGTGTAGCAATCCAGGAAAAAGTTGGTGTCGGTATAGACCACTGTGACTGCGTCCGTGGGTCCTTGCGCCGCCAGAAGAGTTGGCCCGTCGTCATAGCCTGGCAGTAGCCCGTAAAGGTAGGCTGTAGTGCCCTGTAGCGGATATTTCACCGAGGTGCCGTTGATGTAGCACTTGGGAGTCTGGTCGCAGCCATATACGGGAGTGCTCGCCGAGGGCAGAGCGAACGCCGCACCGGGATTTAATCCGGCGCCAGCCAGGCTCAGATCTCTCGTCACGATGTTGGAGGCGGCGCGAAAATCCTGCTGCATTTCCGCGCGCTGCTTGGTGACCCAGGTCGCCGACACTCCCTGGACGTAAACCTGTGTGGCCGCGGCCAGCAAAACCGACCCCACGGCCACAGAGACCGTCATCTCCAGCAGGCTGAATCCACTTTCACGCTTTTTCGTGCGATGGCTCATAACTCCTCATTTACTGGAACTGCGAAATAAACGAATTCAGCGTGTACGTTTTCGGCGCTTTCGACTGGATGGTCGTGTACTGGATCGTGATGGTTATGCCGCGCAGCGTAGGGATGAGGTCGCCCCCCGCAGCGTACAGCTGCGAGATCACGATCTGGCGCTGGTAGTCGGTCAAAGGGATAAACGTATCGTCCGCCGTCTGAAAGATGCCGTCAGGTCCGGGGTCCTGGAGCGACTCCTCGCCCGCGGCTGCGTCATCGGCGGTGCCAAAGATTCCGTCCGCGCCCGCCCAGTACATGGGCTGATATCCCGTCAGGAAAATGCCGCAACTGGGGGCGCCAGTGAGCGGGCAGTAGGTGGACCCGACGTTCTGAATCTCGTCCCAGTTCATCTGCGAGGTATTGCGCGCGGTGACGATGCTCTCCATCGCCTCGTTGGCCAGTTGTTTCGCGATCATGTCCTGTTGTGAGGTTTGGGTCGCAGCCATGGCCAATCCGAACAACCCCAGCAGGCTGACCATTCCGATCGTCACCAGCACCATCGAGATCACAACCTCGATGAGCGAGAACCCGGCTTCCGCTGGCTTGCGCAACCGATGATTTCTCCCGCGTCTGATCATTGACGTATCCATTGATATGAGGTTCCTTGCGAGTACACCCTCCATCCATGCATGCGGCCCGTTGCACCCCACAGCGACACCGCTCGCGTATTCGTGGCATATCCCTTCGGCGTGCTGCTCGAACCGCTCGGATAAAAAACCGGGCCGTTGAGGTACACTACGCCGCTATCCCAATTACCCGCGCCTGAACAACTCGACGTGGTCTGCGCGGAACCGTCCGGGCAGAAGTAAAGGACATTCCCGTCTCCGGTCCCGCCGCTTGAGGTGTAGCCGAAGTCAATCGCATTCGCGGCTGTTCCAAATCCGTCCGGACCTGTCAAGCCGCTTACTCCCGACCCCACCAAGAACCAAACGTCGTTGGGCAATTGAAAGACCTCGGTTGGCAGGGTGCCCGCAAACGCCGTAGTCGGCGCCATGGTGATTGAATTGACCGTGCTCGATCCCGAACCGGCGCTCTGAAAAGTCAGCGAGTACGATGTACGCTGCGAGATCGCGGCGTCTCGCGCCTGACGCATGATGCCAATCGTGGAGTTATAGGCATTGGTCAAATGTTGCGCTTGCAGCAATGGCATCAGGCTCATCACCGCGACTGTCGTCAAGGTGATGGTAAGGCCGACCACCATCGTCATTTCCAAAAGGCTAAAGCCGCTCGCCTTGTGCCCGCGATGTGCAACAATCATGTTCAAGCCTTCCCAGCAGTATTCCGTCGTATCTACGACTTTCAGTGCAACAATCGCTAACAGTAAAAATCTTGCCACCTGGAATTAGCGTCAGAGCGCATCACTACCGATCCTCTGCACCGCTCTCCGACACCTTTGTGATTGGATTGATGGTAGGAACTGCCCCGCAACACGTCAAAGTACCGGGGTACACCGGCCTTTCGTACAGTGTCCTTTAGTTACGTAATTGCGGCGGGTTACGATCGGGCCAGGTGTCGGCCGTTGCTCAGCATCTGTTTACTGAACGCACATTGAAGTATGTTTGGCGCTGCTCTGTTGATAAATCGCGGCGCACGCACAAATTCAGTTGGCTTGATTAAGCCTACCCTTGGCTTGCTATATTTGGAGCGCGAAGTGCGAATAATAACGAATAGTACTTGCTAGCTCGTTCACTAAGAAAAATCCATCCTGGGTCTTATCCCCACCGTGACATGGGTAACTTGTGACTACAACCGCATCTTTCTTACCATATTGTCACTATGGACTTGCACGCTCTGGTGGTGTGTCCGGATCAGGATTCAGCCAACCTGCTAAGGTCGATCCTCTCCGAACTGGGAATGATGACCGAGCATACTTCCTCGATTTCCCACGGGCTGGAGCAACTCGAAAGCCGCCGCTTCGACGCCATTGTTCTTGACTATCGCGCCAACCAGAGTTCCGAGCAGTTTCTTACGCGGTTGCGTCAATCCGCTAAAAACCGCGCCAGCATGCTGGTCGCCATCGTCGACAGCGGTTTCAACGCCCGCCCCGTATTCGGACTCGGCGCCAACTTCGTTCTCTATCGGCCGCTTTCTTCCGAGCGCACCCGCATCAGTTTGCGCGCCGCACGCGGCCTTATGCGCCGCGAACGACGCCGCGGTCCCCGCACTCCGGTCAACTCAACCGCTAACGTCGCCTATCCCGGAGCTCCGGAAACCAATGCCGTTTTGGCCGACCTCAGCGACGGCGGAACCTTAATCCGCATGCCCAATCCGCTCCCGCACGCCTGCAAGGCCTATTTTGAGTTCGCCCTTCCCGGGCAACGGCAGGTGGTCCGTTTGTCGGGCGAGGTTGCCTGGCAGGATTCAAGTGGCCGTACCGGGATTCGTTTTCTGGACGTGCCGCAGTCCTCACGCCGCCTCATTCAGAATTGGTTGCAGCAGAATAACCCCGAGCTCTCGGCCGGAGCTGCAGGCAAGTCATTCGCAACGTCGCAACTCAATCAATCTTCCGTCGTTCGGCCGGCAGAGCCGGGGCCCAAAGATCCCGCCTCCATTGCCGATGCCGGCAACCGGCGCGGAGAGTACCGTTTCGCCTGCAAACTCGGCGCGGAGGTTTACCGCCTGGGCAGTACCGTGCCCCATCGCTGCGTTCTTTCGGACATCAGCGAGGGTGGTTGCTACGTCGAAATGCCGACTCCGCTCACCGGACAATCGGGCGTGGAGATTTTAGTGCGCACGACCGGCACGAAGGTCAGAATCAGAGGCCAAGTTATGACCACCCATTCCGGTTTCGGCATGGGCGTGCGCTTTATGTTCCGCGATTCCAGCGAACGCGAAGAAATCCTCCGCTTGCTCGCCGTCCTCTCAGCCGGTCCCGAGCTGGACGAACAACTCCGCTGAATCCGTTGCAACAGGTTTTCCAGTGCATTCCAGAACCGAATTCAGCCCGTTAGCCATGACGCCACATTCGGCTCACCTTCGCTGCCGGCCGTTCCTTCTCCGCGACTGCTCGCCGAAAATATTCCAGCGAAAGCTTCAGCCCGCTTTCCAAGTCGACTTTCGGTTCCCACCCCAGCAGCCGCTTCGCTTTTGAAATATCCGGGCGCCGCTGCTTCGGATCATCCTGCGGCAGTGCTTCAAATTTGATCTGACTCGCCGATCCCGTTGTCGCGATCACTTTTTTCGCGCACTCCAGAATCGTGAACTCCGTCGGATTTCCAATATTCACCGGTTCATGCTGCTCGCATCGCGCCAGCCGCAGAATCCCGTCCACTTCATCGCTTACATAGCAGAAGCTGCGCGTCTGGCTGCCGTCGCCATAGACGGTTAAATCTTTTCCCCGCAGCGCCTGCCACATAAAATTCGGAATCACACGCCCGTCGTTGATCTGCATCCTCGGCCCGTAAGTATTAAAGATACGCACGATCTGCGTATCCACACGGTGATACCGGTGATAGGCCATGGTTACCGCTTCTGAAAATCGCTTCGCTTCGTCGTAAACCGAACGCGGCCCAATCGGGTTCACATTTCCCCAATATGTTTCGCTCTGCGGATGAACCATTGGGTCGCCGTAACACTCCGAGGTTGATGCCATGATGAATTTCGCGTCGCATCGTCGCGCTGTTTCCAACGCCTCAAAGGTTCCGTATGATCCCACCCGCAGCGTTTCGATTCCGTGCTCGGCATAATCCACCGGGCTGGCGGGGCTGGCGAAATGAAAGACATAATCCAACGCGCCCCAGTTGGCCGGATGGCAAACGTCGGCCTCCACAAACTCAAATCGCGAATCGTTACGCAAATGGTCAAGATTCGCCAGGCGCCCCGTCAGCAGATTGTCCGCCGCCACCACCGAATAACCTTCGCCCAGCAACGCATCGCACAAGTGAGATCCCAGAAATCCCGCGCCACCTGTCACCAGCGCACGTTTCTTATTTGTCGATCGTATGTTCATGCTTGTTCATTGACGACTTCAAGCGCGCTCCCTTTTCTTTGGACGCACCCCTGCCGCCGGTTCCCCCGTCAACGCCGCCGGACGTCCCACACTGTAATACGAGAATCCGTGCTCCACCATCAGCGCCGGATCATACAGGTTACGCCCATCCAGCACGATGGGATACTTCATCAGCTCACGCAAGCGTTCCAGGTCAAGAGTGGCGAATTCCTCCCACTCTGTGAGAATCAGCAACGCATCCGCGTCCGTTGCCGCCTCATACGCATCCGCCGCGTACTCGACATTCGACTTCAGCACTTCCTTCGCCCGCTCCATGGCCGCCGGATCGTAGGCGCAGATACGGCAACCTTCGCGCAGCAGCTCCTGCACCAGCAACAACGCCGGAGATTCTCGAATATCGTCCGTTCCTCCCTTGAATGCCAGGCCCAGCACACCCAGCCGTTTGCCCCGGAAGGTCCACAGCACACTCCGCACCTTGCGCAAAAACCGGTGACGCTGGTCGTCGTTGATGCGAATCACTTCTTCCAGCAGCCGGAAGTCGTATCCGTTTTCCTTCGCGACCGCTCGGAACGCCATCAGGTCTTTCGGAAAGCACGAACCGCCGTAACCGATTCCCGGATTCAAGAACCTCGGCCCGATCCGCGAATCTGTCCCGATCCCGTCGCACACCTGTTTCACATCCGCGCCCACCGATTCGCAGATCGACGCTACAGCATTGATGAAGGAAATCTTCATCGCCAAAAACGCGTTGGAAGCGTGTTTGATGAGTTCGGCGCTCTGCGTGCTCGTGATGATCAGCCGAGGCGGTACGCTAGCTGCCTCCGGGCGCGGAACCGCTTCTCCTCGTCCGTAATACCATCCGCTCGTCAATGGCCCGTAGAGCTGGCGCATCACCTCTGCCGCCCGCTCGCTCTCCACCCCAACCACAATGCGGTCGGGATAGAGAAAATCCGTAACCGCTGTTCCTTCGCGCAAGAATTCTGGATTCGACGCCACATCGAAGAGCGACGGGTCAGTGCCGTCTCGCGTGATGATGGTGCGAATCCACTGGCTCGTGTACACCGGAACCGTGCTCTTTTCGATCACCACCTTGTATTCGTTCACGCCGCCGGCGACTTCGCGCGCCACCGACTCCACGTACGAGAGATCGGCATCTCCGCTTTCCGTTGGCGGTGTGCCGACGGCGATGAACACCGCCTCGCTTTCGCGTGTGGCCTTCTGCAAATCGCCGGAGAACTTGATGCGTTGTCCGCGATGCCGCGCCAGCAACTCGGGCAGAAAGTTTTCATGAATCGGCACCTCGCCATTGCTGAGTGCCGCGATTTTCTTCTCGTCGTTATCGACCAGGACAACCTCGTGTCCCAGATCCGCAAAACAGACTCCGGTTACCAATCCTACATATCCCGAACCGACTACTGCGATGCGCATAGCGAGCCTGCTCTCCTTGAAGTTATTCATTTGCACATCCGGCTCGTCGGTGTGCATTCTTAATGTATCAGCCTTTCCGCTTCTGTCCGCTTCTCGATCGTAACCGGTGCCGTCGTCAGACTCAGAAAGGGAATTCGAATCTCACAACCAACCGTGACTCTTATCACTAGCCCGTTGTTTTCGCCGATCTTGCTGGGACGAGCTTTGTGCGGCGAAAAATGCCGGATACCACCTGGACAGATCATTGACTTCCCCCTCGTTTCGCGGGAAACTCCCCTCTGAGCCTGAATTCCCCACGCATCGCGGCAGGCCGCCGGAACAAAATTATGTTCCCGCAAGCTAAGTCGAGTTCCGAATTCCGCCCCGAGTTGCGCCCAGACGATTTGCCCGCTGACCCGGCCCAAACCCTCGAGCGACATATCCTGTCCGGTTTTCCGCCCGAGCTCGCCCTCGACCTGGTTCTCAACGAACTCGTCGTGCGCGTTGCTGAAGCTACGCACGCCACGGCCGCCGCTCTCGCACTCATGCGCGGCGAGGAAATGGTTTGTCGCGCTGCCACCGGAGAACTCGCGCCCGATCTCGGCATTCCCATCAACACCCGGGACGGTCTTTCTGCAGCCTGCGTGCAAACCCGTCAGCCGCAGCTTTCGGTCGATACCGAGTTCGACCCGCGCATCGACCCCGCTGTTTCTCATCGCCTCGGCATTCGTTCCATCCTCATCGTTCCGGTTTTTGACAGTGCAGATCAGAATGCTCCCTTGACAGGAGTGCTGGAGGTTTTTTCTGCTTCGCCCACCGCTTTCTCTAATCAAGACCAGAAACTACTGGAAGATTGTGCCGGGGAGTGCGCCAGACTTCGCCGGGCCGCGCTCGAAGTCGGCCAGCGCGCGCCCGTTCCTCAAGCCGCTGCGTCCGAACTCGCGGAGGGAGAAATCGTTCCGAACAACATCGTTCCAAACAACATCGTTCCTGCCAAAACTGGCTCGGACAAGACCGTTCCGGACAAGCTTGTACAGAACGAGGACATGCTGCTAGCTATGACTTCCGCGGCTCTGCCCCGCCGCAATTCCTACGAAGCCTGGACTCTCGCGCTCGGCGGTTTCGCTATTCTCGCAATCGTCGCCGTCAGCTTTCTCTTTGGCACGCGCATCGGATGGCTCCGTTCCGCGTCTCCGCCCAGGCAAATCCCCCAGGCTGTTCCGGCCAACCCAACTCCGGTCGAGCCCACAAAATCCGCCGCGACAAAACCCATGTCACCGCCAAAATCCGCCGCTCCCCCCGCCGACGAATTGGTCGTCTACGAAAAAGGCAAAGTCGTCTTCCGCATAAAGCCCACCACCCCCGACCAGCAACGGGCGACCCAAAAATCTTCTGTCAGCAAGCCGGAAAGCGGTTCCGTCGTCCAGGCATCGTCAACCGCAAAAATCGATACCTCGAAAAGCGTCTGGCTTTCTCCGGCGGAAGCCGAAACCCTCCTCCGCAGCCGCACTGAGCCGCAGTATCCTCCCGAAGCTCTAGCCGCTCACCGCTCGGGCACCGTGCTGCTTGAAGTCGAGGTCGCCGCAGACGGCTCCGTCTCAGGGATTCGCACTCTGAACGGAGACCCCGTTTTAGCCGCCGCCGCCAGCGAAGCCGTCCGTAGTTGGCGCTATCAACCCTATCTCCGCCACGAGCACCCCGCACAGTTTCAGACAGATGTGACCCTGACCTTCAGCTTGCCCAACTAACACAGCGTGACCTTTGGGAGCGCGCGAGGAATGCCCCCGTGTTCCTCTGTGAGCTCTGTGGTTGAGGTTCTTCTTTGTTTTCTCGGTGGTGAGCCATCGCTACGAAAACGCCAGTTCCCTGGCCCGCTGCACCGCCTTGACCACGGCCTTAATCAAAGTCACGCGCAGTTTGCCTTCTTCCAGTTCCATGATGCCGTCAATCGTGCATCCTGCCGGAGTCGTTACTGCATCTTTCAACAGCGCCGGATGATCTCCCGTCTCCAGCACGACTCGCGCCGCGCCCATCGTCGTCTGCGCTGCGAGCAAAGTTGCCACATCGCGTGGCAGCCCGACCTTCACTCCTGCCTCTGCCAGCGATTCCAAAATAATGTAGATATACGCCGGTCCGCTCGCCGACAATCCCGTGACCGCGTCCATGTGCTTTTCGTCGACGATCACCGTTCGTCCCACGGCATCGAAAAACTTGGTCGCCGTTTCCAGATGCTGTCGCGTTGCAAACTTGCCTTTGCACAACGCTGTCATGCCCGCACCCAGCACGCATGGAGTATTTGGCATCGCCCGCACCACCGGAACTTCTTTCTCCAAGGCCCGCTCGATCATCTCCGTCGGCACCGACGCCGCCACCGAAATCAGGAGTTGCCTGCCATCGAGATGCGCGCGAATCTCCCGCATCACTTCGGAGACCACCTGCGGCTTCACGCAGACAAAAATAATCTCCGCGCCTTTTACCGCCTCAGAGTTGTCGGTTCCCGCATGAACTTTCAACTTCTCCTTGAGCATCTGCGCCCGCTCCGCATGAGCTACTGTCGCCCAGGTTTGCGCCGGCGCGAGCAAGCCGTCTCGCAAGAGCGATTGCAGCAGAATCGATCCCAACTTCCCCGCACCCAAAACCGCAACTTTTTTCTTCGAATTCAAACTGTGAGCCATAGGAATTCTCCAGAAACAGCTCTCCCAGCAATCTGCAATCGGAAAGCCACAGATTACATGAAGGGAGAGGGAAGGTTTCAACGTTTCAGGGTTTCAAGGTTTCAGAGAGAGCCAACTCTGCAGCGCAGTTTGTTTTGAAACTTTGAAACCTTGAAACGTTGAAACCTTGAACCTTGCATCATTCCTGCCCCGCAATCTCGGCTGGCACCATCTTCAAAATCTCGCGCCCAATCGGCAGCGATGCCGTAGCCGCGGGAGAAGGCACATTCAAAACATGCAGAAACCGTTCCCGTTGCACAAAACGAAAATCATCCACCAGCGCGCCATCCCGCGCGACCGCCTGCGCCCGCACTCCCGAGTCGCCGGGAGTCATATCTTCCATTCGCACCTCGGGCACCAGGCGCTGGCACGAACGCACAAACTCGCGCTTGCGCAGCGACAGTCGAAACTCCACCAAACCGTTTTTCCAGTGCTGCCGCGCCATCGCGCGAAATCCGGCGTCCATGAAGGTTTCCATGGTTTCGCGCAAATCGAAATCCCGCCAGCGATACCCCTCGCGCCGGAACGCCAGCACCGCATTTGGCCCCGCGTCTACCTTGCCGTGAATCCGGCGCGTGAAGTGAACTCCCAGAAATGGATAGCGTGGATCGGGAACCGGATAGATCAGATTCCGCACCAGGTTCTGCCGCGCTGGGGCCAGATCGTAATACTCACCGCGAAAGGGAACGATGGTCATGCCCGGATCATCCCCCGCCATGCGTGCCACGCGATCGCTATACAGCCCCGCGCAATTCACCACGTAGCGTGCCGAAAAATCTCCCGCGCGCGTGCGGATTGCAACTTCGTTCGCCGATCTTTGAAATCCGAAAACGCCCGCATTCGTCATCAGCCGGACGCCGCGCTCGACCGCGATCTCCGCATACTTCGACGCCACAGCCGCGTAGTCGGTAATGCCGGTAGAGGGCACATACAAAGCACGAACGCCGCCGGCGTGAGGCTCAATCTCCCGCATTTCGTCGTGCGACAGCAACCGCAGTCCTTGCAAGCCATTCGCCACGCCACGTGCGTGCAACTCCTCAAGTCGCGGAACTTCGTCCGCATCCACAGCCACAATCAACTTTCCGCAAACCTCATGCGGAATTTCATGCTGCGAACAGAACTCGGCCATTTCTCGCGCGCCGGCCACGCAGAGCCGGGCCTTCAGCGATCCCGGCTTGTAGTACACGCCACTGTGGATCACGCCGCTGTTGTGTCCGGTCTGGTGCCGAGCCACGCCGGCTTCTTTTTCCAGCACGAGCACTTGCAGACGAGAAAACCGCTCAGCCAGATGCATGGCAAAGGAAAGCCCGACAATTCCTCCGCCAATTACCGCGACGTCATAAGTCATACGTTGCACTTTAGGCGCGGACACTCGTCCGCGGCCATCGAATTCCACGTAAGAACTAACGCTTCGCGTGCCGATGCCCTGTAAAGCGGAGCAGCCAAGACGCAAGATGATCCTACCTCACCTGAAGCTCCATGGCGGAGACGTAGAACAATCCAATGGGAAGAAGGAATAAACGACAAAGGAAAAGGCGCGAGTGCCCGCATCATCCGCCTTGTCAGACGTCCGTGCGAAAATCCGCGTCCCTAAATTTCAATTACAAATCACCAATTACAAGTTACAAATCCATCGCTGCCCTCTGAATCCCGGCGATGGACTGCCCTACTGCACCGTCAGCGTCACATTATCCGCGTGCGTCGGTCCGCCCACGGCAGTAGCCGTCACCGAGATCTGTGATGTGCCAATCGGCGTCGGTTGCGCGATGGTCACAGACGCCGTTCCGGGCGCTCCTCCAGCGGCCGCGGTTGCCGTGACCGTTACCGTTGCCGGGTTCGGCACCAGCGCCGGAGCCGAATACAGGCCACTGCCGCTTATCGTGCCATTCGCGTTTCCGCCCGTTACGCTCCAGGTTACGCTTTGGTTGTTCGATCCATTCACGGTGGCCGTGAACTGTTGCTGCGTAACTCCCGCAGGCCAAGAGTTACCCGCTTCGTCCGCATACAAAGTCGCCGATGCCGGACTTACGGTTACAGACACTCCCGATACCGTCAGCGTTTCGGTTGGAGTGGTGTGTGTAAGCGTGCCGTCCGTCCCTTGAATCGCGAAGTTGAACGTCCCCGGCGTCGGGTTGCCCAATGTCACTGTATAGGTTGCGCCCTGTGGAGTAGGTATTTCTATCTGGGGATTGATCGCGCAGGTCGTCGGAGCTCCCGTCGTGCAGCTCAGGCTCACGTCGTTATCGTATCCGTTCAGCGAGGTCAAAGTTCCATTCCATGTAACAGTCTGGCCAGTCTGCACCGAATTCGGAGTCGCATTCACCGCAATCTGAAAATCCGGTGACTGGCCCGCTGGCGTCACCGTCAGCGTTTCCGTCGGCGTCGTATGCGTCAGCACTCCATCAGTGCCTTGAATCGCGAAATTGAATGTCCCCGCCGTGGGGTTGCCCAAAGTTACCGTATAGGTCGAGCCTTCGGGTGCGGGTACCAATATCGGGGGATTCATCGTACACGTTGCCGGAGCTCCCGCCGTGCAGCTTAGGCTCACACCGTTATCGTATCCATTCAGCGAGGTCAAAGTTCCGTTCCACGTAACAGTCTGACCAGCCTGCGCCGAATTCGGCGTCGGATTCACCGCAATTCCAAAGTTCCCCGGCGGACCCGCGGACGTCACGGTCAGCGTTTCTGTCGCTGTGGTGTTCGTTATCGTTCCATCCGTTCCCTGGATGGTAAAACTGAACGTTCCCGTCCTCGTGCTGCCGAGGGTCAATATAAATGGAGTTCCTGCGGTGGTCGGCGTCACCGTTTGCGGAGCGAACAAACACGTCGCGGGCGCTCCCGTCAGACAACTCATGGCGACGGTTCCGCTGTACCCATCCAAAGCTGTCAGCGTGCCGTTCCACTCGATATTGATATCGACTGGCGTCGAACTGGGCGTGGGAGTGATCGCGATGGAGAAGTTCCCGGTCTCGCCTGAGTTGCCGCTGCCCGTGACCCCGCCGCAGGAAATCTCTGCTATTAATCCAATGCCTAAGCAAATCGATGCAAATACCAGGTAAATAAATTGGTTGCTGCGGCTCTTCGGTCTGGTGCAGACGATTACCGCCACTACAACCCACGCCAGCGCGAGCAGGTGCAAAGTGCGCGATCGCGCCGCGACGATGTATTGCGATCCATCCGCTCGACCAAGCATTTTCTGAGGCAACTCAGAGCCCATTGGCGGGGGAGCCCGAGGAGCCATAGACTTGCGCGGCAAACTATGCGCTCGCTTCCCGGGTTCCGCGCCGCCATTCGGTCCCGTGGTTGTCACGGTTAGCGTCACTGCAGTCGTTCCCGCGCCTGCCGCAATTGAGGGTGGACTGAAGACGCAATTCGTCAGCGCAGGCAGATTGTTGCAACCGAAACTTACTTGCGAAGTAAACGCGTCAGCCCCAACCGGAGCTGCCGAAAACGAGTACGTCGCGCTCTGTCCTGCCAATACCGTCGCCGCAGGATTACCCGTATCGGTCCACGCCACATCCGTTCCTACCGTCAGCGTCTCCGTCGGCGTCGCGTTCGTCAGCGTGCCGTCGGTTCCTTGAATCGTGAAATTGAATGTTCCAATCGTCGAATTTTCCAATGTCACCGTAAACGGGACGCTCTCGCCGCTTGGCGGAGGTAGCGTCACCACTTGCGGCGCGATTGTGCACGTCGCGGGAGCGCCCGACGTACAGGTCAGGGTCACAGTTCCGGAGTATCCGTTCAATGCCGTGAGCGTGCCATTCCAGACCACGCTCTGGTTGACCACCGTAGTATCTGGGCTTGCCGCCAGTGCAATTGCAAAATCCGGTGTCAGGCCGTAACTCCAAATCCCGCGACCGTAGGTCGACGCCACTAGAGTTTTCGAACCCGTTCCAGGATTAAAAATCTGCAGCCCCGTGACTGGCGCGTTGGGAAGAAATCCCGACGCGCCGGGCCCCGGCACCGGGCCGACTTCGGTCCAACTCGGAGCGCTTGTGGGGCTGACGAAAACGCCGACATCGGTTCCCGCGTAAACCTGCCCCGCCAGCGAATCGACCAGCAGCGCATTCACCGGATTATCTGGCAAGGCGGTCGATCCCGAGCCGCTCCAGTCCGTCCAACTCGCGCCCGCATTTGTGGTCTGCCACACATGCGACGTCGGATAGGCCTGCGTGCTGAACCCCATGATCCCAACGTAGGCCGCGTTGCCCGACTCATACGAGGCATCCATGGCGACCGACGAAATCGCATATCCCTGCGGATTCAGATTCTGGTTTGCGTTTTGCGTCACATTGGTCATCAGGGTGACGCCCGCGTTCGTTGTAACCCATACCTCGCCGCCGGGCGATCCGCTCAGCGGCCCATAGCCGTTCGTCACCGCATACACGACCTCAGAATTACCCTCGCCGCTCGGTGGGCCGCCCGCCGCGATTGCGTTGACCAGATTAGTCTCGTCTCCGGTACAGACGCCTTCGCCGAGCGTCTCGAAGTCATTGCTCAACTGCACAGGATTCGTTCCGCTGGTGGTGATCGACCACATACGACAAGTCCCAACCAGCATTTGGCTGCTGTTCTGCGGATCCAAAATATAGGGAGTAAAAAAAGCCCCTTCGTCACCGCCTAGGTTTTCCGGTCCCACGACTTGGAAAAATCCGTTGTCGTTGCAAGCCGTTCCCGCCTCGCACTTCAGAATTGTCACGTAAGGATTCTCTGCAAACCACTCATCGGTGTTGCTGGGATTGATCGCCGTATAACCGCCGTCACCGCCCAACGAGTTCTGCCATGTACTGCTAGTCCCGGCCGTGCTCGTCGAAGGCGAACCGTTGTTCTCGGCTCCTCCAAAAAGAACGGCGGCATTTGTGGGATTTAGCGAAACGGAAACGGATTCTGTCATCGATCCGAGCGTCTGCGTGTTGCCCGGAGATTGCGGCTGGCTCAAGCTGTCAAATTGATTCGTCCCGCTGCAACTTCCAGAATCGAGGCCCGTATATCCATCCAGTGTCCGGCTGATTCCGCCATCATGCGCGAAATACCCGGGAGATTGACCGGTCGCCTGTACGACCGTGAACTCAACTCCGTGCTGGTTCGGATGCACATGCGCCGGCGCTCCCAACGGATCGCATCCATAGACGTGCGTCAGATTGATCCAGTCGCCTTGCGTGCAGGTTGTGCTCGCGGCGGGCGCCAGCGTGCATTTGTAGATGTTGACTGCGCCAGCATAAATATCAGTTCCGGTTGAATTCGGAGGCGGTGGGTCGGGAATGGCCGCCAACTCCAGGTTGTACCAACCATCTTCGACTCCGCAGCCGCTATTGCCCGGCCCGAAGGCATCGTCGCCGCAATTGGTGATGCCGTTATCTGGAATCTGCGTCCAACTTGTCCCTCCATTCAGTGTTTGCCAGATGCCCTCGTCGGTTGGCACCGGATTTCCGTACTCGTCAGGCTGCACATCGACCACCCACACATACATCTCGTTGCGCCCTGGCACCACCGCAAACTCCCCGCGATAAATCAAGCACGTGCTGTCATTCGATCCCGGAGGGCAATTCGCGGATGCCAATCCCGGCGTCGGCTGCGTAGCCAGCCGCGTGAAGTGTTGCCCGTCGGTCGAGGAATACAGCCCGTGCCGCCGAATAAACGCATAGAAAGTCCCGCTCGTCCCCGCGCTCGCGTTGTAAATCACGGCGGTTGCCGAAGCCGGCACGGCGCCGTCCAACAGGATGACGCGATTCCATGTCATCCCTCCGTCCTGCGAGAAGTAAAGCCCGCGCGCGGTCGAGTTGCCATCTTCTTCCAGGCCCAGGTAGAGGCCGTTATCCCCAGCGGTCGCGGCAACCACCAAACTCGGATTCGCCGTGCTGAATGCAATTTTGCTGAATCCCACGCCCAGAAACGATTGTCCGGTCTCCACGCCGGTGATCTCGCTCCACGTCGAACCGCCATCCGCGGAAAGCAAAATCCCCAGCCCGTAATAAGAGTCGGCCGAACTGTTCGTCTCTCCCGTCCCGACCAAAATCACGTCGCTGTTACCCGGCTGCAGAGCAATCGCGCCCACGGCCAGCGTCGGCTGATCGTCAAGCAACGATTGCCATGTGACTGAAGCTGGATTGGAATTATCACTGCTCGCGTTCGTCGATCTCCACAGTCCGCCGTAGGCGCCGCCGAGCAGCACCGTGTTTCCACTCGCGTCTGCCGGATCGATCAGAACCGACGTACCTCGCCCCGTGACCCAGTTGTAATTCTGTCCGCCATCTCCGGTTGCGTCCGATGCCATCGGAGCGGGTCCAAGCGACACCCATCCCGGACTCGATTGCGCGGGCATGGCAGACCTTGCATTTGCACCGACTCTGAAGGGTGCCCCAACCAAACTCTGTTTGGCCGGTTTCATCGCATTAGACGAAGAAGCCCGCGCCGCCCGCATCGCCATTTTTTGCCGATAAGCCCGTAACCGCAGTGCCGCTGCCGATTCTCCAGGAGGCACCATTCGCCCGCGCTGATTCCACTTCCACTGATCTTGAAGATAGGAACCAGAGTTCGCCTGCTTATCGGATGAAGAATAGGTTTTTCGCTCGAACTGCTGCGCGAAAGCGCGGCCAAGACTTCCGCTTAGAAGAAGAGTTAACGCAAACTGAGAAACGAAAAAAAGAAAAGCAAAAAGTGAGGAGCGTAAACCATGGCTGGTCATATTGAAAGGCTCTAGGCGCGCCAACAGGCAGCGGTGCCTAGAGTTTCAACGATCGAGACGAGAATTCCACGTCCACGAAAGTCTCCCCAACCTTGGTAGCCACTTGTGAAAAAGTGGAAAGCAAAACCTAAAGACCAGAGGCTAGCGGCTGAAGGGCTGAGAACCGATAGCTGAAAACGGAGAGCCTCCCAGCCCTCAGTCCGAACATCCGTTATAATGACAGTTACATGTCGGTAATCAAGAACATCGGCGCTATCGCCCAGGGAATGACCATCACCTTGAAGGAGATGTTTCAGCCCACCATCGTCGAGAATTATCCCGACGGTCCCGGTCCGCTAAAAGGCGCAAAGTTTCAGGAGCGCTTTCGCGGCATGCACGTGCTGCAGCGCGACGAAAACGGACTGGAAAAATGTGTTGCCTGCTTCCTTTGCGCCGCCGCCTGTCCGGCGAATTGCATTTATATCGAAGCTGCCGAAAACACCGCCGAAAAACGGGTTTCTGGCGCCGAACGTTACGCCCGTGTCTACAACATTGACTACAATCGCTGTATCTTTTGTGGATATTGCGTAGAGGCCTGCCCGACCGATGCGATTACGCACGGGCACGGATTTGAGTTGGCGTCGTTCAATGCCAGCAATCTGATCTATCGCAAGGAACAGTTGCTGGCTATCGCTCCCGCGCATATCGGAGCGAATGCCGTTTTCAACGGTGCGGAAACTGAACTCGGCGCACCAGCACGAATGACCCCGGGGAGTTAGCGCCTCCGGTGTTGCAACTCGATTTCAACGCCGGTCCCCAACGGACCGGCGTTGTTTTATGGAACGCAGTCGTTCGTCACTGGTCGTTGGTCGTTCGCGCCAACGTAACACCAGCGCGCACGACGACACTAACGACCAACGACTAACGACCGGCGACCAAGTTTTCATGCCCAACTTTCTCCAACTCGTAGCCGAACGCGTCGTGGTTTACGACGGCGCCATGGGCACCAACATCCAAAAGCGTAATCCTACGCTCGACGATTATTGGGGCAAGGAAAACTGCAGCGAGGTCCTGGTTCTCAGCCGCCCCGATATTATTCGCGACATTCACGCCGATTTTCTTCGTATAGGCTGCGAGGTTGTTGAGACCAACACCTTCGGCGGCACGAGCCTGGTTCTGGGCGAGTTCGATCTCCGCGACAAAGTGCGCGAGATCAATATGAAAGCGGCCCAACTGTCGCGGGAAGTCGCGCAGCAATTTTCCACCAGCGATAAACCGCGTTTCGTTGCCGGCTCGATCGGACCGACTACAAAATTACCTTCGCTAGGGCACATCGGTTGGGATGCCATGCTCGCGTCGTATGAGGAGCAAGCCTCGGCCCTGATCGAGGGCGGCGTCGATATTTTATTGATCGAAACCTGCCAGGACTTATTGCAGGCCAAGATTGCAACCGTCGGCGCGCTCGAAGCCATGCGCAGAGCGGGTAAGCGGCTGCCATTGCAGGTGCAGGTCACATTGCAGGAATCCGGAACCATGCTGCTCGGAACGGAAATCGGCGCCGCGCTGACCGCGCTCGAGCCTTACGAGATCGACATCATCGGACTGAACTGCGCCACCGGGCCGGCGGAGATGAATGAAGCCGTCCGCTATCTTGGGCTCAATTCGACCAAACACATTTCCGTTCTGCCCAACGCCGGACTGCCGCAAAATGTCGGCGGCCATGCGGTGTACAAGCTCGCTCCCAAAGAACTCGCCGAGTACCACAAGCATTTTGTCAAAGATTATGGTGTAAGAATCGTTGGCGGCTGTTGCGGCACCACCCCCGAGCACTTGAAAGCCGTGATCGATGCGGTTTCCGGCGTTGAGCCGGCGCAGCGCGATGTAAAGCCGGTCGGAGCCGCATCGAGTGCTTACACATCTGTCCCGCTTGATCTCGAGCCGAAGCCGCTGATCGTCGCTGAAGAGATGAACACGACCACACGGGTCGATCATTTCCGCAAACTCGTACAGGCAAAAAAATACGACGACATTCTGACGCTGGCAAAAAAGCTGGCCAACGAAGGCTCGCACATGCTCGACCTGTGTTGCGCCATCGTCGGCGAAGACGAGAAGGGTTACATTTCCGCGGTTCTCGAAAAGATCGCAACCCGCGTGCCCGCTCCGATTCTCATCGACAGCACCGAGGCCGATGTTGTCGAAGAGGCGCTCAAGCGCATTCCCGGCAAGGCCATCATCAATTCCATCAACCTCGAAGATGGCGAAAAGCGCACCTCGAAAGTGTTGCCCATGGCCAAGCGCTACGGCGCGGGCGTGATTGCGCTCACCATCGATGAAGAAGGCATGGCGCTGACTGCCGACAAGAAAGTTGCCATCGCGCATCGCATCTTCGATCTCGCGACGCAGAAGTACGGCATCCGTCCCGTGGATTTGATCTTCGATGCGCTCACACTTCCCATTTCAACTGGGCAGGAGGAATATCGCACCGCAGGCATCGAAACGCTGAAGGCAGTGAAGCGCATCCACGAAGAATTGCCGGATGTGAAGAGTGTTCTCGGAGTCAGCAACATCAGCTTCGGCCTCGACGCTTATCCGCGCCGCGTTCTGAATTCGGTGTTTCTCCACGAAGCCGTAGAAAACGGCCTCGACGTTGCCATCGTCAACTACACCAAGATTTATCCGCTTTACAAAATTCCCTCGGAAGAAGTGGAACTGGCGCGCAAGCTGATTTATCAGGATCGCTCGAACGGCGATCCGCTGCAGATTTACATGCAGCATTTCGCCGGCGTGAAAGGCAAGGCACAGGCGCAAACTACGGCGCACGTCGCCGCGCTTTCCATCGAAGACAAGCTCAAGTACGCGATCATCAACGGCGAAAAATCGGTGGGCGAAGGCCAGCAGAAGCGCTCGCTCGATGAGCTGCTCGAAGAAGCGCTCGTGAGCTACACGGCTCTCGACCTTATCAACACTGTGCTTCTCGACGGCATGAAAACGGTTGGCGACCTGTTTGGCGCGCGCAAGATGCAGTTGCCTTCGGTGCTCGACTCCGCTGGGGTCATGAAAGCTGCGGTCGCTTATCTCGAACCGAAGATGGAGAAGAAAACCGGCTCGCAGCAAAAAGGCACCATCGTGCTCGCCACGGTCAAGGGCGATGTGCACGATATTGGAAAAAATCTCGTCGATATCATTTTGTCGAACAATGGCTTCAAGGTTGTGAACCTTGGTATCAAGCAGCCGGGCGACACGATTATCCGCACGGCTGCGGAACACAAAGCTGACGCCATAGGCCTGAGCGGACTGCTCGTCAAATCGACGCTGGAGATGAAGTACGTCATCCAGGAACTGGAGCGCCAGAAGCTGCAATATCCCGTGATCTGCGGCGGCGCGGCGCTCACGCGCAAATACGTAGAGGACGATCTGCGCCGCGAGTACTCCAATGCCGTTTTCTACGGAGAAGATGCTTTCGCCGGCCTGCACGTGATGGAGGATCTTCTGTCCGAAGACGGCAAACGCGAAGCGCGCTTGCAGGATGGCAAGACGGTCAAGGAATATGCGAAAGCCGCCGCCGTGGATGAAGAGGTCGGCCCCGTTTTTGCCGAGCGCAGCGCCGTTGTCACCGATGCGCCGAATATTCCCGAGCCTCCGTTCTGGGGCGTGCGCGTCGTGGAGGATTACGATCTGCGCGAGATTTTCCAGTACATTAACGAAACGGCTCTCTTCAAAAACCAGTGGCAATTGAAAACCGCATCGCAGGAGGATTATGCGCGGTTGGTCGAAGAGAAGTATCGTCCGATTAAGAAAAAGTTGGAGGAAGATGTAATCGCCGCTGGGTGGTTCGAGCCGAAGGTCGTCTACGGATATTTCCCGGCGCAGGGCGACGGCAATGACTTGGTGGTGTATTCAGTTCCCAGTTCCCGGTTCCCGGTTCTCAGTGAGAAGCAAAACTCAAAAGAGCTACTGAGCTTCACCTTCCCGCGGCAGCGCGAAGGTCGCCGTCTCTGTATCTCTGATTTCTTCGCTCGCGCCGGCTCAGGCAAAATGGATGTTCTTGGCCTGGCGTTAGTCACAATTGGCTCGAAAGCCTCCGTCGAAACGCAGCGCCTGTTCGAAGGCGGGGAATATACGCGCTATCTCTACCTGCACGGGCTGAGCGTGGAGACCGCCGAAGCCCTCGCCGAATTCCACCACAAAAAAATGCGCCAGGAGCTAGGCATAGCTGGCGAAGACTCGCCGCACATCCGCGATCTGTTTCACCAGAAATATCGCGGCTCGCGCTATTCCTTCGGTTATCCAGCCTGCCCGAATCTCGAGGATCAAACCAAGCTCTTCGCGCTGCTCAAGCCTGAAGAAAACGTAGGCGTGCGCCTGACATCAGGCTTCCTGCTCGAACCCGAGCAGAGCACGTCGGCGATCGTGGTGCATCATCCGGGCGCTAAGTATTTTGTGGTATGAGAGCATTCGGTAACCCGAGTATCTCAACGAGGCCGCGCGGCGCGTGATCGTCCACGCTCTGCGCGTTTCTCTTCCCCAAGGCCAATCGCCGCACGCACCATATACCCTGATCGCGTCATCCCGGCCGCTTCCGCCAAAGCATCGATTTTTTCAATCTGGCTTTCCCGGGCGGTGATGTTTACGCGCACCGTGGCATCGGGAGCGTCCACGCTCACCATGAAGGCAATCGCCCCGTGCTTGGCCGCGTTCTTCGCGACATCGTCGAGCCGCGACGGTTCCGGGACCGCGTCTCCATCATCGATCATGCCCTGGATATGGAGCGCCAGCGCCTCCGCTGCCATCCGGCTTGCTTCATCGAGGGTCTTTCCGGCGGTGATGCAGCCCGGAAAATCGGGAAAGCTCACGCCGTAATCCGAATCCCCGTCCTTATGAAGATAGGCGATATATTCCATGACTTAGCTCCTTTTGCTCCCGGGGCTCAGCTCAGTTTTATCCCCGCCTGTTTCTCGATACTCTTAAGGTGCCGATCGGTATGTCCCGGTTCGGGTGTGGCACCGTAACCCTCCCCTTTTTCGTCGGGTGTTTGAACTGCTTGTGGCTTCCGACCTGATTCACCTCATACCAGCCGTCTTTCTGTAACTGCTTTATGACATCGCGGCTGTGCATATTTCCCCGCGCGGCCTACATAAATATTAATACACATATTATACACACTAGCTGAGCAACAATGCGCTACGCATTACCACACACTGCAAAAGACCGAGTGACGCCGGCGGCCGCGTTCATAGGGAACCTGAAAGTGACCCGTGCGATCGGTGAAGAGTTCGTCTATACTGGCCCAACCTAATTTCCAGACTCAATCATAAAGGAGAGAAAGTATGCCCCGTGTCGCTTCGCTGCTTCTATGCCTTACGCTCGCCGTGCTGACCGTTGCCTGTGAAAACACTCCCGCTCCGCCTCCCGATACGCGCGCCGCCGACGTGCAGGCGGTCAAAGATATCGAAACGGCCTGGGTCAAAGACGCCGCCAGCAAGGATCCCGACAAGTGGGCCAGTTACTTTGCCGAAGATGGTTCTGGCCTCTACCCTGGCGGCGCGACCCTCAATGGCAAGGCTGCGATCAAAGCGGCGATCGCACCGTTGCTCGCCGATCCCAATTTCTCGCTCAGTTTTCAGTCCACGCGGGCTATGGCTTCCAAGGGTGGAGACATGGTCTATTCGCAGGGCACTTATACCATGACCATGACTGACCCAAAGACCAAGAAGCCCGTGACCGACAAAGGAAAGTATTTGACGGTCTACACCAAGCAGCCCGACGGAAGCTGGAAAGCCATAGCCGATACCTTCAATTCCGATTTGACGATGTAGCGTCTTTCAAATGTAGGTGCGACGGTGGCCTGACGATTGTTGCGGCGGCCCTAGGAACTTTCTTCGGCGTAGCCTTCTTCAGCGTATTGTGGCCGGACGGGAGCGTTCGCACGTGAGTGCATGCGCACAATGATCAGTCCCACCAGCACTGCGCTCACCAGCATCACTACTCTTATGTAGACGCCGGCGTGAAATGTCTGGTCGCCCGCCGCGGTTCGCAGCAGGCCTGAAGTCGCACTGATCGTGCAGAAGGCGAAATAGAGTTTTTCCATCCATTCGCGCGAAACGACAAAGAGCCATAAAAGGATGGCGGAGACGACGGCAAAGATTCCGCAGAGAACCCACGTGCTGCGCGATACCGTGGATGGTATCCAAATACCGGCGACGGGATTGGCTGCGACCATCTGCCGCACCGCGATCGCGAGAAATACGACTGAGTGCACCAGCGCCACCACGGCACGTTTGCGGTTGGTGAGAATAGAAAACCCGCCCATGCACTTACGCTACCGGAGTAGTGGATAGCACGCTGTGATCCAGGTCACGCAAGAGATCGAAGCCAGATTGCCGCAAACAGGACTGTCCAAACGGACATATCCAGGCGAACCTGTCGTTACACTGCTGTGCTCTGCTTTCCTTTTGACACGAGGTTGGTGGTCGGGGACAATGAAAACCATCCGTGCGTGCCGGATAACCTAATCCACAACCTTAGTTCACAGCTAGGAGAGGAGAACCATGAAGAAAACCTTTGCAGTTGTCGTTGTTTCGATGTGCCTGTCATTCGTTGGTGGCATCGCGGTTGCCGACAGAGTTCATGATTGGCATGACCTGGACAAAGTTCATAGCCACGTGCAAGAGGCGA
The DNA here is from genome assembly GCA_030038475.1 of Terriglobales bacterium. Classification (GTDB taxonomy): domain Bacteria; phylum Acidobacteriota; class Terriglobia; order Terriglobales; family Acidobacteriaceae; genus Acidiflorens. The sequence continues at coordinate 7,073 of JASHOU010000077.1, read as the reverse complement.
TCGCCGAACTTGATCGCGCCCGCGCGGCCAACCACTACGATATGGCCGGGCATGGCGCAAAGGCCGAAGGGCATTTGCACGAGGCGGAGCGCGAGCTGCACGAAGCTATCGAAGCAATTCGCGCCGAGCGGTAAGCGCGGCCGACCATTCGTGTCCCTCACCAGTTAGCGGCCATCGGCAATCTCGTGCCGGTGGCCGATCATTTGAAAAGCTAAAGGTTTTCTCTTTTGCGCACCGGCCGCTGCCGCGCCGTTTCTATCTAACACAACCGGCGGCCGCGCCCTGAAACAGCATTTCCCGTCAGGCTTAACGCGGTTTGGCATCAGGCATCAAACGAAACCGGCGTCAGCGAAGACAGAGCTGCGCCTCCCAGTGCGACCTCCTGCAGTTGCTGCTGCAGTGTGGTGTAGGCCTGTTGCGCGCTGGCGAGGCTGGTGGAGTTCTGGCTTTGGCCCGTCTGGTTTAGATCCTGAAGCAGCGAACTCTGTTCGCTTGAGTCTCCGCCGCTACCGCCGGAATGATGGTAGTGGTGCACATGGTTGAACACAGGACCGCCACTCTGGAGATCCTGTTGCACCGTCGATAAATCTTTCTGTGCTGCAGATAGGTTGCCCGATTGCAGATCGGAACCAAGCTGATTGAAGGCTTGCACCGTCGGATTCGATTCGGTGGTGTTGGCCGAGGTCGAAGAATTGGCTGTCTGTGTAAACGCTTGTTGGATGGTAGCAAAGTCAGCTTGCGCTGCGCTCAGGTTGCCCGATTGCAGAGCCTGACCGAGTTGTTGCAACTGCAACTGGTAAGGGCTGTTGACGCTGAGCTGGTACGGATTTTGCGTTGTACTTTGAATCCCGGAAATGGACATTGGTATACCTCGAGACGAAAATTGTAAGCAGTCCGCTGTAAAATCGCCGTGTGCAGTGTGACGTTACTGCTGGCGTGCGCACCGGCGAAATTTCGCGCGAATCTCGGTCGTCTATAAGCACTCAGCATTCCAATTGGCATGCGAATGCTATTTGGTTGAGTAACTCTATTTTGCGACGATTGCAGACTATGAACGCTGATGAGTGGTCGAATTGCCGACCAGCCCGGCAAAGCGTGCCGCCTTGGCGAAGGCAAGTCTTGCCCGGTGCATCGGCGGCCAGATTGAGCGCTAGCGAGGGGTAGAGGGCCGAGCCGAAGGCGGGCCGACCGGCGTCCCGCCTCGCTTGTAAAGCGGCGCGAGCTATTTCCGATTCTCGGCGGTTTGAGCTTCCACTCGGGGAGTCATCGAGACCACAACGTACTGTCGTTCTTTGCCGTCAAGGTCTTCAACACTTAGTTTGATGAAATCCTTCTCGATGCGGAACTGCGCCTTTGCCCCGACAGGAAGAAGAGCCGGATGCTTGTCGTCTTTAGGCCGAATGCGATAGTTGAGGCGCTCAGTCTGCAGAAGATATTCCTGGCAGAGCAGCGTGTGCATCTTCTGATGAGAATTGTCGGTGCCGATGATCTCGCCGGCAAGGCTCTTGTCGCTCTTCTGGTCGGTCCCGCAATTGACCGAGTCCATTTGCAGGATGGTTCCGGACTGCGGCGGTTGATGGTCGCGAGCATACGAGTACGAGAAAGCTGCGCAAAACAACGCGAAAACAATGATTCGCTGCATAAGCCTCCTGAGGGGAATCTTCGTAATTAGACCGGTTCCGTAGACGACGCGAAATGTTACGAGGGTATTGACACCGTTGAGCATGTATCAAATCCAGGTTCTTGAAACCCAATCGAGAAACCGTTACCTTGTCGCATGGCGCGAAACTTCAAAGATCTGACGGAGCGCGAAATTCTGGCGCTGGCAATTTCGCTCGAAGAAGAAGACGGTCGCGTATACGCCGATTTCGCCGACGGTTTGCGCGATACCTATCCCGCAACCGCGAAACTTTTCGATGACATGCAGGCCGAAGAGTCCGGCCATCGCGCGTCGCTGATCGCTACCTATCGCGAGCGCTTCGGCGAGCACATTCCGCTTATCCGCCGCCAGGACGTGAAGGGCTTCGTGCAACGCCGGCCCATGTGGCTGAAGCGTCCTTTGAAAATTGCTGAAGTGCGCAAGCAAGCCGAAATCATGGAACTCGAAACCCGCCAGTTTTACCAGAAAGCTATCCGGCACGTAACCGACGCTGGCATCCGCAAACTGCTCGGCGATCTCGAGGAAGTCGAACGCAAGCATCAGGTCGCGGCCGAAGCCATGGAAGAGAGCATTCCTCAGGCGACCAAAAAGGGCGAGGACGAGGCGCAGCGGCGCCTGTTTGTCTTGCAGATTGTACAGCCCGGGCTGGCTGGGCTGATGGATGGCTCTGTCTCAACGCTGGCGCCCGTGTTCGCGGCGGCATTTGCCACGCAGAAGAGCCACGACGCATTTCTCGTCGGTCTTGCCGCCTCGATCGGCGCGGGAATCTCGATGGCGTTTGCCGAAGCGCTTTCCGACGACGGATCGATGACCGGCCGTGGCCGTCCCGTGCTGCGCGGCGCGGTCACGGGATTGATGACAGCAACGGGCGGAATCGGCCACACGCTGCCGTTCCTGATCAAAGACTTTCATTTGGCATTCGTAGCGGCGGTAATCGTAGTGGCTATGGAGTTGGCGACGATAGCCTGGATTCGCAATCGCTACATGGATACTCCGCTGCTCTCGGCCGCGTTTCAGGTGGTCGTCGGCGGGGTGCTGGTGTTTGTGGTCGGCATCTGGATTGGCAGCTCGTGAGCGAATTGGCGGGTTGGAAATTGTTTATTTTCTCGCTCGGATGAAGAAAATCTCTGCGTCCCTGCCTCGTCGCCCGTGATCTATTTCTCATGGAAGCGTCTGTTCGTCCTTCGGCATGGAAGATCGTGCTCGCCTTCGCCATTATTTACCTCGTCTGGGGCTCAACCTTCCTCGCCATCCGCGTCGGCGTGCGTGAAGTCCCTCCATTTCTGCTCGCCGGCATGAGGTTTGTTGCCGCTGGAGCCGTGCTCTTTGCCTGGATGCGTGTGAAGGGAACGCCATCGCCCACTCGCCGCGAGTGGGCTGCCGCTGCGCTTCTTGCCATCGGCATCTTCGTCCTCGATTACGGATTGGTGTTCTGGGCTGAACAGCGCGTGCCTTCGGGAATCGCCGCTGTCATGTTGGCCACCATCCCGGTCTTCACGGCGCTTTCGGAAATTGTCGTTCTGGGCACGCAACAGCTCACATTGCGGCTCGCGCTGGCCCTTCTGATTGGGATCGGTGGCGTTTGCGTCCTCGTCAGCCGTTCGCAAAGTTTCGGCGAAGTCCCCATCAATCCTAAAGGCGCGCTCGCGCTGATTGTCGCCGCTCTCAGTTGGTCGATTGCCTCGGCGTTTACCCGTAAGGCGCCATTGCCCGCGTCGAAGCCCATGAGTTCCGCAACGCAGATGCTTACAGGAGGGATTCTACTTACTCTCACCGCGGCAGTCCTCGGCGAATTTCGCGACTTTCACGTGCAGGCCGTCTCTCGCGGCGCCTGGTTCGCGCTTGCTTACCTGATTGTGGCCGGTTCCATCGTGGCCTTTACTACATACCTGTGGCTTCTGCATCACGAATCGCCCACCAAAGTTGGCACTTATGCCTATGTCAACCCGGTCGTGGCGGTGATCATCGGATATTTCCTGGGAGGCGAAACCGTCGGCCCGCGAACTTTACTCGGAACGCTCTTCGTGCTGGTCAGCGTGATCGTAATCACCACCACCCCCGCCAAGAAGCAACCCGAGACGCCGCTGGCCGAGCCGCTGCAAGAAGTAGCGAGAGAGTAGTCGACTTTGACTTCGCGATCACTTCTTTGACGTCAAAATGTTCTCGATCTGCCGAATATGGTTGATATCGTGCCCGGCGATCATCCGCACGATATGCTCGATCGTCTCCTGCCCGCGCTCGGCATGTTGCCCATAGTGTTTCCACTGCTCGGCGGAAAGCGATTTGAGCAGCGCGAGATTGGCTTCGCGCACCACCCGATGCAGTTCGATGGATTTGCGCGGATCGCGCTTTTCATAGTGCAAGGCTGTCACCCACGCATCCTGGTCGAAGGCTTCCACAGGCGTTCCCGGTTTTCCCAGTATCGACCGCATGCGCCAGCCAACCACAATTTCGACATCCGCGAGGTGAGCCAGAATTTCGGCGACAGACCACTTTTGCGGCGCGGGTCGTTTGCGGAGTCTGGCAATTGAAACGCCGTCTACGAGCCGCGCTAGTTTTTTGTTGGTGGAAGATTGCACTTTGATCGGATCCTGCCCTTGGGCATTGGCTACGATGCGCTTCGTATATTGCTCAGCGGTTTCAGGCATTTCGCAACTCCTTCTTTTGTCTAATTCTCTATCATTGAGTGTAGCTGCGCTCGGCCGACCGTCGAATTCTGCTCGCAGAAAGCAAACTGATCGGGTTATTGACCGGCCGCTGACCGATGGTCAAAACAGAACAATTCCCAAATTATTCAACCCCCTATGCGGCCCTGCAAAAAAGGCGTTGAACAATCGATTCAGTGTACTGTATCTTGCCTTGACCGCAGGTCAAGGGATTTCGGGAGAAAACGGGCCATGGAAGGAATCACGAGCAGTCTGGCGAAACCGGCGCAACTGAGGCGGGACGGCAAACCACGGCCGCGCTCGGAAGCGAAACGGGCGCGGATTGTCGATGTAGCAATCCGGCATTTTGCCGAACGCGGTTATAACGCTGCGCGTGTCGAAGATATTGCCGTGCAGTTGGGAATCGCCAAAGGATCGGTGTTTCAACATTTCAAAAGCAAGGATGGATTGTTCTTCGAAGCCTATAAAAAAGCGGTTTATTCCTTTCCCAAGTATATGCAGGCTCCGGCCGCAGCTCGGGACCGCGGCTTTTTCGAACTGCTGCGCTATTGGCTGGAACGTACCGAGAATATGGTGCGCGATAACTGGTCGTCCTACCGGATTTATCTCGTCGGTAACTACGGCACAGATTTGGCGCTCCGGAGAGAGATCAATCGATTTCTCGTTGCCGAGGACCCGTATGGTTGGCGTGAATTTGTGCGCTTCGGAATTCAGCGCGGGGAGTTACGCACCGACTTAGACGTGGACATGATCGGCTCGATTCTGGAATGGACTATGGATCGGTTTCAGGATGCCTTGCTCACCGAGGAGTTAGATCCAGGATTGTTTCGTAAGTCGGGCACAATTCCCGAAGAGAAAGAAGTGCGCATGGAACAATTTGTGGCATTAATGCGTCGCGCGATCGGATCGGAGAAAGCGCAGTTAGCCGGAAATAAAGCATCATGAAGGATGGAATAACAATGACCGTCAACGAGATGGTTGCGTCTTATGACGCAACCGCTCCCTTGGCTGAGGCGTCGACCATCCCCGCCTCCTGGTATATCGATGCAAAGATCGCGGAACTGGAACGGCAAGCCGTATTTTCGCGGACCTGGCAGGTCATCGGGCGCGAAGATCAGGTGGAAAAGCCGGGACAGTTTGTGACGGCAACCGTAGCCGGGGAACCGTTGGTTGCGGTGCGCGGCCAGGATGGCGTGCTGCGAGCCTTTTATAACGTCTGCCGCCATCACGCGGCCGCTGTGGTCACCGAAGCATGCGGGCAGGCTTCGATTCTACATTGTCCGTATCACGGCTGGAATTATGGCTTGGACGGCGCGCTCAAGGGGACACCCGAGTTTGACGGCGTAAAGAATTTCGACCGCGAGAGCAACGGGCTAGTTCCGGTGAAAGTGGAGACGTGGGAGAAGTTTGTCTTCGCGAACCTCGATCCGGAGGCTCCTTCCCTCTCAGGGTTTCTCGCTGGATTAGTGAAACGTGTTGCTCCGCTTGGACTGTGCAAGCTCCGCTATTTCACAACCAAGACGTATGATATTCGCTGTAATTGGAAGGTCTTTGTCGATAACTATCTCGATGGCGGGTATCACGTTCCTCATCTGCACAAAGGACTCAATTCGGTTTTGGATTACAAACAATACACCATCGAAAACGAAGATCGCTATTGCCTGCAATCGAGCCCGATGGTCCGCAGCGAAGGCGATACCGAAACCGCTAGCACCCGCAAAGGCAGTCGCGCCTATTATTTCTGGCTCTATCCGAATTTCATGTTCAATTACTACGAAGGCTACTTAGATACAAACCAGGTGATTCCCCTTGATGTGGACCATTGCCGCGTCATTTTCGATTTCTATTTCGGCGATGTTAGCGACGCTGCGCGCGCCTACAACGAGCAGAGCGTAGCCGTAGCGAACCGCGTACAGGATGAAGATTTAGATATCTGCGAAGCGGTGCAAAAAGGGCTGAAATCGCGCGCCTACCGAGCCGGACGGCTGTCGGTGCGGCGCGAAGCCGGAGAACACTTGTTCCATCGCCTGCTGGCGGCGGATTTGAATCAAGGAGTCAGCCGGGGATGAGATTCGACCGCCGGCATCCCCGTCATGAGCGCCTTTGCTGCGCGCAAGCAAGAAGTGAATAGCAGTCCTTGAACCATGGCCCAACCTGTGATCTACTTCGTGAGTACTTCCCCCGCCCGAAGTGCTCAGATTATGGGTAGGTTCATAAAATCCTGGTTCTTCCTGGGAGCCGCGCTAGCGAGCATTCTGCTCGGCAGCGAAGTGGCCGCAGCTATGCCACTATACGTCATCACGAATGACGACCCGGGCGTCAGTTTCTATACCGTCGCGCCGCTCGGTGTACTGGTTCTACAAGAGCAGGTCCAGATCGGCGGCTTCGGCAACGTCGCCGGTTTCTTCGGGACCAACCGCATCAATGTTCTCGATAGCGGTGGCCAGCAGTGCGTCTATGCATCGGCGGCTGCAACTGGAGAGGTTGCGGGTATCTCTATCAGCACTCTAACCGTGGGTGGCACGGCCACCGGATCGCCTTCCGATAGCGGTGCCGCCAATGGCATCGGCCTGGCCATCAACAGTCAGTATTTGTATGCCAGCTTCACCGCTTCCAACACCATCGGCACCTTCGCCGTGCAGCCGGGATGCAGCTTGACCTTCATCAACGATGTCTCGGTTGGAGGCTTGGCCGGCGGCCTGATCAGTGGCATGGCGATCCACGGCAACATGATGATCGTGACCTAC
>JASHOU010000076.1 GCA_030038475.1 Terriglobales bacterium | reverse complement strand
TTCGTGCTTGGATGGACAGCCATGTATTGCCCACATTCTCCGGTCGCATCTTGGCGATTGACACCGCCGTCGCCCAGCGATGCGCGGCGCTTCACGTCCCTGACCCTCGCTCGGATCGTGACGCCCTCATCGCCGCCACGGGCCTCGTGTACGGTCTGACCGTCGCTACTAGGAACGTAGCCGACTTTGAGCGTATGGGAGTGGGTATGCTTAATCCTTGGGAGTCTTGATCCCGATTTCAAGTCAGTCCCTCGAAATCCCAGGCACACCGTCTGCACATCTATTTTGGTAAGCAACAGTATCGATGCAAATCTCTTAAGTTTTGCTGGCTGATGGAATGTCAGTCGGTCGAGTCTTTGGCCAGCACCAGTGCGAACGCGCCGGGGACAATGTTTCCAGATTCAGGTCCATGTGTAATCTAGTGGAGTGCTGGTCAGCCCTGTTGGCATATCTGAGCCGGGCCGTCAATCTTCCGGGCTGTGCCAAAGGCAACAACCGAGCGATAATTTATCGAATGGTGAAACACCGAACGCGCCAAAACGAGGCCATCGACCAGGATCACGTTTACGCAGGCAGGTACCCCAGTTGCAAGCTCTCGTAGCATTCAGCTGGCAGCCGAGCCGTGGAGGTTGAGCTTGTTCCCTTCGCGGCCGTACAAAGTGGGAATCACAAATGGCTAACCGTCGATCTGAAATCCAACATGCGCCAGAAAGCCGGCGTCGAGGATTGCATGCATGGTTTCCGGATCATACGATCCGCGATTTGGCAACCTGCGAAGTTGAGTGCGCTGCGATTTCATGATCGTTTTGCCTTGCGCGGAGTCAAGAGACATCGAAACGTCACGCCTTGGAGACTATTACGCTGGTTGCGGCCGCAAGTATCCACGGACAGTGTATGTAGTCCACAATGCGTTCGATCCGCTGGCCGACAACGTCGAACCGGATGGCTGAGTGAGGCGTCCATGTGTCGGCGCCGCGTTGCAGAACAAAAACCACAGGGTCGCCGTCCAGTTCACCCAGAGCCAACTTCCAGGGCCATGGCCAGCGTTCGTAGTTGTAGAAATATGGTGCATCCGCAAACTTCCCCACAAACCTTTCGGCAACGTTAAGCCGGGCGTCGGCACTCGTTAATTCACGCACCCCATCCCAATCGCGACGATTGAAGCGTTCCACATACAGTTGCATAACTCGTTTCAACTCGGGACTCGCGTTTCGAGTCGACTTCGCCATGAGAGGAGACTCAGTCAGCTTTGTTCGAGCGCGGTTGAGCGCTGCCTTGACGCCGCCGACCGTGGAATCCACCAGTTCCGCGATCTCCTCAAGCGAATGATCAAATACATCCTTCAGAAGAACGCATGCGCGTTCTTTCGGAGGCAGCGTCAGCACCAAGTGTTCGACAGCCTTTCCGGTTCCTAAAACCGGTTCGGCTGGCTCCGTAGCTTCTGGGACGGCGGCAGCCACCTCAGCCTCATCCTGCACTCCTCGATGTCGCAGGAAGTCAATGCAGCGATTGTGCGCGATGCGAAACAGCCACGGCTTCAGCGGACGGCTCTGGTCATATTGATCCGGCTTCCGATAAGCCTCGAACAAAGCCTCCTGCACAACATCTTCGCCGTCCATCACCGAACCTGTCATGCGCGCGCAGTAACGATGCAAAGCCGGCCGAAGCGTCGAGATAGTCTCGAGGAACGCGAAGTAACGGGCTTCGAACGGGCCCGAAGGAGCGACGAACTGATCCGAATCCATCATCTTCGAGATGCCTTCTGTCCTATCCTAGGGCGGCACTACGCAATTTAGGTCGCGATTTGCGCAACGCGACCAGAAGCGCGTCCCTTGCGCCCCTTGGGGACACGGTCGAGCCATTGATACTTTGCCCAAATCACATCTACCCCACGTGCTCAGCCAAATGTTTGGTGATCCCGTTGAAGCCGTCTTGCGATCGACGAACACGACGGGCAGCCAGCGGAATAGTCTGGCCCGAACATAAAGTGGTAAACGAGCAATAATTGCGAGTGTCCGCGAAAGAGATCTGCCAGGGATGCACTGCCCGCGTCGGTCTCGAAACGATACTCTTTGTCAAGGCGAACCCATGGCAGTTCGTGCCGCATCTGAGCCACCTCGTCGCTGTGCCGGGTGAGTTCCTTCTCGGCTTTGAGCAGTTCGCGCCGCGTCCGCGAGCCATTCCTCGCGGGTCCCCGTTTTATGCATTTCTTGTGTCGTCATCGTCTTGTTCTCCCTTCGCGGCTCCCTTAGCTCGCCTTCTTCTCTGCCTCGCGTCTTCGGATGGCGGCTCCTTCAGGGTCGCTTAGTATATCCACCCACAACGGGTGAGGAGTGGACTCAGCCTCATAGTTGTCGTGCCAGTTCCACCACTTGTACGGTGCAGTCTGAGGATACCCTTCCGGCGAGTCTTCCCAAGTCTCCTGGCGGCCCAGCGGCGTGATATCGAGGTAGCTCCAGGTCGTCCCCATAGCTTCGTCGCCGCGGCTATTGATGAAGTAGGTGCGGTACACCTTGTCGCCATCGCGGAAGAACACGTTGTGGCCGTGCCATTGATCGCAGCCGAAATCCTTGTCGAAGCTGTCGGTCATGGTGTACCAGGGCATCGCCCAGCCCATGCGAGCCTTCAGGCGCGCGATGTCCGTTTGCGCCGCGCGTGAAGCCCAAGCGAGGGTGGTGTCGCGAGCGTTCAGATGCGCCAGGTTGGAGACCTGATCGGCGCCCAGAGAGCAGCCACGGCAGGCATGTTCGGGCCAGCCGAACACACCGGGCTCGAAGAAGGCGCGGTAGACGATCAACTGCCTGCGGCCCTCGAACAGGTCGAGCAGGCTAACTTTACCGTTGAGTCCTTCGAACTCGTATGCCTTCTCCACCAGCATCCACGGCATCCGTCGACGTTCAGCAGCCCGCGCGTCACGGGAGCGGGTAAAGGCCTTCTCTTTCACAAGCATCTTCTGGCGCGCAGCTTCCCACTCTTGCTGCGACACAATCGGGGGTGTCTTCATTCCTGTTTTCAGAGTGTCAGTTTGATCTGTTGCCATCTTCATTGCTCCTTTCATTGCCGTTTGGAATGGCTTCACCGTGGTTCTTTTTACGCAAGACTTTGACCGCCAACGCCGCCAGCCCGCCGCTGGACACAGAGCCAACAACGATTATTCCTGCTGTAGATAAGCAAAATGGACACATGGTGTACCTCACTTTCGTTACATCAAGTTTCCTGCATCGAGTGTTCTGCGGGTTCCGCTTCTATTCCGGCATCATGCAACTTGCGCGGTGCTCTGCGGCGCATAAGCGGCGAACTGGCGCTCCAGCGCTTTGGCTATGCCATTTCGCCACCCTTCTGCGACGGACTGAGAGGTAGGGTCGGGGAAGATTTCCTCTTCGCCATTCTGCAATCCTTCGAAGATACCCTGCGCTACGAACTCCGGTGAGGCCTTTGGTATGTCGAGGCTTCGGCTCATATCCGTGTCCACGGGACCCGCCAAAACAGCGTGAACCTTCACGCCCCGTGCAGCCCAAAGAGCACGCAGCGATTGCGTCAGCGAGAACGCGGCTGCTTTCGAAATCGAGTAAGCTGGACTGAACGGGACACTGGCCAGGGCCGCCAGAGACAATACGTTGACAATGGCTCCCCGAGAGCGAGCAAGAAGTGGCAGAAAAGCCTGGGATACGGCGTGCGTGCCGAACAGGTTGACGGCAAGGTTCTCGTCTAGTGCGACGCGAGCGCTTAGGTCATCTTGCACAAACACCCCAGCGTTGTTGATGAGGATGTCGAGAGATTCGACATTCTCAACTGCTCGCCGAATTTGCGTGGTGTTGGTCACGTCCAATGTCAGCTGTGTCACGCGCTCATCGGTATGAGTAAAGGGCTGGCGTGTAGCCGCATAAACCCGCTTGGCACCTCTCTTCAAAGCTTCCTCAATTAGTGCCCGTCCGATGCCGCGGTTTGCGCCGGTGATGAAAACTACCTTGTTTTCGATGTTCATATTGTCCTCCTTGTTGAGTCTCGTACTGCTGCTATTACGAATGAGGGCCTTCCAGGGATACGTCCGGATTAAGCTTCCTCAAGGTGCACGTCAGCGCTCACATTCATGCGATATCTCTTAGCCCAGCGGCACATACCGCGAAGCGGAGCAATGATTGTGTTTCCCAGTTGGGTCAAGGAGTATTCGACAGCAAGAGGCTTTGAGGTGGTCGCGCTCCTGGCGATCAATCCTGAAGATTCGAGACTGCGTAGAGTTCTGGTGAGCATCCACTGTGAGACTCCTTGGAGACGGCGTCGCAACTCCCCGTGCCGATAAGATTTTTCGTTAAGCGAAAACAAAATTCTTGGCGTCCACCTGCCGATGAAGATCGGCCTCGTCGTCTTTGGTTTTTGTATCGTCTTCATAGTGTCCTGCCTGGTGAGACCAGCCCGCAACTAGGAACATATATGTACCTAGCCGATCCTTTTTCCTCATTGAACTCCTTTCATCACCTAATACGGCTGCGGGGAGCGCGAAGATACGTCGACTTTTCGAGTGTTCGCACGGCATATTGAGAGGGCAACATCAGGCGAGCCCATCGACTGTCTGTCAGACCTCGAGAGACCGTTCACTCTGCTGATTTTAGGCGAGTCCTGCGGGCGAAGTGTGTGTCTGGTTCTACAGATCACGCACCCTCTCTTGATGAAACCGGATAGAAAGCTGGTATACGCTCGTCGACTTCTTCGCTGTCGCAGTGCGGACATACGATTGTGCCCTCGGCAATTCGGCTGGCGTTAAGGTTCTTGAGAAAGCACCTGTGCTCGGTTGCGCTGCTCGCGAAGCTCCTTGAGCGCATTCTCTAGATTCGACATAATTTTCCCTCTCGGGATTTTCACAGCGGCCCAATTGGCGCGGATTTGGCGGACTGTTGGGACAACAAGGAGCAGAATTCTCTGCAGTTCAGACTGCGTGGCGCAGGAAGCAGTCGCGAGCGAACCAGTCTCTCGCTTCCCCAAATTCGGGAATTTTCTTTAGCGTGGCAGGGAATTTGATGGTAGGCGTCAAAAAGAGGAAACACCAATGGGTTTGGACGGATTGAATCTGCAGGTGTGACTTCGCCATTTGGATCCAAAAAGTCTCAGCCCCCGGGGTTACTACCGGTTTGCCCGTAACTCGGACGTTTTAAGAGAGCTCACACTTCTCGGGGCGCCACGAGCTGATGACTCCCAAAATCGAGTGGTCAGGAACTGCGGATTCTTCGTTGTTGGGATTAAGACTATTCCTTGGGAAGATCGATCATGACGACATGCGAGTTCTCGCGCAAGCGGTCGAACACGATCTGTTTCCCGTCGCTGGTGACGTCGAAGGTCCGCATCGTAGCCCGGTTTTGAAGCTTGGTAAGTGGACGCGATTTCATGGAAGCAAGATCGAGAAGCCAGAAGTCCTGTGATGCGAGTAATCCCTGCATGTAGATCAGACTCTTGCCATCAGGCAAAAAGCGGACGCGCTCGCCCAAGCGCCGCAAGCTGATATGGGGTAATTCGACGCTGGTTCCGTCTGGACGTACGGCAAGAAGAGGAGCGAAGGTGCTCACATTCGTACCCGCATATACGATCAGGCGTCCATCCGGCGACCAAACTGGATTGAGTGCCGGCCCGCTGACTAAGCGCACGGGCGGTCCGCCCTCGAGCGGAATCTTAAAAAGACCCGGACCGTTCGCGTCGCTGCCGCCAGTGACGATCCATTTGCCGTCTGGCGACCAGCAGCTCGACCCCTGGGCGGCAATTCCCTCCGCAATGGGCTGGAGTTCGGCGCCGTCTGACGAGAGCACATGGAGTTGACGTTTCCCGCTCCGTCGCAGAACAATGGCCACGCGACCTCCATCCGGCGAAACAGCGGGTGTCTCCGACAACGCACCATCGGCCCCCTTCCAGATCTCAGTCGTCTGTCCGTCCCGAAGGCGCCACAGTCCGTCGCCCGCCCCGAGGGAAGACAAGTAAAACAGCGACGAACCACCAAACCGGGGCGCCAGCGCGCGCACATTGGGCACTGTAAACGGCTTCACGTCGGATTCTTCGGCGAGTCGATTCAGGATAGGAACGCTCCAAAGGCCATCCGCTGGGTTGCTGATCGTGGCCACCAGTCTACGGCCATCAGCACTGGCTTGCACGGACGTATATTGCTCCAGGCCGACGCTCGCGCGCCGCGAATCCATCCGTTTCAGATCAAACGCCCACAGCCAAGGTCCTGAACCGTCCCCATCCCGCGCCACGTAGAACACTGTGCGGTTGCCAACCGGTGTGGGATGAGCGACATCCGTATTAAGTTGCGTGAGGCGCTCTGCGTGCTTGCCGTCTGGGTCTATGCGCCATAAATCCATTTCCTTCGTCGCCGGGGTCCCATGCACGAAATAGATCCAGCGGCCGCCAGGCGACCAGGTTGGAAAATGGTTGTGGAGTCCCGGCCGGTCGCCGAATATCTGCCGGGCATTGGCGCCAGAGCGGTCGGCCACGAACATAGGGTCGCCACCAAGGAAGTTATGATAGACAATCCGCTCGCCGTCCGGTGACCAAGCTAGGTTGGCGGTCTCCTCGCCGAGGAAATTACGCGGCGTACCACCAGTCAGGGGCATCAGTCGCAGTCGCAGCCCCACATCGCCGCCGCCAATCCAAATTTCCGAGCCGTCGCCCGAAAAACCTACGCTCCGTAAAGGCCCAGGTAAAGGGCCTGCCTTTCCCTGTGTCAGGTTAATCAGACGCCCGGTGCCCACCTGCGTGAGCCATACATCGAAGGGGCCGTCATGATCGGAGACAAAAGCCACGAACCTACCGTCCGGCGAAATCGCGGCTTCCACGCTCTCAAAGTCGGTCACGCGCGTGAAATGCGCTTTTTCGAGCGGATTGGCTGGTGCAGGCGCCGGCCGAACCCCTTCCCAGACCGCAGTTCCTATCAGCAGTGCAGCAGCTATGATCCACGGCAGCCATGCACCCCTTGATTTCGGATGCAACACTCTCTTCGCGGTCGACGTTTCACTTGGCGATTCGATGGCAAACGCCAGATCACTCGCCGACTGGAACCGTCGCTCGACATTCTTTTCCAGGCATCGCGCAAGAATCCGTTGCAGTTCCGGCGGACCTTGCCAGCCGGTATCATTCAGCGCCTGTGGCTCTTCGCGCAAAATTGCGGTCATCGTTTCTGCGGACGTCGCGCGTTTGAAAGCGCGTTTGCCGGTGAGCATCTCGTACAACACCGCACCGAAGCTGAAAATGTCCGATCGCGCGTCGATCGGTTCGCCCCGCACCTGCTCCGGCGACATGTAGCCGACGGTACCCATCACCATACCGGGCAAAGTCGCCGGGCTCGTTAACGTCACTGCGGTTTCGTGGTTTTCCTCCGGGCTAACCAGCTTCGCCAGCCCGAAATCCAGCACTTTAATCCGGCCGTCACGTGTAACAAACACGTTCTCCGGTTTCAGATCCCGGTGCACGATTCCTTTCTCGTGTGCCGCCGCCAGTCCCTGCGCGATGCCGAGCGCGTATTCGATCGTGCGCCGCGCCGGCAGCGGCCCCGATACGAGCTTCTCCCGCAGTGTTTGTCCCTCAAGGAATTCGCTGACCAGAAACGGCGCACCGTCGTGCGCACCCACGTCGTGGATTCCCAGAATATTCGGATGGTTCAGCGCCGCAATCGTGCGCGCTTCCTGTTCGAAACGCCGCAGTCGGTCGGCATCCTTAGCCAGTGCCTCTGGCAACACTTTGATCGCGACATCACGCCCGAGCCGCGTGTCGCGGGCGCGGTACACCTCACCCATGCCGCCAGCTCCTACTGGCGATACGATCTCGTACGGTCCGAGTTTGGTGCCTGAGGTAAGCGCCATCGATGCGCGCAATTATAGCCCGTACGCATTGCAGAGGATGCGTACCGACTCCGGACGGTTGGTCGGCAACCCTTCCTTTATCGATTGGGTAAGAGTTTCCCGTTACGCATGTGCCTTTGGCAGAAACGACCGGCGTTGTCTCAAGAAATATTTTCACACCACGAGCACGACCCATCGACCCTTGCCCACGTTCTCCAAGACGCCGCCAAACGCCATCTAGGGGCCAGTCCAACCCTGGTGCGGCGACGTGAGGACGTCGCGGACGTCCGAGAGCTTAAGCGCGTGGACACCGTGGATCCACAAGTCTTGTTAGGACCAATTTGTTCGAAGTCCGTTTCCGGATAACTTCCTGGTTGCCCGACCACTCGGGCGCAATTTCGCATTGTTGCGCTGAGCTGCAGATTTGAACGAACACATATTTCCATGGCACGGCGCCGCTTCGATAGAGTCGCGGCACCGTCTCCTGGATGATGTAGAAAAGTCCGGCAATCGTCCAGCCGAGCCAGACTCCTGCGATCAGCCGTATCCGTTGACGCATCAGAGGCGACATTACCACTTCATTCTGCCACGGCTGACTCTCCGCCTGAGCGGGCTTTTGATGAGGTGCCTACCGCGATGCCCAACCGCGCTCGCAAGGACCTGAATCCAGTTCGGCATCTCGGCAGGACCGTTTGTCAAGAACGCCTATCCGCCTCCTCCGCAGCGCCCTAGTATGGCTGCGTAGCAAAAGGCAAGAACCCGGGCGAGCTGAACAACCACAAATAATTGGCCGAATGCCGAGGAGTGACTCTATGAAAACAACAAAGCTCAGCATCGTTCTGCTTGGAACGCTTGCAATGCTGGCAGGCGCGGCCGCCAGCGCCGATTCAACAACTGATCAAAGCACTGTAGCTGGCTCGATACC
Organism: Terriglobales bacterium; assembly: GCA_030038475.1. Lineage (GTDB taxonomy): Bacteria > Acidobacteriota > Terriglobia > Terriglobales > Acidobacteriaceae > Acidiflorens. The sequence goes on along the minus strand of JASHOU010000076.1, from coordinate 2,426 downwards.
GAGTACCAGCTTGCGGTTAAGAACAACGACGCCGACACGATGGGCCGAATCTTGGCCGACGACTTCGTCGTGGTTTGGGGCACTGGAGAGACCCACAACAAGGCAGACCTGCTCAACGATGCGCGAACGAAGCGAGTCCAGTATGAACACAACGAAGACACCGTAAGACCGTTGGAGTGTGGGGCGACACCGCGGTCATAACGTCGAAACTCTGGCTGAAAGGCGTCGATAAGGGAAACCTTTCGAATGGCACGTCTGGTTCAGCGATACCTATGTACGGACCCCGTCAGGATGGCGATACGTGCACGGCATGGCGTCGCTCCCCTCGGAGCTTCTTCCCCCCAGCCCTACGGCTGCGCGGTAAGCAGCGTGATCGCCTCGTGCTTAGCTGCAGCAGCACCGAGAGCATCCTGGAGATGGCGGGATACATCGTCGTCAACCCAACACCCTTTGGATTGGCGCTGGCATCAGGTACGCCCGTTTAACGGATTGCAGAGCGGATCGCAGTTCGCGTAAGTAGTTGAAAACCTGGCGGAGAGGGAGGGATTCGAACCCTCGATACAGGTGTTAGCCCGTATAACGGTTTAGCAAACCGCCGCCTTCAGCCTCTCGGCCACCTCTCCGGCGTTTGGAACCAAACACTTAGGTCGGGCTGTCTTCGGTGACATTGCCCGTTCATTGCCCGCGCGGCATGATTGCGGCCTGGAGGGTTCCATGCAGCGAGGGCAGCTGATCCAAGCCTCAGGCTCAATATACATCCGATTCTACCGCGGCGGGAAGCGGGTCGCGGAAAAACTTTGCCAGGTGGACGACCTCCGCTACGGGGTGAAGTCGAAGGCCGTGAAGCGGCTGGCCGCCGAGTTCATGCTGGCCGAGGCGAAGAGGCAGGACGCGCCGAGGCCGGCGGAGACGCTCGTCGCCGACTTCTGGGCGAAGGAGTTCCTGCCGTACTGCGAGCGCAAGCTGAAGCCATCGTCCATCCACGGCTACAAGAAGCTGTGGAAGGGCGTGCTCGAAGGGCACTTCGCGGGCCGCACGCTGCAGGGCTACAAGACGCACCACGGGTCGGAGTTCCTCACGTCGCTCGCGCCGAGGTTCTCCCGCACCTCGCTTGGCCACATGCGTCGAGGTGTAAGTCGTCATTTCAAGACGTGTAAGACGTCTTAAGACGCCTCAGACGTCTGAACCGCCAGAATGTCCTGCGTCCCCATCTCGGTTAGGTGGAACCGAGTGGGGGCAGACTGGCCGAATCTTCTACGAATCCATCCAACTGGAGGCCTAATTTTAAGACAGACAGACGAAAGGTATAGGGGGTACGTCTGTCTTGTCGAACGTTTGTCGAACCACCTATGTGGAATATCATAAGCAGCAATCCTCGCCTAGCTATTACTAGGCAGCAGGAATCGTCCTATCCAGGTTGTAACTCGGTTGCGGAAGCCCTTACACAAAATCCTCCGCATGCAAGACATTCGACAGGAATCACGGCTATGCTCATATTAGCTAACATGCTTCGAGCAGTTATCAACGACTTAGGCCGCCTCGGTCGTTTGACGGCCTATCGACCGACTTCGGTCGTCCATGGTCCCCATATCTCGCGCGGGGCACCTAGTTTCGCTATCGTAGGGGGCCGTTACGACCGTCATCGGGGCCCTCGCTTTTCCGCGATAGCGTGTGCGCGGACATGACCGAGGCCGAGCGCAGGAAGGTCCTGCTCTACGCCGTGAAGCGCACCAAGGACGGGGCCATGACTGGCGACAATTGGCCCTTCTACAAGAAGGTCCTCGGGCGGATAGGGGCAGGCCGGCGGTTAGCGGAGCCGCCTCCTAGTTCTTGCGCTGTGGCAGGTTCTCGATCATCGTCTCGACGGCCTTCCTGCTCGGCGGCAGGTCGTCGGCTGTTATCCCCAGCTCCCGCATCTGGTCCCTGTGCGCCTTGCCCTGCCACGACTCGACGGTCGCGGATTCGAGCAGCTCTTCGAGAGACTCCCATCCCTCGTATCTCCATTGCCGCCACGAATCTCGCGCGCGCTGGCGCTTCTTTCTCTCGGTCGCTAGCTTGGCGTAGTGGTAGCGGTCCATGGCCGAATCTTAGGTCCGCGACTTAGCACGTTGCAATCGCCGAAGGTAACTGGTGTAATGTCACGCCCTGCCGGCGGAGCAGTGGGCGCAGATAAGGACCGTCGTGGAGACGACCCAGCCCGATATAGACGCGGACGGCGCCGAGTTTTGGTGGCTGCACTACCGCGACGGCAGCTGGGGGCCGAGCGCCTTTTAAGAGACTCGCCAAGGCCGAAACCTGCCGACGAAAGGCCGACCGGTTCGCGCGCAAGGCCCGCCGTTCGGGGCTTGGCTCGCGGAAGCGGCCCGACGCGCCAGGGGAGCCCGCAGCGCGAAGTTGCGGCTTATTGTCCGGCCTATGCGGGCAGT
>JASHOU010000075.1 GCA_030038475.1 Terriglobales bacterium | reverse complement strand
TTTTCTGGTGTCGATTCCTATGCTCGGCAGAGTTCCGTCGCTGAATGTATCGGTAGCTGCGGGGGTAGTTCTATACGAAGTGGTGCGGCAAAGGCGAGCAGGTGCATCCAAGAAATCATGAAGTCGCTCTGCGTTTGTGTTCGAGGTGCGATCCTTTTGGTTGCGCTCTCCGCTTTGAGTTTGTCGTCTTTCGCGCTCGACCGCGAAGCCTTCACGATCACGAAATACGATTTGGAAATTCAGCTTGAACCCGATCAGCAGAGGCTAGGCGCGCGCGGCAAGATTACGCTGCGTAACGATTCCGATCATCCGCAAAAAGTTGCGACGCTACAGATTTCATCTTCCCTCAATTGGCGCGCGATTCGCGTGGCCGGCAAAACCGTTCAGTACGTCTCCCAGCCGTATGTTTCCGATATCGACCACACTGGCGCTCTTTCTGAGGCCATCGTTTCTCTGCCGGCGGAAGTCAAGCCGAAAGATTCGGTGGAAGTAGAGATCGGCTACGAGGGTGTGATTCCGCTGGATACAACGCGACTGACGCGCATCGGAGTTCCGGATGAAATCGCGAAACGATCGAGCTGGGATCAGATCAGTCCGGCGTTTACGGCGGTACGCGGCGCGGGATATGTGGCGTGGTACCCGATTACGACCGAATCGGCCGATTTTTCCGAGGGGAACAGTTTGTTTGAAGTGGTCGATCGATGGAGAGCGCGGGAAGCAGGAAGCGAATTTAAAGCCAAGGTTGCAATGTCTCACATGAGCGGCGAGCCACCGCCGTTAATTATCTGCGCACCCGGCGATTCGGGATACGAGCAGATCAGCCGTGCTCAGATCACCTCGGCTAACTGTTCGTGGACACGCCTTGGCGCAGTCACACCGACGTTCGCGATGGCCCACTATGACTATGAACCGAAGCAGCCCCTCATGTTGCTCAGCCTTCCGGGCCACGAGGCCGGAGCCGCCACCTATTCCGGCGCGTTCAATCCTGCAATGAAGTTTGTAACCGAGTGGTTCGGCTCGCCGAGCACGCCCATTATCATCGCCGATTTTGCCGATCCCAATTCGGCTCCGTTTGAGAGCGGCAATTTATTAATGGCCTCGATGGCATCCGAGGACTCGACTCTGGCCGGCACCAACTTGGTCCACGAGTTGGTGCACTCGGCGGTGCCGTCGCCGCGACCGTGGGTTTATGAGGGCCTGGCGCACTTTGCCGAGGCGATGTACCGGCAGCAGCAAAGCGGACGCCAGGCAGCGCTCGATCTACTTGGAGAGCATCGGGCGGCGCTGCTTGATTCGGAAAAAGAAGTATCGGTTTCCATGGCTGCGCAGAAAAACGCAGCGGGAAACAGCACCGATAAGAAAAGCGTTAATCAGAAAAACATCGATCAGAGAAACGTCGATCAGAAGAGCACGGATGGCAAAAGCGATCCGCCGAAGAGCGCCAGCCAGAGAAATCCGGGGCAGCCGTTGGTTTCCACATTCGATGAAACCTGCTATCGCAGCAAAGCCGCCTACGTCTGGTGGATGCTGCGCGACATGGTTGGCGACGACGTGCTGATGCAAGCGATCCGCAAGTATCGCGCCCAAGACGATGACGACAAAGACGCAAAGTATGTGGAACATCTGATTGAAGCCGCGTCGAAGCGCGATCTGGGATGGTTTTTCGACGATTGGGTCTACCACGATCGCGGACTTCCCGATTTGCGGGTGCAGTCGGCGCATCCATGGACGGAAAAAGACGTGCAGTTTGTCACCGTTACCTTTGAGAATCTCGGCGATGCCGGCGCGGAAGTGCCCTTTACGATCTCGTCTGCAGGTGGCGAGGTTACGAGACGGATCGAGGTTCGCGCCAGGAGCACGGCGACGACGCGAGTTGAAATGCCGGGCACGCCGACGCAAATCGTGGTCAACGACGGAAGCGTTCCGGAGAGCGATGTGACGAATAACGTGTTTCAGATCGGTGCGGAGCAGCAGTGAATTTCGATACGCAGCAGCAGTGAATTACAGTGCGCAACAGAACTGAACTATGGATGAAAGTTGGAGCCGACCGTCACCAAAGTGTGCCGTCCCACCGTATACCTCCTATAACGAAAACTGCAGTCGGCTTGCCTGACGCCTGACGTATAATCGCTCTGGCGATGAAAGCTTACGTCTATGTTTCCTTGAAAAAGAGCGTTCTGGACCCTCAGGGAAAGACCATCCATGGCGCGCTGACAAAGATTGGCTATAAAAGTTTGCACGATGTGCGGCAGGGTAAGTTCTTCGAAATAACTTTGAATGGTGGCATTACCAAGCACGAAGCAAAGGCCGAGGTCGAGCGTATGGCCCGTGAGGTTTTGACGAACCCGGTGATTGAGGAGTTCCGTTTTACCCTCGAAGATTGAGCCTTGTGGAAGACTAGCTTTGTGGCGCCGAAAACAGGCGCGGTCATGTCTCGTCAACTATGTCTCGTCAACTTCGGTTCACAGCAAAGCATCAATCTACCGGTGCCGTGGATTTTTAGAAATCAGGGTTACTAGAAATCAGGAGCCCCGGTCGGGGTTCCGCGAAATATCGCCGGTCCCCCACCGAATCGTTCGTTAAGGAGAGTTCGCCAATGTGCGGCATTGTTGGATACGTCGGCAAAAAAGAGGTCGTTCCCGTCATCATCGAGGGGCTGCGCAAACTGGAATATCGCGGCTACGACTCGGCGGGAATTGCCGTCGCCGGCAACGGCGCGGGATTGCAGATCCGCCGCGCCGAGGGTAAGCTGCGCAATCTGGAAGAAGTGATCCGCCTCAAGCCGCTCGACGGCACTTACGGCATCGGACACACGCGCTGGGCCACGCACGGCCGCCCCACCGAAGAAAACGCCCATCCACATCGCGACTGCACCGGCAAGATCGTGGTCGTGCACAACGGCATCGTCGAAAATTATCTCTCGCTCAAAAAGAAGCTCATCGCCGAAGGCCACAAGTTTTCCACCGAAACCGATACCGAAATCATCGCTCACCTGATCGAGAAACATTACCTGCAAACCGGCAACGGCCATCACCCAACTCTCGAGGAAGGCGTGCGTAAAGCGGTCAAGGAACTGACCGGCGTCTTCGCGCTGGTCGTGGTCGCGGTCGACGAGCCCAACAAGATTGTCGCCGCTCGCAACGGACCGCCCGTCGTGATCGGCCTCGGCAAGGACGAATACTTTGTCGCCAGTGATGTGCCCGCTCTGCTCGATCACACGCGCGATCTGTTTTTCCTCGCCGATGGCGATCTTGCCGTGATCACGCAGCAAGGCGTTCGCGTTACCGACTTCGACGGCAATCCCCTCGAACGCAAAGCCCAGCGCATCACCTGGGATCCCATCATGGCCGAGAAGGGCGGCTTCAAGCATTTCATGCTCAAGGAAATTTATGAGCAGCCGCGCACCGTCCGCGACACTACTCTCGGCCGCGTTTCTCAGGATACCGGCGCCATCTTCCTCGACGAGATGCAGGTCAGCCAAGCCGAATTCAAAGCGCTCAAGAAACTCAATATCGCCGCCTGCGGCACCAGTTGGCATGCCGGCCTCGCGGGCAAATTCATGATCGAAAATTTGGCGCGCGTTCCCGTCGAAGTCGACTACGCCAGCGAATGGCGATATCGCGACCCGATTCTCGGTCCCGATACAATGACGCTGCTGATTTCGCAATCGGGCGAAACCGCCGACACCATCGCCGCCCAGCGTGAGGCCAAATCCAAAGGCTCGAAGACGCTCGCGATCTGCAACGTAGTCGGCTCCATGATTACGCGCGAAGCCGTCGGCACCGTCTACACGCACGCGGGTCCCGAAATCGGTGTGGCTTCCACTAAGGCCTTCAGCGGACAACTTACCGCTCTTTACTTATTCGCCTTATATCTCGCTCAGGCGCGCGGCACAGTAATTCCCGAGCAATCCAAGGCCGCTGTGCAGGAACTGATGCGCATCCCCGGCAAGCTGGAGCAGATTCTCACCCACGACGAAGCCTGTGAGGAGTTAGCCAAAACTTACGTTCGTGCGCAGGATTTTCTTTTTCTCGGTCGCGGCATTCACTATCCCATCGCGCTCGAAGGCGCGCTCAAGCTCAAGGAAATTTCCTACATCCACGCCGAAGGCTACCCCGCGGGAGAAATGAAGCACGGCCCGAACGCATTGATCGACGAAAATCTGCCGGTAGTCATCATCGCCGCGCGCGATCCGAACAGCCCGCAATCAATGATCCGCTACGAAAAAACCATCTCGAACCTGAAAGAAGTCAAAGCGCGTTCCGGAATCGTCATCGCGCTCGCCACCGAAGGCGACAAGGAAATCGCCGAAGAAGCCGATCACGTTCTCTTCGTTCCGCCCGCTCCCGACGAACTCTCGGCCATCTTAGAAATCGTTCCCCTGCAGTTGCTCGCCTATCACATCGCCGTCCGCCGCGGCTGCGACGTTGATCAGCCAAGAAACCTGGCTAAGTCGGTAACGGTAGAGTAGGGATTCGCTCCAATCCTCTAGCGGACAGCGACAACGATCGCGCACTCAACGAGTGTATTAGGACTTGTCAGCGGCTAAGTTTCTTGGCAGGGGTCACAGCGATCGGTCCGATTCGATTGGGCGGTAATACTGCGAATAGAGCTTGACGACTCGGCTGCTGGCGTCCGCAGGGAGCACTGCGAATTCGGCGCCTCGTTCCCTAAGAGTTCTCTTGAAATCGCCTATCGCTTTGCGACCCCACACCCCGATGAACTCAGTCCTGCCAGTCGGGTCGGTCAGGAGCATCTGGCCTCCGAAAAGCGTCCCGAACTCGTCCCGCCGAATGTAACGCTCAATGAAGCTTCGCTCGCCGTCAAGGTGGCGGCGTTTGCTTCCCTTTGACCAATCCAGCATGTACTCGTAGAGAGCGTCCATCGCTTCCCACGATTCTATTCTTCCGCAACCGTTTTGGGTGAAATCGCGATTCTTCACCCATTAGGTGGCTCGGCCCTACTCACATCACACGGAGTTCAACAACGCCGAGTGTAATTAGCCGTTTCACTCATCATGCCCACAGTCTGCGTGACTGACTACCGGCGACTCTCACCAAATCGTTCTTACCACTTTCGCCCGCCGAATCTCCCGGTCCGCCGTGACCAAACTCATCCCTTCCACCAGCGCCGTCGCCCCTATTACCCGATCCGCCGGGTCTTTCGGATAGCTCGCGGGCAACGTCAACGTACGCGCACACGCACGCGCGCTGATCGGCAGCACCACAAATCGCTCCTCTACGTCCCGCAAAAAAGACTCCAGACTCATGGCCAGCGAGATTCGTCCCTTGCCGTAACTCGTAGCGATCTCCAACAGAGTCACGCCGCAAATGGCCAGGCCATCTTCGTTCTGCCGGGCCTCATCGATGGCCGCTTGGGCGCTTGTCGAAATCCTCTCTGGCTCAAGCGCCAGCCAGACGACCACGTGCGTATCGACCAGAATCAATAGAGATCTCCCCACTCTTCAGGAGTGAGTATCGGCCCCACAATATCGCCGAGGATCTTTCCCTTGCCTTTATGGAAACCGTAAATTTCATCCTTTTCCTGGACGGCCGGAACGATCTTCACCACTGGCTTCCCGCGTTTGGTAATCACAATCGTTTCGCGCTTCTTCTGAACTTCGTCCATCACCGCCAGGCAATGGACCTTAAACTTCCCCGCTGCCATCGTTTTCGTCTTCACGCCCAATCTCCAAGATCATGGTCATTATACCATAGTCACATACTCCGATTTGGAAGAGTTCACCGGCTATCGGGCATCAAAGTCATCCTTAGCACATTGTCCTGATCTTCATCTCCCACCCCGATCCCAACCGCGCGCAGCTTCCGCGCCACCGGTTGCACCTCCTGCAAAATCCGCGCCAGCGTCTGCCCCAGACCCTCTTTGTCGCTGTTGTCGGCGCTGCGTCCGATCGCGCTCTCCCAAAGACTGGTGGGCCGCGGATAAACCATGATTCTCACATCGTCGCTTTCCGGAATCCCCGCCGCACTCTTCGCCAGTCTTAGCGCCGTCTCATAGCCGCCGAGTTCATCTACCAAACCAAGCCGCTTCGCATCTTCTCCCGACCAGATTCGTCCTTTCGCCATCTCCAGCACCTTATCCTTCGGCAGATTTCGGCCCTCGGCAATCTTGCTCGTAAAATCCACGTACACGCGATCGAGCCACGCCTCAAATCTCGCCCACTCCGCCGGAGTGTAATCGTGCGTTCCCGTAAACATGGTTGCGTTCTCGCCGTTGTGCACCTCGTCCCACGACAGCCCAACTTTGTCCCACAGTCCGCTCGTCAGCATCTTCCCGCCCAGCACGCCAATTGAAGCCGTAATCGTTCCCGGCTCAGCCACAATCTTATTCGCCGCCATGGCCACAAAATATCCGCCCGAGCCCGCCAGGTTCCCCATGGAAACAATCACCGGCTTGCCCGCCTGCCGCGCCCGCACCACCTCGCGCCAGATCGTATCCGATGCAACATACGACCCTCCCGGACTATCGACACGAAACAAAATCGCCTTTACGTTGCTGTCCTGCGCCGCCGCACGAATCGCCGCCGCAACCGTATCCGATCCCATGTTCTGGCTGTTTTGCACCGGATCGTAATCGCTCCGGCCGCGCGTCACATCGCCCACGCCAAACACCAGTGCCACAATCTTTCCGTGCTGGTGCAGCCGTCCGGCGCGATCCAGATATTTATCCAGATACAGCAACTCCGCTCCGTCACCGGCCTGGCTTTTTACTTTGCCGTAGACCTCGTCGCGATACGCCACTCCATCCACCAGCTTCGCCGTCACCGCTTCCTGCCCGAGATAAGGCCCTCCATCGATCAGCGCCTGGAACTTCTCCGGCGCGATCTGCCGCGCCTGGCAGATTGCCGCTTTCATCTGATCCATCCACGAATTCATCACCGCCGTGACCTCTTCTTTATTGGCCGCCGTGTACTTGCTCTCGGTATAGAAATCGAGCGCCGTCTTGTACTCATAGCGATGATCGCCGTGGAAGGTCACTCCCAGCTTCGCCAGCGTTCCCTTGATGAACGGAGTCTCCCAAAGAATGCCCGTCAATCCCACGTCGCCCGAGGGTTGCAGATAAATATGATCGAACGCCGTCGCCAGATAGTAAGCGCCATTGCCAGGGCCGAACTCGCCAAAGGTTTCCGAGTAAGCGACGGCAAATTTCTTGTGCGCGCGAAACCTCAGCACCGCGTCGCGCAGCTCCTGCGTCTGCGCCATTCCCATCGGAGCCGCGCCAATCTTGGCGATCATGCCCACCACGCGGCCGTCATCGGCTCCGCGATCGATCGCGTCGATCACGTCGCGCAGCGTTTGCTTGTTTTTCAGCATCCACTGCGCCGATGGCGTATCGGGAATGTCCTCCATCAACGCGTCTTCGAAATTCGCTTCGAGAATGGTTTCCGTTGGAACTTTTCCCTTCCAACCAATTACCGCCACCAACACAATGGCCATTCCGATCAGCCACAACGCGCCTAAGATGGCAAGAAACCGCACAATTGCCTTCGACATGATTTGCACCTCTGCGCAGGAAAGAGTTAGTCGAGAATGAAAAGTCTATCCCAAGTGCAGGGCACGGGCACTACGGCGGTCGACAGCAGGCACAACAGGCGCTCGACGATCTGGAATAGTTTCGGCTTTTGTGCGCTAGGCTACCGACCTTTTGGCCCTCTAAGAGTACCACCACAATCGTACGTACAGATTTACATGTACAAAATGTTTCACGTGAAACATTTTGTACATATATGCTCTCTACCCCGCTCATTTCTCAGGGTTTCTGTTTTTGATTTGCCGCCTGTTTTTGCGCTGCCGCACGTTCTTGCAGCGCCACCATCACCGCGCGCAGCATATCGCCGGCGGGAGCCGGCTTGCCCGTCCAGATCTCAAATTGCCGAGCCGCTTGCTGCACGAACATTTCGATGCCGGGGATGACCGCAAATCCTTTGGCTCGCGCCACGTGCAACAGGTGCGTCTCTACCGGGTCGTAAACCATATCGAAAACCACGCGCGCCTGAATTTCCTGATCCTTCAGCGGACAGTCTTTGGTGTCGCCCATCCCGACCGGCGTGGCGTTGATGATCACGTCGAATGCCACCTTGCGCAAATCGGCCCGTTTGATGCTGTGCGCTTTCGCTTGCCGCGCCAGCTTCTGCGCCTTGGCCGCGGTGCGATTCAAAACCCACACTTCCGCCCCGCGTTCCTTTAATCCGAAAACTGCCGCTCGCGCCGCGCCACCTGCGCCGAGCACAAGAACCTTTGCATTCTCAATCGCCAGCCGCTGCTCCAGCGGCCGCACCACTCCGGCGATATCGGTATTGAAGCCATAGAGCTTGCCATCCTGTCCGCGCACGACCGTGTTGCACGCGCCGATCTTGCTGCTGTGCGCATCGGTGTTATCGAGCTGCCCGAGAATCGATCGCTTGTAAGGCATGGTCACGCTCAGCCCGTGCACGGGAATTCCGCGCACGCACTGCATCAAATCCTTCAGCGTTTTCGCATGAAGCGCGAGATAAACGCCGTTGACGTTCTCTCGCCGCAGCGCAGCATTCATGATCACCGGCGACAGCGAATGCCCGATGGGGTCGCCCGCGACTCCAAAAACGCGTGTGGCGGCGTCGACCTGCTCAATGCGATAGATGCTGCGCAGCTCGCGCACGCCGATCTGGCCCTTGGCGGTTGCCTGATCGGCGCTTGGCGCCGCGAATGTGAAAACGCTGCCCGCGCGCAGGCTGAGCACGCGGCTGATAATGCCTTGCTCCCCCATGCACAATCCCACCAGCGCCTGCTGATCGCCACGCGTCTGCAGAAACTTCATCATCGTCACATTGTCGGAGAGCGTGGTCGCGGTTGAGACGAGCTTGTAGAAGTCAGCCGGAATCTTCAGCATCTTCTCCAGCGTTTCCTCGAGCTGCCGCGTAGCGTGAAAATCATGAAACGAGAGGATGAGTCCGGCGCGGCTGCGCAGACGTGCAACCGCCTCCGCCTTCGCTTTCACCGCGCTCTGCAGCTCCAGATCGACGATCTGGCAGCCGGCGGTGTGCGCCTTTGTGAGCACCTCAAGTTGCGAAGCCAGCGATCCCTTGAACTGGCCGCCATTGTCGGCCCGGCGGCAGGTTCCGATGGCGGTTACATACTGGTGCGTCTCGAGAAAGCGATGCAGCTTGGGCAGCACGGACAGCGGCTGTTTCAGATAGTCCAAACGGAACTCGAGGAAGGGGTTATCCCGGCCCATCGACTCGGCGATAGCCAACATCTCTTCGATGGTGCCGCCGGACAGTGCCAGGCATACCCTCGGCAGACGCAACGGCAAAGAACGGGGCGAGGCTGTGGGCGGCAAAGCCAAGGTCATTTGCTTTCAACGACGGCGCGATATTACAGGGGCGTCGCCGCAGATGCAACATAAAGAAAACACATTCGCCCACAGGGACTAAACACCCCCGTAACCTTGACCGGCGTGACCGCGCTTGTTACTTTCGGCGTGTAACCCGTGTCTTCCGAATGAGATAGCGGCGGCTTGCAGCCGGGAACCGGAAGATAAGGTTGGAGGTAAGATGAAGAAAACAGGATTGTTATTGGTATTGCTCACCACGTTCTCGCTGGCCCAGCAATCGACCACAGCGTCCGAGCCCGATTCCGACGGAATTGTGCATACCACGATCAACGTCCCCTTTGTACGCTATCAGACCCCGACTGCGGCCGATATCTACTGCGCTGGATTCATTACCAAGCAACACATTCCCAACGCCAACTATGTGAACGGCGGCATGGAAACCCCGACTTCCACGAAATTTGAAATTGGGGAATTGGTGTTCCTGGCAGGACACGGCTACCAGGCCGGACAGCTATATTCGGTGGTCCGCGAAATACGGGATATCGACGAATATGAAATCTATGAAGGACAGAGAAAACTCCTGGCTGCGACCGGGCAGCCTTACGCGGAGATTGGCCGAGTGCGGGTGGTCGACACCCGCAGCCACAGCGCCATCGCCCAGGTGGAATTCAGCTGCGATCCCATCAACGCCGGCGATATCGTTATGCCTTTCGTCGAAAAGCCCGCTATTGCCTTCCACGTGCCCGGGCATTTCGATCGCTTCGCGCCGGTAACGGGCAAGTTGACCGGGCGGATCATACTGGGCAAGGATTTCGACGACGAACTCGGCACCGGCATGAAGCTTTATCTGAATATGGGTTCGAATCAGGGAGTCAAGGTCGGGGACTATTTCCGCGTGGTTCGGCCCTACACCGCGTCATTGCGCGATCCTGTGGATTCGCTTTCCTTCAAGGCCAGCACTTCCGAAGATACGCAGATGCACCCACCCACCTTTGAGGCCAATCGCTTCACCAAGTCCTCAGGCCCGAACATCCACGTGGCTGATCTGCCGACTCGCTCTGTCGGAGAAGTGGTGGTTTTGGACGTAACGCCAACTGCAGCTTCGGCTATGGTCGTCTTCGCGCTGGAAGATGTTTACGCGGGCGACACCGTGGTCAAGGACGAAGACCAATAAACAAAGACCCGTAAACGAAAATCAATAACCCGCAACAAGTTTATGGGGGTGAAGGGGGAGATTAAATCTCCCCCTTTTTGGTGCAATATTCCGGCAAACTGCAGTTCGGGTCTCCGCTTCCGAGATGCTTGGGGGATGCGCGCATCTCACACAACCAGCTGCAAGCCTTCAGCGAAAGAAACGGATGGCTCCGTTTTCTGGAATCATGGCTCCGAGAAGCAGCAGCACGACGATTACTATGGCGAGCTCCATTTCCCCCCACAAATTTCTTAGCAATTGGATGGCCATGTTCGGCGCAACTCTGGCGCGTGATTGAGCAGGTCGCTTAGGTCGCGAACTAATGAGGAGAGTTGGATTTCGGCGTGGCGGAAAGCCGAACACACGGCGCAAGATCCGGCCGAGATCAGGAGCGGCTCACGGTGTCGCTCTCGCCGAAATCGCCGTCGCCAAACACCTCTGCCGTGAACGCCGCTATCGCCGTCTCCGGGGCATTGTGCCAGGCTGTCGGCGGCAGGCCAGCCTTGCGGCACGTCTGCTCGAGAAAAGTCTGGCGATCCCATCCATGTTCGAGGGGTACCTGCGGCAGCAGCAGGCCGCGCCTCGCACCCTGCGAAACGAGCAGACCGTGGCGTCCGACTTCGACCTCCGCGGCGCGAATCGGAAACAACCGCGACAGCACACTCAGAGAAACTTCCAGCCGTGGAACTTCTTCCGGCGTAACCGGCACAAACCGCGAATCCTCAAACGCCGCGGCCCGCGCGGTTTCCGCAACTGCCCGATAGAGAGGCATTACAGGGATGGCGTAACCGACGCATCCCCGCAGTTGGCCATCGAGATAAAGCGTGGTGAAGACGCCACGCAGTTCGGAAAGCAGAGGCGATGCAGGCGCCGCTCCCGCGACAGTCCGGCCGTGGACAGCGCAATCAATGGCCCTGTGAGCGATGCCGAGCAGGATGCGCCGTTGCTCCGGAGAAAATTCGCGGGACGGGTTGCCTGGGGCTGGCGCGGGCGTATTCACAGGATCCGCAGGTTTTACCGAGGTGGGTTCGGAGACCTTGGCTTCGGAGCAGCTGCTTTCAAGCGGCTTGGTTTCAAACAGCCTGGACATTGCTTTTTCTCCGTCGCGCAAGGACGAAGGAGCGGCGGCGGCGCTTTTCCGCTTTGCGGTCGATGCGCGACCAGAAGGCAATGAAATAGTCGAGCGCGGAAACCAGCGACAGCACCACCATGAACCAGATCGCGACGACTGCAATCCAGTACACCGGGAAAATGAGGTTTCCGTAAACCGGCCAGTCGTGCCAGCGGCGGGCGAGAATCACGGCGACGACGGAGATAATCTGCACCAGCATTTTGAATTTGCCCAACTCGCTGGCCTGAATGGTGAAGCCTTCGGAAGCGGCGATCGAGCGCAGCCCGCTCACCAGGAACTCGCGGCCAATGATGACCACGGCCATCCACGCCGGAACCAGCGCAGGATTGAACTGCACCAGAGTGACGAAAGCGGCGGCAATCAGCAGCTTGTCGGCCAGCGGATCGAGCAGCATCCCCATCGTCGTGATCTGCCCGCGCTTGCGTGCGAGATAGCCATCAATGCCGTCGGTGATCGATGCCAGGATAAAAACTGCCGAAGCCAAAACTTCGCGTTCACCGGTCTGTTCGCCGGAGAAGCGCGGAGTGCAGAGAATAAAGATCAGCAGCGGGATGGCAGCAATGCGTGTCAGCGTGATGTAGTTGGGAAGATTCACGCGTTGGCTGAACCGGAGCCTCTAGAAGCAATCAATGTGATTATCCTCCACAACGGAGGGCAAGGCAACGGAACAGGAGTGGTGGTACACCTTCGGCAGGTTCAGGAAGTCCCTTAGCGCTCCGCGTGGCTAGGCTGCGCAATTCCTGGTTACTTGGCCGCTTTGTATCCGGCAGCTTTGGCGTCAGCTTCGGTCATGAATTTTCCCTGCTTGGTCTTGCCATACCAGCGACCGCTCTTGTGGTAGACGCCGGTTTCCGTGTTGACCCACACTTTGCCGGCAGCCTTGGCGTCGGCGATATCCTGAGCGGAAGGCGCGCCCGCAGATTTCGTCGTTTTCGCAGCAGTTGCCGGCGCAGTCGTATTGCCGGAGGAAGCAGGCGGAGCCGCTGCGGTTGGACGAGTGGGATCGGAAGGTTGTGCGGTCTTTGGATTGGAACCGCTCGAGGGATTGGAGCCGCTCGGAGTCGACTGTGCATTGGCAAGCGGAGGCACAGCGCTGACCACGAGCAGCAGACAGAGCGTCAGCGCACAGAAGCTGATTTTCCCTAGTGAGTGATTCATCTTCCCTCCAAGTTGTCGCACCTACGCGTAGATTCCGCGCTGGCGAATCGTGTAGGCCACGCGGTCGATGGCCAGCATGTAGGCGGCAATCCGATTGTTCACGCCATGGGTTTCCGAATACCGTACAACATGGTCGAAGGCGGCGACCATGATGTCGCCGAGGCGCTCGTTGACCTCCGATTCTTTCCAGAAATATCCCTGGCGATCCTGCACCCACTCGAAGTAAGAGGTCGTAACTCCGCCGGCGTTCGCCAGAATGTCAGGAATGACGAAGACTTTTTTCTCGGAAAGGATATCGTCGGCTGCCGCCGTCGTCGGGCCGTTCGCGCCTTCGGCCAGAATCTTGCATTTCACGCGATCGGCATTCTGGCTGGTGATTACGTTTTCGGTCGCCGCCGGAATCAGAATGTCGCAATCGGCCAGCAATAGCTCATCGGGATCGCGGCTCTCGGCGCCGGGGAAACCGTGAATGCTGCCATTGCGCTGCCGGAACTCCCACAGCGCTTCCATGTCGATGCCGTCTTTTTTATACAAACCGCCTCCGACTTCGAGGATGCCGATAACCTTGTAGCCCGCTTCCGCCATCAGCCTCGCGGCATTGGAACCGACGTTGCCGAAGCCCTGGATGATGACGCGCGTCGAATCGCGATTCAGGCGCAGCTTTTTGATCGCCTGGTCGCAAACCATGAGCACGCCGCGTCCGGTTGCCTCGCGGCGGCCCCGCGATCCGCCGATGTTGACCGGCTTGCCAGTGACCACCGCCGTGCAGGTCTGCCTGAGGTGCATGGAATAGGTGTCCATCATCCACGCCATGATCTGCTCGTCGGTGTTTACATCCGGCGCGGGCACGTCTTTTTCCGGGCCGATGAATTCGAATAGTTCCGCCGTATAGCGGCGCGTCATGCGCTCCAGTTCGCCGCGCGACATTTTGTGCGGATCGCAAATGATTCCGCCCTTGGCGCCGCCGAAGGGAATGTCCACGACCGCGCACTTCCACGTCATCCAACTGGCGAGCGCGCGCACTTCGTCAAGGTTCACGTCGGGCGCGTAGCGCAATCCGCCCTTGGCCGGTCCGCGCGCGATCGAGTGCTGGACGCGGAAGCCGGTGAATACCTCCAGGTGCCCATCATCCATCTGCACGGGAATGTGGACGATGATTTCGCGGCTTGGACTGCGCAGCACCTTCCACAGGCCCTCATCGAGTTTGAGCTTATGCGCGGCGAGGTCGAAGCGGGCTGCTTGCGCCTGCCACGGATTAGTTTCCTGTTCCAGATCCACCGTTGTCGTCATAAAGTCTCCGAATAAAATTGCTGTAGCCGCAGCCTAATTGTTTTGTTGCGCATATTCTCGAGCATAGGAGCGTCGTCGAAGTGGGGCAAACCTCCGAAAGTATATGGCCGTTAGCGAAGCTTAGGCAAGTTGAGCGTGTGTCCAAGAAAGATGCAAGGCGGGCTGCGAATCACGTTATATAATTTCCGCTCTTGCAGGAAATGAACCTTCCCTCTGGAACAAAATTCGGGCCTTACGAGATTCTTTCGCCGCTCGGCGCCGGAGGGATGGGCGAAGTGTATCGGGCGCGCGATACACGGCTCGGCCGCGACGTGGCGCTCAAGGTGCTTCCCGAATCCTTCGCGCAGGATCCCGACCGCCTGCGCCGCTTTGAGCAGGAGGCGCGTGCCATCGCCGCGCTGAATCATCCCAACCTTCTGGCGATTCACGATATCGGCGAGCAGAACGGAACGCGGTTTATTGTCTCCGAGTTACTCGAAGGCCAGAGCCTGCGCACCGAGCTTGAAACGGGTCCGCTCTCCGCGCGCAAGGCGTCCGATTACGCAGTGCAGATTGCGCAGGGACTGGCCGCAGCTCACGAAAAGAACATCGTCCATCGCGACCTGAAGCCGGAAAATATTTTTATTACCAGGGAAGGTCGGATCAAGATTCTGGATTTTGGGCTTGCCAAGCTAGCGCCCAATGTTCCTGGCGCAAGTCAGCCTGGCGCAAAAGCCCGATCGGAAGGGTTGACGCTGACCAGTTCTCCAACCGAAGCCGGCATGGTCATGGGGACCGCCGGTTACATGGCGCCGGAGCAAGTGCGCGGCGCTGCCATCGACTCGCGAACCGACATTTTTGCCTTCGGAGCCGTGCTCTACGAAATGGTTTGCGGCCAGCGCGCGTTTCGCCGCGACACGGCGGCTGAGACCATGACAGCGATCCTGAAAGACGATCCGGCGGAGCTCAGCGAAATGCCGAATCCGGTCTCGCCTGGATTGGAGCGGATCGTCCGCCGCTGCCTGGAGAAACAGCCCGAGCAGCGTTTCCAATCGGCGAAGGATCTCGCGTTTGCGCTGGAGGCGTTGACGGGCACGACCTCGAAAACCGCGGTGCAGGCTGCGATTACCGCCAAGACCGCAAAGCTGCGCTGGCTGGGACTGGCCGGCGCAGCAGCTTTGGCGCTTGCAGTGGGAGCGGCAACCGCGTGGTATCTGCGTCCCGCGACCGCGCCGCCGCCCACTTTTACGCGGGTATCGTTTCATCAGGGAGAGGTAATTCGCGCGCGCCTGTCCCCGGATGGGCAAACCGTTCTTTATAGTGCCCGGCTCGAAGGCGGAGCGCCCGACACTTACGTGATTCGCGAAGATTATCCGGAATCGGTTGCGGCGGGCTTGCATGGGGCGTTGCTGCTGGCAATTTCACGTCAGGGACAGATGGCAGTATTGGTTCACCCGCAGTACTTCGCTCACGCCCAATGGCACGGCACACTGGCGGTTTCGCCGCTTGGCGGCAGCGCGCCGCGCGAACTGCTGGAAAATGTTTACGATGCCGATTGGGCGCAGAATGGCAACGATATGGCCATCATCGACGTCGACCACAATCATTTTCGACTGCAATATCCCGTCGGCAAGGTTCTGCTCGAAGGAGAAAATTGGCTGAGCGATGCCCGAGTTTCTCCCGACGGCGAGAGTGTCGCCCTGTTTCATCATCCGCCCAACGTCGATGATCGCGGCGAGGTAGTCGTGCTTGACCGCTCCGGACACATGCAGACGCTTTCAACCGGGTGGGAGTCGCTGGAGGGTTTGGCGTGGGCGCCTTCAGGAAAAGAAATCTGGTTTTCTGCCGCGGAATCGGGCGAGCAATATTGCATTCGGGCCGTCACGCTTTCGGGCAAACAGCGGACGATGCATTGCAGTATCGGTTCCACGCGCATTCACGACGTGGCGACGTCTGGCCGCGCGCTGCTTTCGAACGACGAGAATCGCGTGCTCATGACGCTGATCGAGCACGGCTCCAATAAAGAGCGCGACCTGAATTGGCTGGACTTCCCGTACGGTCCTCGCCTGACGCGAGACGGAAGCACGCTGCTCTTCAGCGATCTTTCCGAGCACGCCGGTAACGGTTACGCCGTGTATGTGCGCAAGACCGACGGCTCTCCCGCAGTTCGCCTCGCTGTGGGAGCTGGCTTTGGCACCGATATTTCGCCCGACGGGAAATGGGCGCTGGTTCTGATGCCGGGCGATCCGGCGGGAAAAGTTCAGATTGTTCCCGTCGGCCCCGGTCAAGGGCGAGTACTGCACTGGGAAGGGTTTCGTCCGGATTGGGCGTACTGGTTCCCCGATGGACAGCACATCCTGCTCCTAGGGAGCCTGTCCGGCCAGCCCCAAGGCATTTACATGGCGGATATCGACGGTTCGACAGTGAAGCAACTCTCAGGCGAGCACAGCGACGATGCTCAGGTCTCACCCGACGGACATTCGCTATTTCTTCAGAATAAGGGATGGGTGGTGCGATCGGTGGAAGGCGGAAGCAGCAAGCCGTTGGCCGGCATTCAGGAGGGCGAGCTGCCCGTGGCGTGGGCCTCGGATTCAAAACACATATTCGCACAATCACCCACCGCCACCGGCCTGAACATTTATAAGATCGACGTGGAAACCGGGCAGCGGGAATTATGGCAGGCCGTCGTGCCCAAAGAGCAAATCGGACTGAGACCGCTGGCCATTCCCGTCTCCATTACGCCCGACGGCCGGTTTATCGCGTTTAATTATCGGTCGGTGCGCGGCCAGCTTTACCGCAGCGACACGTTGAAGTAGATGCGGCAAATGTACGCACAAATTGTTTCACGTGAAACATTTGCGGGGATTTTTGACCAGCCATCTGTCAGCAGTGCCTCTGACGCTTCGTTACCAAATGACTTACGACAAATATATGTACAAATTGTTTCACATGAAACATTTGTGCAGGCGTACCCGTAGGATACATATGTATGTACAATAACGCTATCGAGAACCATGGGAAGGAGTTAGGAAGATAAAAATGCGGTGGAAAAACGCACGACTTGGCGCAACGAAGCCAGCGGCCGGCGTTTTATCGCCGAAACACCCGCCGTTGATACGAAAGATGGACGCCCAGGAGGTCCACAACCCAAGGGTCCGCTCGATGGACCGGGGCTTTTGGGGGCGATATTTGGATGAGGGCCAACACAACTAATGTGCGTTTCGAAACCTTGAGGAGCTTGTATAATTCTGGGAACAGAGTCGCCGTCCGTGGCGAGCCGGCCAAAACGCCTCGGATTCTTTCCGGGGCATCGTCTTAGAGGGTTGGTTAAGGAGTTTGCCGAATTTTTGTTCAACACCAGGAATACGGCCCCAGCTTTGGGGCTAAAGCCCCGGGCATGAGGGACGCTTTTTCCGGCGCGGCGACCGCGCCCTTTCAGAGCCCTTCCCTTTAGAAATGAGTTTTTGAGTCAGTACACGAAGGTTCGATTGTAGAGAGGTTGAGGGAACGAGATGGAATCGCCGGAACAAAAACTGTTGCGACTGCTGGTGGAGAAGGATCCGGCGAGCCCGGGGTTTCGGAACGAGGTGCGGGCGCTCCGGGCCGGATCGCGCCGGACGCCCGGTCCGGGGGATGGGGACGGCGCAGGCAATGGCGGTGGCAATGAACTCCACAGTGACGATCATCACAATGACAACATTGACGGATTCGACCTATGGCACGATGTTTTCGTTCATCGGCCGCCCCCGTGGGGAAGGATTGCGCAATCGGCGATCCTGCATGGTCTGGCGGTTGCGCTGATCTGGGCGATTTCGTTCGCCTGGCTCCGGCAGCAGAAAATTCTGGCCGATCCGTTTGACCGTTCGTCGCTGGTTGTTTATTCGCCGCAGGAATATTTGCAGCCGCTCGATACGGGAGCGGTCGATCCGCCGAAGGTGGAAAAGCCCGATCCAGTGTATGCGAAGCAGCCGATCATTTCGGTTCCGCGGGAAGCGGACAATCGAACGCAGACGATTGTTGTTCCGCCGGACGTGAAGCTGGAGCACGACGTGGCGTTGCCGAATATCGTGGCCACGGGCGCGGTTGTTCCGGAGGTTCCGCTGGATGCGGCGCAGGCTTCGGCGAACCGCGTAGTAGCGCCACCGACGCAGGTTGTGGCTCCGGCGCCCGATGTAGAGCTGGCGCGCGACCGCGTGGTGCAGGCGGCGATGAAGACGGATGTGATCGCACCGCCGCCGGAGTTGACGCAGGCGAAGGGACGCGTGGGGCCGGTGAATATTGCACCGAGCCAGGTGGTCGGGCCAGCTCCGCAGTTAACGGTGGCAGAGCAGCATTCGCTGGTGGGGCGTGTAGCGCTGACGGGTGGAAGCGTGCAGCCGGTTGCACCACCGCCGAGCGTGACCGCGGCGGGCAGCGGCAATGCGGGGGGAAGGCTGATCGCGCTGGGGATTCATCCGGTGGCGCCGACAGGACCGGTGGCGGTTCCGGCAGGCAATCGGCGGGGAACGTTCGCGGCGACTCCGCGGGGAAAAGTGGGAGCTACGGGAACTCCGTATTTGACGGGAGCGAAGGCGAACGGCAGCTTCAGCGGGCCCAACGGATCTTCGTCTTTACCTTCGGGACTGCATGTTGGCGGGGCGGATGAGGGGAGCGAGATGGCCAGCATTGCGTCGGCGGGCGGGCCGAAGAATGCGCGGGCTGCGACTCCGGTTCCCGACGATAAGATTACCGATGTGGACCGGCAGGTTTTTAGGGGCAAGCGTCCGTATTCGATGACGCTGAATATGCCAAATCTGACTTCATCGACGGGGAGCTGGGTGATACGGTTTGCGGAGATGCAGGCGGGCGCGAAAAGCGGAGAGCTGCTGGCGCCAGTGGCGATGGAGAAATCGGACCCGGGGTATCCCCTGGAGTTGATGCGGACTAACGTGCACGGGATGGTGACGCTGTATGCGGTGATTCAGGCCGATGGCAAGGTGGGCGAGATTCGCGTGCTCAACAGCCCCGACGACCGTTTGGATGGTTATGCGGCGAGAGCGCTGGCGCGCTGGAAATTTTTGCCGGCGGAACGGGCGGGGAAACCGGTGGCGCTGGAGGCGGTGGTGGAGATTCCGTTCCGGGTGCGGGGAAGCTTCTAGGGCTGAGGGAGCATAGCCTCAAGAAGTCCAACTTTTCTATTCTGAGGGAGAACTTTCCACAACACCATATCCGTTCAAGACAAAGCCCGGAATCAAATATACCCCGGGCTTTGCGTTGATTGTTTCGTTTTTCAGGATTTTGGGATGTGTCTCTTTATCTTTTCGTGGAACTCGGCACCGTCCGTTATCTTAGCGAGCGCCTCATCGACCTCAACAAAATGCGCTTTTTGACCAGGGCCCATCGCTATTCCCGCTTCGAGCTTTCCCTGCTTGGACGACAGGCTATGCCCCTTGACCGTGCCGACCAGATTACCGAGGTGATCCGTTATAATCGTTACCTTCATGACATCCCTCCGCCCTGAAGGTTATGATTACAAGTTCCCGGTCCCTGGTTCGTAATATTCACGAAGTAAGTAGCATTGTCATTGTTGTCAAGTTCTTTCCTCTGTTGATCCGCCAGATGTGGGGAACTCCATCCCGGGTTTTGGATATCGGCGGAGGCAAATTGCGTGCCTTGATCGCCACCCCCAAAGTTATACCACCAATAGGCTACTCCGCCTGGGGCCAGTTGGGTAAGGGGCCCTAAGTTGTTAAACGCCATTTTCTCCTCCTTTTGAAAATAGTGTTCCTTACATAGCGATAGTGAATGTTTGTCTAAGAACGTTTCGGAAAATGCTGGCGCTGGCACAAGAATGCAGTGAGAGAGGCGCGTGCGCTGTACCTCGAAGAGGTTGATCTGACATAAGATCAGCCCATGTTGGTCCGGACGGCAACAACAAATGCAGGCCAGGGTTAGGCCTTATTCTACCGCTGAGCAGGGGCAGATTTCTCTCCCTCTAAAGCAGCGTAGACGGCGGGATTGGCGCACACTTCGTAGTAGTATTGGCCGGTCCAGCGCACTATGGAGAGGTCGCGGACATCGACCTGGGCGATGCGGTTTTTGCGGATGACAATCTTGCGAAACGCGCCGTTGGCGATGGGGACGGTGCCGACAAAGAATTCGCGCTGATCGTCGAGCCAGATTCCGTTAAAGCCAGGTCCAGTCAGAGCCGATCCAGCGAAACCGGCGCCGCGCTGGCTTTTGCTTGGATTTGTCTGCAACACGGTGAGTGAGATCTCCTGCTGCAATTTGCGGAACGCCGATTCACTCAGACAGATTCCTCCAACGTTGTAGTTCAGCCGCACTTCTTCCGATGCGATTTCGGGCGCTTCGACTCCTGGTGTTCCAGTTCCGGATGCCGCCGCTTCGGATCGACCTGCGGGTGTTCCGGTCTTGGTGGCCACGTCGACAGCGTTGTTGCCACCGATCTGCACCGAGTAGACCTGAAAGACTCCGGCGTCGGGCGCGATTTTTTTGCGGACGCGCTTGTTGCAGGAGGAAAGACGGTCGCTCACATTGATGGCATCGGAGATCATGATGCGGTGCTCGCCATCCATGAGATAGAGCGGAGGCGAATCCTGGTAGGCGATGCCGAGTCCGACTTCCATTGGCGGCAGACCGGAGCGTTCGAGGAGCAGATTGTACTCGCGCAGCAGGCTGACGATTTCCCACGCCAGGACGCAGGTGCGGGCCACGCCGAGCATGGCTTCGCCTTCGCGCTCGAGCAGGGCGACGATGATGGCGTCGCCTTCGAGGAAAACTTTGGTAGCTCCGTATTTAGCCAATAGTTTGTTGATGGGATCGTAGAAGTTGAGACTGAAATAGGAGGCGGCGTTCATGCCCTTTTCCATCAACGAGCGGGTGAGGCGCGAAGAGTCGCGCACGTCGGCCTTGAGGATGATGTGATCGACCACGCGATCTTCGGCGACCTTCTGATCTTCGGGAGGCAGGAACTCGTACAACATGCCATTGAGTGTGGAGAGCCGGCGGACCTTATCGTCGGTGACGAGATTGATGCTGTCAAAACCGCTGGTAAGGGCTTCGAGTCCGCGCAGATCGCGGTGATAGCAAAAAAGGTCGTGCAGAAGGCGGGCGGCGAAACGGCTGCGCTCGGAACCGCGGCAGGAAGCGACGCGTCCGATGGCGGCGGAGAGGCGGTCGGAATGGAGCCGGCATTCGGCGATGATCTTTTCGACGCGGGCGGCTTCTTCGCGGGTGATGAGCGCGTTTTTGATCTGCTGCGGATTCACGCGCGGTGCGTACTCGGCGAGCAGGGGAACAGCTTCGTAGGAGGCAACGACGTAGGGTAGCGCGCCGTCACGCTGCAACATGCGGGTCCAGATGTCGAGACGGTCCTGACGCTGGCGATCTTCGGGGGTGAGGTCTTCGCCGTTGCCGGACCCGACCAGTGTGGCAGCGTTTTCGGGAACGTTGAGCGCCTGCTCGAGACGCTCGGCATTTTCGGTAGCGCCGTAGCCGAGCTCCTGGAGAAAATCGAGCGCGAACTGGCGCAGACGCGGGAAACGGTCGGGATCCTTATCGAAGTTGCCGAACATGTAATAGTGCTCGGCGCAGAGATAATCGTCGCGGCCATCTTCGGTAAGAATCAGCGGATTGAGCAGGAGGCGATAGGAATCGGCGGGCAATTCGCCGAGCAGGGAGCGGCGAGTGCGGGCCAGCGTTTCTTTTTCGATCTCGCGCAAGAGGTGAAAGACCTCCTGCCCGGCGCGGCGGATGACGATTTTTTTGCGCACCTGGAACGAAGAGACGAGTTCCTGGGTCTGCATCATCTTGGCTTGCCGCACTCCTTCGAGCGATTTGGACTTCATGCGGCACTGTTCGAGAATTTTCGAAAATTGGGTTTGCAGTTCGCTGCGGATGAACTTGAGCACAGCCAGGCGCCCGAGCATATCGACCGAGGGATTGGCCTCGGCCTTGGCGCGATTCAGAATCGCGAGATGGATGGAAACGAGCAGGGATTTCAGGTCGGCTGGGCCGGGCTTACGCAGCTTGGGGCCGTCATCGGCGGCGCGTACGAATTGGGGTTGCGCCGCAGTGGGCACATCCATTTCGAGAAGCGATTGCACCTCGCCGAAACGGCAGATGTAACGCGCGAGATGAAAGCTTAGATCGGCGGTGATGCGGGGGCTGAGAAAAACGTCGTAGCGAAGATTATCGACGCCCAATTGTAGATCGCGGAAGGCGAGCGTGATTTCATAGTATTGCAGTTCGGGCAAAGTGGCCGGTTCGGAGTTGCGCAGGCGGAAGATCGGGAGCTTGGGCATGTTCGAACGCTTATTCCTGCGGAGCGTGCTTTGTCGCGGCGCGTGCTCGCAAAGGGTTGAAACTGCGATGCTAAGGAGGAGGCTAACACGGCGCGAGATGGCTAGAAAGTTACGCTGGTGCAAGGGTCTGGGGTCGTTTCACCACGGAGTCACGGAGACATAGAGAGATCCCATATCTTGGGGAATCTTCCACTCCAGTGTTTCATTCCGATTTTGCCCGCGACCGCGGGGATTAGTTTTTTGAGCCTCAACCGGGTTGGGAGTCCCGGACGCTTTCTCCGGGATGAAAGAGGCGGCGCAACGAGGTGTGGTTGGCATCGGCGAGACGGCGGTTGAGATCCTCGATATCCGCTTTGACCCAGCCGACGCTGGAGATTTTGATTTCGCCATCGGGCACGATGAAAAACCACGAGGGCACGTTGGTGAGGCCGTAGGCATTCGAAACCACGTAGGCGGCGGGATCGTCGAGGAGGGCGGGAAATGTGACGCCATATTGCCGCAAGAATGCGGCGGTGTTGGTTTTGTCGTCCTGGGAAATGCCCAGTATTGTGGCTTTCTGGCTGCCGTAGGCCTTGTGCAAACGCTCAAGGTAAGGGAAGGTGTACTGGCAGACGGGGCAGGATATTTTGAAGAAGGCGGCGACGACCGGGCCTTGCAGCAGAGCCGCCTGCAGCGAGAGGGCGCTGCCGTCCATTGCAGGCAGAGAGAAGTCGGGAGCTTTGGTTCCTTCCCGCAATGCAGTCATATCTTTTGCACCTCCGAACAGGCGATCGAGCCAAGTCATAGAGAGAGATTGGTTCCTTAACTAAATGATACCGCCCGCCTTTAGGATTTTGCGCGTCAATCCGGTAAGAGGGAGTTGGGGGACGCGACCGATGGGGATCCATCTTTTGTGTATGAGGGAGGGAAATTCCAGGCGCGGGTGTGAGCCGTTCTTTGTCACGCCAGTTCTCAGGGGCACGTCAATTCTCAGGCCGTCATCTCGAAGAACATCGTTCCTTGGTACATGGTTTCTTAAAGCGTCGTTTCTTAAAACATGGACGGTATAGTCGGTGGTGGTGATGGAATGGCGGAAGGTGCGCCAGAGAAGCGCGCGCCAGTTGGCGGCTTGGGCCGAAGAGTGTGGAAGCTCGCTGGCTTGCGGAAGTTCCCACATGCCGGGCATGAGTGATGCTCGCCTGGAGCGTCGCACCAGGCGAATGCTGGCGTTGGATTTGCTTTCGTTGTTGCCATTGGCGTTGGCGTTGGCGTTGGCATTGTCATTGTCATTGTTATTGCGAAACTCGAGCGCGCACCAGATTTGCTTTTTCGTTTGCCGGGAGGGCGGTTTAAGGCGAGGAAGTTCTTCTTGCGAGGGGCGGCGTTGCCGGGTACACCATTGCCAGGCACACCATTGCCGCACGGGACAGATCAGACAGCGGGGCTGGCGCGGCAGACACAGGGTTGCGCCGAGTTCCATCATGGCCTGATTGAAGTCGCCGGGCCGCGCGGGGTCGAGAAGCGTTTGCGCGTGTTGCCAGGTTTGGGAAGCGGTCAGAGCGGCGGCCATTTTTGTTAGAGCCGGATTCGTTCGAGTCGACTTAGTTGGAGCCGACTTAGTTTGAGTCGAACCAGTTGGAATCAGGCGTTGCAGCACACGCGCGACATTGCCATCGACTACGGCCACGGGCTCGGCGAAGGCGATGCTGGCGATGGCAGCGGCGGTGTACCGTCCGATGCCCGGCAGTGCGAGCAAGGATTCGAGATCGCGCGGGAAACAACCGTCGTGCCGCTGGGCAATCTGCTGCGCACACCGATGTAAGCGGCGGGCGCGCTGGTAGTAGCCGAGGCCGCTCCAGGCGGCGAGCACGGTTTCTTCGGAAGCTGCGGCGAGCGCCGGCACGTTCGGGAAGCGTTCGAGGAAATTGCGGTAATGGTCGAGCACGGCTGCGACGCGCGTCTGCTGCAACATGATTTCGCTGAGCCAGATGGCATAGGGATCGCGCGTTTGGCGCCAGGGAAGATCGCGGCGATGCCGGTCGTACCAGCGCAGAAGCGCGCGGCGAAATGCTTTCAGATTCTGGCCGGTTGCGGGAGACGCGGCCAGGTGCGATCGTGCGGCGATGTTGCGCGACGCGCGCATGATTATTGGTTTACGCTGTGCGCTATGACGATCCATCCCTTCTTTTGCTGTTGCCAAACCGTCATCATGTGTTGAGGCGCCGAGGGCAGCGGTTGCGAGGCGCCGGCCCCGCTGGAACTGACGCCGTTCAGGGTAATGGTATAGGTGACGACGATGGTATTTCCGTTCAACTCGGTTTTCAGATCGCCGAGGGAAAAGTTCTTTAACTGCCAGCCACGATATTGTTGAAGTGTCGCGTTGCGATCGAGCGTTCCGCCTGGCGTAATGCCGGTGTAGTTGGACGCGAGGACGCGTTCGATCGCAACCCAATTCGCAGCCTGCACATCTTCCCAAAAGACGCGCTCCAGGCCCTCGCCGCCGGTTGCGTCGGAAAAGGCGTGCGCCGGATGCTCGCCGTAGAAAGTGCAGGCCGATGCGAACATCATTGCGAACATCAGCGCGAAAATCAGCATCAAATCAAGACAAAGCTGTGGAGGTTCAGCAGGGATCCTCGAGCGCATGGCGTGATTGTACCCTGCCCCGGCCTGCCTAGGGCTAGCCAGTTTCCATATCTGCCAATTGACCGGCGGTTCGGAGCCCACGATAATAATGAAGCCTGGTAACCGCAAAAGCTGCGTGGCCATTACTCCCAACCGGCAGGATGCATATGACAGAATTCGACCGCAAGGTGGAAGAGGCTTCCGCGCGCTTCAATCGCTCGGTGGCGAACATTGCGCAAACCCTGGAAAAAGAGACGTCGGAGCTGGTGACGTATCTGAACGACGAAGTTGTGCCAGCGGTGCGATCACATTCCTCGAAGGCGCTGCGAACCGCGGCGGAAAAACTGTCGCAGTTCGCAGAGTATCTGGAATCGCAGCGCAAGAGTTCTTGAATTGCCTTTTTTCCAACTGTCAGCTGCAAGGTGAGCGGCGCTTGCCTTTGTCGTGGCGCGTGGTGTGTCTTTTGCTGCTTGTATCGCTTGGCAGCCTGCTGAGTGGATGTGGCCGGAATAAGCCGGTGCAGGCGCAAGTTCCTCCGGCGCCATCGATTCCTGAAGAAAAACCAGGGGTGACTGCGCCGTCGGCACAGACGACGGAGGCAACGGGAAACGAGAAGATCGAAGTTCCGGCTGGTGCGAAACCCATTTTTGAAGAAACGGGAACGGCGAGCTGGTATGGCGCTCCGTATAACAACCGGCGCGGATCGAATGGCGAGCTTTATAACATGCACGCCATGACGGCGGCACATTTAACCTTGCCGCTCGGTTCGATCGTACGGGTTACGAACTTACAGACGGGACATGCAGCGTTAGTGCGTATTACAGATCGCGGGCCGTTTGTGGAAGGGCGCATCGTCGACCTATCTCTGGCCGCGGCGAAGGCGCTCGATGTGTACTTACCCGGTACCGCCAGAGTTCGATTGGAGGTGTTGGAAACGCCGCTGCCTATCGATACCGGTGGACGCTGGGCGGTACAGATTGGGTCGTTTCATGGAGAAAAAACAGCGGCTAAGTTGGAGCAACATCTGCAGAAACGTTACCAGACGGCCAAAGTGGTGAGGTTCATAAGCCCGGTGGGCGTCTGGTGGGTGCGAGTAAGAGTGCTGGACGACGATCGGCAGCGGGCAATGGCACTTGTACGAGAGACCGAGACGAGCGAGGGATCGGTGTTTCTGGTACGACTTGACTGAAATATTTTGCTTTACAAACTCTTGTTAGTAAGGGTTATATAACTAGAATTGTTACGGTCTCATAAATAGGCGATGAGATTCAGAGTAGATCGCAGTCTTGACGGATCGAGACGGCACGACTAAGGTCGCGCCCTCCCACGAAAATCATTTATGAGATCAATGGTACAAGGGATGGAAGGAACTTACCCGGGTGCATTACTTGCTGGACGATTGTAAATCCAGGCAAGAGGAGAGTTACT